>NZ_JASHCG010000002.1:0-206380 GCF_047464215.1 Streptococcus infantis | reverse complement strand
AAAAACGTGTGACTTACTTAGTAGATAAGCTTACAAAACTAGCTAATCAGTCTTATTGTGCGGTTAAGAAAACCTCTCCAGTGATAGAAGAGGTCAAATACTATGCAGGGGAGTTACTTAGGCTTTCGGAACACAGACAAGGTGTTTTAGAGGAGATGGTAACATTAGCTCAATCTTTGCCAGAATACGAGATTCTTCTCTCTATTCCTGGAATAGCCGAAACCACAGCGACAAGTATTATTGGCGAACTTGGTGACATTCGTCGATTTCACTCTGCCAATCAAATCAATGCTTTTATCGGTATTGACCTCAGACACTATGAATCTGGAAACTTTCTAGTCAAGGAACATATCACCAAACGTGGGAATCCCTATGCCAGAAAGATTCTCTTTAAGTGCATTCATAACATAGCTTCAGCTAGCCACACCAATCCTTGTCATATCGCAGACTTCTATGAGAAACGGAAAAGACAATCGCAAGTGACTTCAACCAAACCACACACGATTGCCTCCATACATCGTCTCATTAGAACAATGTATTACCTTATAACGCATAACAAACTTTACGATTATACTTCTACCCAAAATCGGTAAAATTGTTTATGCCATATTATTGTAACGCCTTATCAAAAAAATCACCAGATAAGGTGTTGTTTTAGTGTACACTTTTTACACTAAAATTTAGTTCAAAAAAAGACAATTTCCTTAGTTTGACTATGGAATTCAAACTACTTTTCATCAAATACCTTGATATACTTGACAAATGGTAGAAAAGGACTTAGTCCTGTACAATACAGAACTAAATCCTTTGCTTAAATTAATTGTCTAACTTTTTGGGGTCAGTACATATAACACGTTTTTCTATACCTGTTTTTAATTCAGTAGGAACAATAAAATGTATAGAGGTGGTCTACTATGCGTAAAAAAGAAGATAAATATGATTTTAGAGCCTTTGGTTTAGCCATTAAAGAAGCTCGATTGAAACGAGGTTTAACTCGTGAACAAGTGGGAGCATTGATTGAAATTGACCCACGGTACTTAACTAATATTGAAAATAAGGGGCAACACCCCAGCATACAAGTTCTTTATGACCTTGTATCGTTACTTCATGTTTCCGTTGATGAATTTTTCTTACCTGCTAATAACTTGGTAAAAAGCACCCGACGATTACAGATAGAGAAATACATGGATAGCTTTACAGACAAAGAACTATCCTTAATGGAATCTTTAGCCAGCGGTATCAACGAAGCAAGAAATATCGAAGACTAATTAAAAGAATCCATACATAACGGAAAGAGCCGATAAAATGAGATTGTATTAATCTCATTTTATCGGCTCTGCGTCTTTGCGTCTGGCTCTGTAATCACAGTTACTTTGAACTGCTTTATTTCAATTAAATTTTCTTGTCTGCATTTCGGACAATAGAGGGGGAATTTTTTTAATTCAGTATCTTCCCTTATCTTTAATCGTGTTTTATTTCCACATACAGGACATGTTGAGGCGGTAAGTTTGCTAGTCAAGGAGTAAAACGACGAAGATTAGCATTTACTTCCGCCCATGCGATAGCTGTCCGTGATTGACAAGTGCTAGCACGCAGACAGAACGGAGATAGCGAACCGCTGAGTGTGTCGCTCTGCTCGTAAAAGCTTAGAAACCTTTGAACGAAAGGGATAATGAAAGCCTTGATTGCAAGGCTTTTTGCTTTATGGTGGGTAAGTATCAGAGTGAGAAAATTTTTGGAATGAGTAGAAGTGATAGCTAGAAATTATCAGTTTCTATTTCCATTTACCCTGTGGGTACGTGTTTGTTTCCATTGACAAGGAGTTTGTGGGAATAGAAATGTACCCACCTTGTTTGAATCAAGTGAAGTGTAGTTGAAGGAAATCTGTTGAAAGCAATACTTCATTTTACCGAATAAGTAATAATTTAGGCAACTTCAAATCGATTAAAAAAAACTATTTTAAAGGTTAAGAGTAGACAAAAATTGTCCACTCTTTTTTGCAAACTCAATTTATCAATAAATGAAATGAGGGAATGTAAAATGAAATATTTTGAGGTTGAGTTAGAAAATCCTGATGAATTTTTAAAACTACAAACAGAAGATTTTGTGAAAGCTAATCGCTTGCTACTAAGGAAGATAATCCAGAGCGTTACAGTCTATGAAGAAAACTTCGTCATATCCTTTAAATCTGGCATCGAATTGGAAGTATGAGTCTCATTCCATAACTTTTATATTGAACATATCATCTTGTTGTGTTATACTATAAATTGATATAAACAAAGATGTAGGAGGAACCGAAACTATGACAGCCTCAATGCGTTTAAGATAAGCTGGCAATAAAAAAAGCAGAATCTATACCCGATGATAGGCTTTTTTGTTGTGCTTATTTATACGATATTGAGCATTCATTAGTTACGGTGAGGATATTGGTTATTTAACTATACCTTTATTTAACTATGTCTTTAATATGAATGTTTCCAAATTGTATGTATGCAGACCAAAAGCCACATTGTGGGGTTTGGCCTGCATTTTTTATTGCCTAGAATGCTATTCAAAATAGAAATTCAAGCAAAATAATATGCAGGAGATAATATAAATGGAAAAATACAACAATTGGAAACGAAAATTTTATGCAATATGGGCAGGGCAAGCAGTATCATTAATCACTAGTGCCATCCTGCAAATGGCGATTATTTTTTACCTTACAGAAAAAACAGGATCTGCGATGGTCTTGTCTATGGCTTCATTAGTAGGTTTTTTACCCTATGCGATTTTGGGACCTGCCATTGGTGTGCTAGTGGATCGTCATGATAGGAAGAAGATAATGATTGGTGCCGATTTAATTATCGCAGCAGCTGGTGCAGTGCTTGCTATTGTTGCATTCTGTATGGAGCTACCTGTCTGGATGATTATGATAGTATTGTTTATCCGTAGCATTGGAACAGCTTTTCATACCCCAGCACTCAATGCGGTTACACCACTTTTAGTACCAGAAGAACAGCTAACGAAATGCGCAGGCTATAGTCAGTCTTTGCAGTCTATAAGCTATATTGTTAGTCCGGCAGTTGCAGCACTCTTATACTCCGTTTGGGATTTAAATGCTATTATTGCCATCGACGTATTGGGTGCTGTGATTGCATCTATTACGGTAGCAATTGTACGTATACCTAAGCTGGGTAATCAAGTGCAAAGTTTAGAACCAAATTTCATAAGGGAGATGAAAGAAGGAGTTGTGGTTCTGAGACAAAACAAAGGATTGTTTGCCTTATTACTCTTAGGAACACTATATACTTTTGTTTATATGCCAATCAATGCACTATTTCCTTTAATAAGCATGGAACACTTTAATGGAACACCTGTGCATATTTCTATTACGGAAATTTCCTTTGCATTTGGGATGCTAGCAGGAGGCTTATTATTAGGAAGATTAGGGGGCTTCGAAAAGCATGTATTACTAATAACAAGTTCATTTTTTATAATGGGGACCAGTTTAGCCGTTTCGGGAATACTTCCTCCAAATGGATTTGTAATATTCGTAGTTTGCTGTGCAATAATGGGGCTTTCGGTGCCATTTTATAGCGGTGTGCAAACAGCTCTTTTTCAGGAGAAAATTAAGCCTGAATATTTAGGACGTGTATTTTCTTTGATCGGAAGTATCATGTCACTTGCTATGCCAATTGGGTTAATTCTTTCTGGATTCTTTGCTGATAAAATCGGTGTAAATCATTGGTTTTTACTATCAGGTATTTTAATTATTGGCATTGCTATAGTTTGCCAAATGATAACTGAGGTTAGAAAATTAGATTTAAAATAAACAATATTGGAGGAAATGTTATGGAATTAATATTAAAAGCAAAAGACATTCGTGTGGAATTCAAAGGACGCGATGTTTTAGATATAAATGAATTAGAAGTATATGATTATGACCGTATTGGTTTAGTAGGAGCAAATGGTGCTGGAAAAAGCACTTTACTCAGGGTACTTTTAGGAGAATTAACTCCCCCAGGATGTAAAATGAATCGTCTGGGTGAACTTGCCTATATTCCCCAGTTGGACGAAGTAACTCTGCAGGAGGAAAAAGATTTTGCACTTGTAGGCAAGCTAGGTGTTGAGCAATTAAATATACAGACTATGAGCGGTGGTGAAGAAACAAGGCTTAAAATAGCACAGGCCTTATCGGCACAGGTTCATGGTATTTTAGCGGATGAACCTACGAGCCATTTAGACCGTGAAGGAATTGATTTTCTAATAGGACAGCTAAAATATTTTACAGGTGCACTGTTAGTTATTAGCCATGACCGCTATTTTCTTGATGAAATAGTAGATAAAATATGGGAACTGAAAGATGGCAAAATCACTGAGTATTGGGGAAACTATTCTGATTATCTTCGTCAGAAAGAGGAAGAACGTAAGAGCCAAGCTGCAGAATACGAACAATTTATTGCGGAACGTGCCCGATTGGAAAGGGCTGCGGAGGAAAAGCGAAAACAGGCTCGTAAAATAGAACAGAAGGCAAAAGGTTCTTCAAAGAAAAAAAGTACTGAAGACGGAGGGCGTTTAGCTCATCAAAAATCAATAGGAAGTAAGGAAAAAAAGATGTATAATGCTGCTAAAACCCTAGAGCACAGGATTGCGGCCTTAGGAAAAGTAGAAGCTCCGGAAGGCATTCGCAGAATTCGTTTCAGGCAAAGTAAAGCATTGGAGCTCCATAATCCATACCCTATAGTCGGTGCAGAAATTAATAAAGTATTTGGGGATAAGGCTCTGTTTGAAAATGCATCTTTTCAAATTCCGTTAGGAGCAAAAGTGGCGTTAACTGGTGGTAATGGAATCGGAAAAACAACTTTAATCCAAATGATCTTAAACCATGAAGAAGGAATTTCTATTTCGCCTAAGGCAAAAATAGGTTACTTTGCACAGAATGGTTACAAGTACAACAGTAATCAGAATGTTATGGAGTTTATGCAGAAGGATTGTGACTACAATATATCAGAAATTCGTTCAGTGCTAGCATCTATGGGGTTCAAACAGAACGATATTGGAAAAAGTTTATCTGTTTTAAGCGGTGGAGAAATTATAAAATTGTTGCTTGCTAAAATGCTCATGGGTAGATATAACATCCTAATAATGGATGAACCCAGTAACTTCCTTGACATACCAAGTTTAGAGGCTTTGGAAATACTAATGAAGGAGTACACCGGAACTATCGTGTTTATCACCCACGATAAACGATTACTCGAAAATGTAGCAGATGTAGTTTATGAAATTAGAGATAAGAAAATAAATCTGAAACATTAAATTTAAGGTAGTCGCTGGTCAGTATAGTCTGTTCTGGTTGGCGACTCCATTGTTAAAGAGTATAAAGACTTTAGATTTTATGAATATTAAAAATAGGAACAGTCAATTGAACTGCTCCTATTTTTCTGCTAAATATATTGTAGTTTTCTTATATGTATAATGATAGATTAGCGGATTCTCATCTACGGTACTTACTTCAAATATGAAGAAGTGATCGCGGTTATCTCTGGACTTTTCCTTATTGAGGACAAAGTAATTCTTACGTGAAGTCGCCATTGTTTTTAGGATATCATCAGTTAGGAAGGTCAATGGAATATTCATGTTAGAGTAGCGGTAGAAGTCACGTTCAAAATCTTGGTAGCTCTCGCTATAATAGTCCATTTGTAGGTGATTACGCTGAAACTCAAGCTGATTCATAGAGCACCTCCTCGACAAGTTCAATACTAATAATGTCTTTTAATTTCAAATTGATGTGACCTGTTGTAGTTTTTATCAAAATGAAATCTTTGGTCAGACTTGGTATTGTTCCAGTGTAGGAAACACGCTTGTTTTTTTCAATCACTTGAATGCGTGTGCGTAGCTGCCCGGCGTATACTTGACTGAGGAGTAATAATTTCTTCTCTAGTGATAAGTCAGACATGTACGTTACTTTGTTTGTATCATCAGAGAGTGCTGATGCATGTTCAGATAGGAAAAAGCCCATCCATTTTTGCATCTTTGTATCCTGGTACTCTCTTGCTGATTGAAATGGTAAATATGAACGGTCAATCATATCAAATCCTTTCTATGCAGAGGCAAGGGTATTTTTATCAAATTGAATCGTAAAACCTTGAATTCCCCCACCTGTGTAACATTCTTTAAAGCGATTGATTACCTCAGTATAGATTATCACAGATGAGCTTGTTGGCTTAATGCTAAATGTAAATTCCAATGGTAATCGGTTTTCAGATTTAGCATGTACTAGTCGTATCGATATTTCAGTTGTTTTGAGTTTTCTCTGACGAAGTTTTGAAGTTGCTGTTTCAACGATTCCATGTAAAAATCTTTCAAGCATTTCAATATCATTACATCCTTTGCTACGGATTTCTGAAAATTGTACTGTATTTTTTTCTTGTTTCATTTTAATCCCTCCAATCCACCCGCGGAATGACCACCGATAAGTTTACTGCGTTCAATATTTCTGGAACCTTCAGTTAGGACGGTTCCTTTTTGTATGGCTAAAAAACCAAACTGTTCTCTGACAACATCAATAGCTGTCTGAAGTCTATTATCTTTTTCAATTTGTTCTACATCATCAAAGAGTGATAGTAGAGTATAGCTTTCATCTACGAAGCCACTATAAGATACACCAATTTGTCTCACTGCACCAGAGGTGTATTTTTTCGGAATAATACAAGTACATGACTCACCATTGTTTTGGGGAGATTTGCGGGTTCAATTTTATTCTGAGCATTTATAGATTTTTTCATCTCAGTCCTAGAATAGCCAATATGAATAGAAACGACAGTAGTCAATACTAGGGCTACTGTTCCGTTCCACAGTATCATTTAAAAATCATTTTCACACCCTTTCGTCTATTAGTATAGAAGAAAGCTCTCAGCACACAATATCCACTTGTAGTTTATAATAACTATCTCCTCCTTTACACTTTAATTCAAATCTTTATTAAAAAATATTTCATCTTATTTAACAAGAAACCATATTTATATAACAACATAAAATACACTAAGTTATTTTATTGAACATATATCGTACTTTATCTATCCGACTATTTGGACGACGGGGCTGGCAAACAGGTTCACCGGTAGTAACATGGTACCCTTTTAACTCTGTTAAACAAACACTACGTCCATTTGTAAAGAAAGTTAAATCACTACGATATTCTTGAATACACCGAGCAGGGATTTCTCCACTAAGAATGACCTCATTATTTTTCAATTGAGTGTCTACGATGTTCGCACAATATTTAGGAGCATCGTTGTATGCTCGTGAAAGATATTCCTGTGGCGCATAAATTTTAAAACTAAGATATGGCTCTAACAATTCTGTTCCAGCTTTTTTTAAGACTTGTTCCAATACAATAGGAGCAAGCATCCGAAAATCTGCTGGGGTACTAACAGGGCTATAGTATAAGCCATACTTAAAACAGATTTTACAGTCCGTCACATTCCAACCATACAATCCTTGTTCACAGCCATAGCGTATCCCCTCCATAACTGCATTTTGAAACGATTGATTTAAGTATCCAAGAGAAACCGAGCTCTCATACTGTACTCCGCTCCCTAATGGAAGCTGTGCTACAGATAGACCAATGGAAGCCCAGAAAGGATTCGGTGGAACTTCGATGTGAATGGTATACTCTGCTTTTTTTAACGGTCTTTCCATATAAATGACTGTAGGCTCTTTTATTTCTATCTCCACATGATACTTTTCTTGCAGCAGAGCACAAGTCACTTCCATTTGTACTTTCCCTAAGAAAGAAAGTATGATTTCATGTGTCGCAGAATCCACATAATATCGCAGAAGCGGGTCACTGTCGGAGATTTCTAAAAGTGCATCAAGTAACATTTCCCTTTGTTGAGGTTTGCTCGGTTCAACAGTCGTTTGCAGCAGAGGGAGGGGATTTTCAATTCTCTCTCTCTGTGGCAATAGCTTTGTATCTCCAAGAACACTATTTAACTTCAAAAACTCATTCTGCAAAATAACAATTTCCCCGGAATAAGCCTTATCGATTTTACATAATTCACCATTTATTGAAGTATACATTTCTGTAATTTTTATTTTTTCCTTTTCCGATATTCTAACCGAATCTCGCAAATGCAGTACGCCACTATAAAGACGTATATATGCAAGACGCTGTCTTTTTTCCGAATACTCAATTTTGAAAACTTTTCCGCAAAGTTCAGACTGACCTCGATGTGTTGATGAATAAAATTTATTAGTAATAACTTCTATAAGGTTATCAATCCCTATATTACTTTTTGCACTTCCATGATAAAGAGGGAACAGAGAACAATTCTGAAATCTTATGCTTTCCTCTTGTTCGAGTTCCAATGCTTCTAATGATTTACCGGACATATATTTCTCTAAAAGGTCATCGTTTCCCTCTATTACCGTATCCCATTGTTCAGATTCGGTAAAGTTCGTCACACACATATTAGGATACAGTTCTACCTTCTGTTTGATTACAATTTCGGCAGAAAGTTTCTCTTTAATATCCTGATAAACCGTTGATAAATCAATTCTATTTTGGTCAATCTTATTGATAAAAAAGATTGTGGGAATCCCCATTTTCCTAAGTGCATGAAATAATATACGAGTTTGTGCTTGTACGCCATCTTTTGCAGAAATCAGTAGAATTGCCCCATCTAAAACTGATAATGAACGATATACTTCTGCTAAGAAATCCATATGTCCTGGCGTGTCTATGATGTTCACCTTCGTATTTTCCCACTGAAAAGAGGTTATTCCTGTCTGAATTGTAATTCCTCTCTGACGTTCTAAAAGCGTATTATCCGTCCTCGTTGTACCTTTGTCCACGCTTCCTAATTCTGTAATCGCTCCACTGTTATATAATAAGCTTTCTGTTAAGGTAGTTTTTCCCGCATCAACATGAGCTAAAACTCCAATATTAATAATTTTCATGTGATTTTCCTCCATTCAAAAGCCCAAAAGGGCATAAAAATCCCAGTGATAAATACTCTTATCACTGGGATTTTTATGCATAACCATAGGCATACAAAGCATACAGATATTCTCCGGATACTTTAGAATCACATGATAAAGGTATTCTTAAACTGGGTACAAAAAACTAAGCCCTCCTAAAAAAGGACATCCAATTATTTGTTCCCACTATCAAATTGACAGTTTATTTAAGAATACCTTGCCGCATATTTATTAACTCCTTTTAAATAGATACTTAAATTATAGCACGTAAGAGCATATTTGTAAAGGAATCTCCAATTTTTTATCAAAGAGAGTACGTGATTACAAAATAGCTGTAATAATGTACCAATATTTGTTATTCTATAATCTTCCAATTACTCCCGTTCTTTTCAAGTACCAAATCAAATTGAGATACCTGCGTTGCTTTGGTCTGCTGGTCGATATACTCCACTGTCAGCGATACCGTGACTTGATTATCCTTACGATTGTGAATAGGATTTACCAGTTCTTGAAAGATGTACTCTTTTCCGATTGGTTTTAATATCCCGTCATTCACATAGTAGGAAAGTTCACTGGCTGTCGCTGTAGGATAGAGCTTGAAGAACGTCGTTAAAAACTCATTGATTTCATTGGTTGTAATGGAATCAACCGTCCCCTCACTTTCAATGGCTTTTGGTTTATAACTTGATTTCTTAGGTATGTTGGTAATGGTCGGATTCTTAACCAGTACCATATTTCCAGAACCATCTACATAGACACTCACTATATAAGCAGAGTGGACGGTCTTTGTATTTTCTCCCTCTGTAATGAGCTGGTCTACACTGTAGGTTACATTAAACTCATTGTCGCCAGTTGGCTCTACCGTCCATATCTGAAATCCTCTTACAGAAGACGATACAGGAATATCTTTGCGTACTGTATCAACATTGAGAGCTTGAAGTTCATCTGTCAGATAGCCTTTTAGACTTTCCATTCGATTATCAATGGACTTATCGGATTGCTCCCATGAATAGTAGACTTTCGCAAAGTTCTCTACAAAATTTTCTACATGATGAGTATCAACGTATTCCTTTTCTATGATAGTTGTTTCGTGAATAGTATGAGTATCTATAGCTGTAAAGTGCTTGAATATCGCAAAGCTGAAACTAAGCCCTAAAAGTACCCACAAGGCAATCACAACCTTTTTATGAGGATTGACCTTATAGACACGAGGTTTCTTTTCCTTTGGTATCTGTTTTTCTTTATTCTGATTTTTTCTAAATTTCATCATTAAATCTTCCTTTCTCATTGTTTGATTCGTCCTGCTCCCACTAAATGCTGTTGCCAGTAGGGGCTTGTTAAGTCGGCATAACCGATTGGGTCGCCTGCATGAAACATACGGTTATTGCCAAGGTATATCCCAACATGAGTAATATAAGAGCCAGCGTTATAGGTAGAATGAAAGAAAACCAAATCGCCAGCTTGTGCTTCCGATAGTGGGATATGCTGGGTCACATCATATTGCTGTTGTGCGGTTCGTGGTAAGTTAATTCCAGCTTTTCCATACGTCCATTGTGTCAGTCCGCTACAATCAAAAGAAGTAGTCGGGGAAGCTCCACCGTAAACGTATCGCCAGCCCTCATATTTCAGTGCTTCGTCCATGATGGCTTGTACCGTATCATCATCAAACTCTGTTGTGACAAGATACTGCGTTACCAGTTGCACATAAAACATATTGCCATAGTTGTATCGCCAGCCCCCATTGATAGGTATGGCTATGGGATTGGGGTAAGACACTTTTTCGCCACCTGAATACTCTTTTGAGAAACTTTGAGCCAGTTCAAAGGTATATTTATTTCCACGATTAGCCACATACCCTAAGAAACCACCACCATAATTGTAGGACTGGATAACCGATTCTAAATCTACACTGAGCCTTTCGCTACTGGCTAATAATTCACTGAAATACTTCACACCTTGCTTAATGGATTCTTCTGTACTCAATGAATTAGGTGGAAGACCGAGGGATTCCGAGGACTGCATAACATCTTCCGCAGTACCGCCCGATTCCACCTGTATAATCGCAAGAAGTATGTTGACATATTCTTCAACGCCATATTCTTTGGCATATTTTTCTACCATAGGCTTATGAGCCAGCACTTCTGCGGAAACATTCACACCTCCATAATGAATATTGGAAATTCCGCTGTCCTGTTCATCTGAAAATAAAATGGCAACAAACAGAAGCAGTGAGAAGACCATCAAGAATAATCCAGAACCACCAATCACTAAAGTTTTCAACTTCATGGTTTCTTACCGACTTTCTTAATGGTGGCGGTTTTGATTGGTGGTCTACTTCTTGTATTTTGTAGTGGTACTCTTTGAACAGTAGACGGACGTTCTTTTGTGATTGGACGTTGTGAAGTTCTATCTGCTGTAGTGGTTGAAGTTGCTGGCTTTTGAACGGTTTTTTCTTGAACGGTATTGCCTTGGCGTTCCACTTTTGGACTTGAAAAATCGGACTTAACTGCTGGACGCTCTTGTTTGGCTTGTTGAGATTCCTTATATGAAGTCTGAATATTAGACTGTTTTGAGGTCTGTTCATCATGATATTGTTCTTGTCTTGTAGTCGGTCTTTCATGAACAGAAGAAGCAGGCTGTTTTTTCTGTTTGACCTGTTCCATTTCAGAGCGACGCTTCGCAATGGTTTTTCGCCTTTGTTCCTGCTGTTCCTTGCGTCCACTGGCTCTGTCCGCTTTGGTTTGAGAAATACTACTGGTTAAATCACGGACATTCTCTTTTACTTTGGATTTTCCTTGATATACTGCATATCTTGCATTGGTCGGCAAATCTTTAACCTGTTCTTTCAAACCACTAGCAGTGTCTACCATTCTGTCTTTGGTATCAGCTACTGTACCGATGGTTTGACCGATACGTTTTCCAAGTGTTGATTTTTCCTTTCCGTCTGGTCGGGAGTGATCTGCTTGTGTCCTTGCAGAACTCCCCGAACCCGACTGTCCTTTTTTACCTGTAACAATGGCAGACCCAGCCCCTAGAGTAGTCATGGAACGTCCAAGTTTCCGCTGTAGACGGTGCATGTGAGCGTGCATAAGCATACGAGGTTTTCTCATCACACGACTTCCCACACTTTGAGAATCGTTACTCTGTAGAGAAAACATACTCATTAAATCGCCCAGCTTGAAGTAGATTCCTGCAAAGGTCACAATCTGTAGAAAAGCAATCAAAAAGAACGGATAACCAGCCGATAAGGTATAGAGCATGGTTGAAATACTAAATGCTGTCGTAATAATCAATGTGATTCCAGCTCGTGTCAAAATGGTATTAAAGAGCTTTGTTATGGCTCGTTTTGACATACCATCAAATGATGGAATCATGCTTAAAATAAAGCTCACAGGCAGAAACATAGCATAGATGATAAAAAGTACCTGCGAGAAAATCATGATTCCTGTTAATAGGAATACAAATATGGAAATCCCAATATTGAAGACAAATAGGAAGAAGACTGTACCTAAACGGTTAATGGTCTTTGTAATGGTTAGATTGGTATTGCTTCTGTCTTCAATTTCTTCCGCAACAATTTTTTCTCTGTCTTCGCCATTGTTGGAATCTGGGCTGGTGGAGAGCAGGCTTTCCACACGGTCAATACCGATACTTTCAATGTCTGAACTGTTGTATTGAAGCAGTAGCCACGGTTGCTGAACCTGTATGGAAAACAGGCTATCTCTGATTAAGTCCACGCTGTCCTTGCCTTGACTATCGGAATGGGGCATGACAATCTTCGTGCCAAGTGATAAACTGGCATTACTGATGTCTGATGAAAAGTCATTGATTTTTTTAATGTAGTCGGGAGCGTAGGCAATAAAGGAAGCCGATAGGATAAACACCAGCACAAAATTCATAATGGCATGAATTGCCTTTGTGGTTTCTCTCTTTATCAGTCCCGTATAGGCAACATAAACCCCAAGAACCAAAATCAAGAGTAAGAGGAATCCAACATAGAAACCCTCTGTTGAAAATCCGTTTGCACTCACACCAGCTAAGGTCTGCATATTCTTACCAATGGAATCTGCTGTAGCGGAAATGAAGTCTAAGGAATAGGCTTCCTGTACTAAGTAACCTGTCGCATTGGAAACATACAAACTGATTGTCCAAATAAAATTGGTAATGGCATATAGTCCATACATGACCTGTTTTCCAATCCCGTCCGACCAGTTCCACGGAAGCCAGCCCCAGCTATTATCCACATAAAAATCCAGTTGATAGTTTTCAAGTGGGTATCGGCTGTATTCATTTGCCACATTGACCGTATCATCTACCAAGCCCGCAGCTTGAACCACCGTTCCCAGCATGGCTAAAAGAAAAATGGCAATCACAAGTGTGAAAGCCACTGTCATTGCCACTTTACCTAGACGTTTCAGCGTCCAGTTTGATTTTATTCTGTTTACTATTGATGGTTTCACATTTACACCTCTTTTCGCACAGGTGGTCTGGTATCAAAGGCATGGAGCAGTTCTTCAAATACAGGGTGGAACTGTATCACACCGACACGACCATATAAATCACTGATAAGGCATTGCCCGTTTTCCAAATCACGCAATCGCTTCTGATTGTTTTCGTCCTCTGGGTCTACACCAAAAAAGGCTAAGGTCTTTTTAATCTCGTTAAGGTCAGTGGAACGAAATGCAAATTTTAAGCCGAGGTTATTTTTCAGTTTTTCATCTAAGAGGTCGTCTGTATTTTGGGTCACGAAATATACCCCAGCGTTCATAGCACGACCAGCCCGAACCAGCTTCATAGATAGTGTTTTTCCTTGTGCTACCTGTAAAAAGCTCCATGCTTCGTCTAAATCTACAATCTTGAAAATGCTTCGGTCTGTATGGATAAAGTCTAAAGCAAAGGTACTAATGACAATCAGCATAGCAACGGATAAAAGCTCCATAGTGGTATATTCCTCAAAGGAAGTTTCCTTGTCGGGAAGTACCAAGTCCGCAACCTGTATAATGTTCAGTTGTTTTTCTAAGCTGATAGACTGCTCCACATAACCATTACTGAATAATAAATGTGCAAAGTCATAGTCTGTAAAACTTTCGATATGGTCGGCTATACTGGTACTTAGTGGCGTATTCTCAACCCGTAATTCCTCAATCACTTTCATCAACCCTCGTACTTCACTATTGGTTACTGCACGAATGGCTTTTCTAAGGATTGGGAAGCGTTCCCCATCACGAGAGGAAATCCCCGTAAGGAATGTCAGAATATCAATAGCCAGTGATTCAGAATCTTTGGGATTTTTCATAATCACATAAGGGTCAAGTAAGCCTTTGTTTTTCTCATCAGAAGTCAGAGTGACGATATTGATTTCATGGGAAATCTCTGGCAAGGTTTCTTTCCATCTGCCACGTTCTGCTTTTGGGTCTACAATCACTGCTTGTGCCCCATAAAGCACCGCATAATAGACGATAAGGTTATTCGCAAAGGATTTACCACCACCCAGCGAACCAACAAAAGCCGACGCTAACGCATTGGTTACTGAACCCTTAACCCCTTGACTGGCAAGAGCAGGTTTCAGATAGACATTGCGTCCAGTATCTAAGCTGTAGCCAACATAAATCCCCTCATTTTCCCCCAGCATTTGAGTAGCACCAAAACCTAAACCAGCGAGGAAATCAGAGGTCACGTATTGAATATAATCATTCATATAACGCTTGCTGGCAGGTAAAAATTCTTCATGTAAGCCGAGCATATCCCCAAATGGTCGTACCAGTTTTACGCTTAAATCGTCATAAAAATCTTTCACTTCATTACAACGACGTTTGAGTTCGTCAAGATCATTTGCTGATACCCTTACAACATAGGACAGCTTATACATAGATTCCTTGCTTTGGTCTAAATTGGTTTCCAGCTCGTTCACACTTTCCAGAGCTTCCGCCACATTAGAGCTGGTTTCATTATCACTTTGCCATGCGTGGTTATCCAAGTCTTTCAGTTCTTTCTTTTTATTGCGGACAGTAGATAGGGCTTTACGATTCGCTACAATTTCCACATTCATTGACGTATCAATCGGAAAGGTAAATTGCTGTTGCTGGTAGTAGAAGATTTCAGAGGACGGGAAGTCCAGTTCGCCGACAATACTGTTGATGGTAAAGTAAGCTACATAGGCGGTTTCGTCTTCCTGCTGGATTTTCAAATATCGCTGTTTTTCTTCCACCAGACAGCGAGTAGGCTTAATGAGGTCATAGGTTTTAATCAGTGTTTCATGTTCCAGCTTTTTCTTTGATAGAGGATACTCATACTCTTCATAGGCAGTGCCTGTCTGTCCGTAAAGGTGTTCAATCAGATAGCCGAAGTCGTCCTTATCTAATCTTCGGATTTTGAAACGACGGGAGATTTTATTTTCTAAAAGCTTTTCCATCTTCTGAAAACGCAGGATTTCATCATTACTCATACTAACAAAATCGCCCATCAGCTTATGGTTCACATCATAGACAAAATCAGTAAAAGCATTTTTTGCTTCAACGGTAAGACTTTTCATAGAAAACTCCTGATCGTTGAGAAGCAACTTAAAACCGATAAAGAAACGGTAGTCCACTTGATTTTCGCCAATCATGGATATTAAAGCGTCTGTCTGTTGGTCGATTTTGTCATAGGCAACCGTTTTGAGCTTTCCAGTGACTTCATTTTTGGAACGTTCTTGTGCAGAAAGTATGCTGGATTCTGTACTGATTTGTAAAGCATGAATCTTGCCATCACGATTTTGTGCGATAAGCTGTCTGAAAGAATCATGTACTTGTATTTTCTGTTCCGGACTTAGAAATGAGTAATTGTAGGGAACAAGCTCATAGTAAGCGTAACATTCCCCATCTTTATTCCAGACCAGATTGTTTTCAATATATTTAATTGGATATGCCATAAAATTCACTCCTAACTGCTGTAATGGCTTCTTGTGGCTGGTTTCTGCCAAGCGTTACTTTTTTTCCTGCATAGGTCAGTTTTCGTCGCAGTGCATAAGCAATGACAGACTTCAAAAATCCATAAGGCTTTTTACCATCAAAGGTTTTTGTAGACATAAACCATGTGAAAGCCACAGGAATCCCAAAGTATTTGAGAAATGCTCCCTCTATCATAGAAAGAGGGGGCAAGTTGCCAAGTATCATAACTGCAAAGAGTGACACGACAAACCATGTCATTTGCGTAAAGGTTATGGGAAACGGAAGTCTAAAGTCATTGATGGAGTACAACACTTTCTCAACAGACCAGATACTGGTATAGCTTCGTATTTTCTTCATGTAATCAATCCTTTCATAAAAATGGGGATAGTCTTTTGACTACCCCGTAAACAAGAAAATCTGCCAGTAAGAATGTACCGACAGATTTAATAGACGATTTCAAAAATCCCGTGATTGGTTGAGATAAACGTTCCCGAAAGGTCTAAATCCCGACCATAGGATTCATAATCAATATAGTTTTGAAGACTGGCTGGCACTTCGCCTAAAGCACCCGTTTCTTCAATGTAGTAGCGTGCCACGTCAGACATATCATCACAATCGGAATGAATGATAATATCTTCTTGATGTTCGCTTAATTCTTCAATACTTGAAAAATGAGTGAGCAGAGCAGATAGCTCCGATTGTAGTTCTTCTGGCAACTCCGATACCATTTCCCATAGGCGATTGAGTTCGCTAATAGAAGTGTATTCGTCAACCGTAAAGGGTAACTCGTAATCATGAATGGCGTATTCCTCATATTCATCATTCAAGCCGATTTTCTCTTTGACTTCCTCAAAATCAATGGGAAAGGTAAACCATGCACCAACTAATTCGCCCTCATTGTATTTGCCTAAATTGGCAATGTAGACTTGCATATCGTCCATGTATTCACACGTCCTTTCTTTATAGAGATTCAAAAATCCCTACCGCACTTCGTTTGGTGTACCATTCTTTTGCGGAACATAAGAAAACCACTTATATTCCACAAAATAACGGTTTAATTTAAGCACCAATAATGCGATTGAATAGCTCTAGTAAAATGTCTTTTACTCCAGCAGCGTTGAAGACTAAGCCTACCGCAATAATCGCAATAATGAGAAAGCCAATGAGTTTACTGAACTCACGCTTGAAGCCAAGATACAAGCCAATCACAACGATTGCTAAAAGTACCAGTGATTGAGCGTTTGATAGAAACCAGTTATAAAGGTTTTGTCCAAAATTCATAAAAATGTTCTCCTCTCTATATTCAATGAATTTGTGTTTAGGTTATTTCTTTGTCGTTATCACGTCCTTATCTTTTGCCGACTGTTGCTTCAAAATCTGCTCATGCCGGTCTGTCAGTTTCGCATGGTCGAGAATGTCTTTCACAACCTGCGTCTGGTTGATTTCATCAAGTTTAATCGCAACCTTTAAAGTGGGTGCGACTTGATGGGAAAGCCAGTTCAGCGTCCGCTGGAAAGAGTAAGGCTCTGGTTTTGTGGTTAGTTTTAATCGTTCACGGTTGTTCCCAATAAACCAAGCCCATTCTTCATTCAGCTTCCAATCAGAACGAGGTTTGGAATCGTCTTTATCTACAAAACGGATATACCGATTGATAATTTTAAAAGCAGTCTTTTCTGGATTGTCATAGACGAGTAAATCACGGACTGCATAATAGGCACGCTCATTTTTCAGCCGAATCTCAAAACGGTTTTTTACTTCTGCGTCTTCAATGGGAATATCATTTTTCTTGTACTGTTCATAGTCCTTTTCATAGATACAGAAATAAACTTCACTTTGTAATGAACCGATATAGAGGGTGTTTCCCATACATTCCTTTTCCTCTTTGCGTACCAGTTCGCCACTGCGATAGCTTTTAAAACTGCGGAAGACGGAGATACATTCTTCCTGTTGGCACTTTTCAGTGAGTACAGGGATATTCAAAATCCCTGTCTTATCGTTAATGGCAAGGTCAAGGCGTTTCATCACACCGCCAGCCACCAAAACGTCCATAAAGAACTCATACCAGCTTCTTTGTTGTGCCAGAAGATAGCTTTCAAATTGTCTGCACCCACGACCTTTCAATTCCACCAGAACTCCTTTGTCCAGTTCATGGGAGCAAAGGACGAATATGTCGCCTAAAGCATAATGCTCTGAATAAGAATAGAAACCATAGTCCTCATGAAGAAAATAGGACAGTTTCAGTTGTAAGATGTTTTCGACCACCTGCTGTACGTCTGTTGTCGGAAAGCGAATCCTTACATAATCAAACAGCATTTCAAGGGGAGCGTCGGGATTGAAGCGTTCCAGAGCTTCCCAAAGGGACTGCTGTAAATCCTCTGATGGCTTGACTTTTCCTGTTTCAATATCGCTTAGATACTGCCTTGTAATACCAGTCGCAACAGCTAAACGGTTTTGAGATAGTCCATAAGCCAAGCGTTTTTCTTTTAAATGCTGTAACCAAGTTTGTTCATTCAGTAAAAATCCCTCCAATCAAAAAGGCGTATGTCAACTTTTAAAGCCCATTTGACATACGCTGAAATTTTGTAAATCCCTTGTAACCAAAGGATTTTCTAATGTTTTTTTGACTGTTTCCTGTCGATTTGTACCCCCCTGTTAGATACGGGGGGTTAAGTGCTGGCGTGGCTATTGCCACACCAGCCAGCAAGATCAGTCCACACCTGCGACTTCCGCTTCGCACGTCGCCTGCGTGGACTGTCTGCTGTTGGATAACTTTTTAATTTCCTCCAAGAAATCATATCCTTTTGGTACAAGGGGAGTATAAAACTCTGATATGACACTTGTTCCTACATCAACATAGCCACGACCTTTGATTCGCTTTAAGAAGAAATCCTTTTGTACGTCACTGCCAAACATCATGCCATAGCCCATTTCAGACATACGACCTAAAGCCACTCTGAAATTAAACTGATCACGGATTCCGTCGCCTAAATATTTTGCGTCTGGACGTTGACAAGCCAGTATTAGAAAGAAGCCAGCTTGACGACCTAACATGACAATCTGTTTCAGCTTATTCATAACTGCGGTGTTTTCTTTTGTTCCCAGCATTTCCATGAAAGCGACGTATTCATCAAAGATTAAGAAGTGTGCCGGGAGACCTAAGTAAGCATAATTTTTGCCAGTCTTATAGTTCTTCATCTGCTTCATTTCCTCACTACGTTTCATCATTTCTTCATAGAATGTTTCAATGCAAGAAAGCAAGTCTTCTTTTCTATAGTAGACATTTGCCATCACAGAACCTAAGTCCGCAAGGTCAGCATTTTTCGGGTCAAGAATATACAGTTTTGAATCTGTATGAAGCAAGGCTTCAATCAGTGTCAGTATAAAGTAAGTTTTACCGCCACCTGTACCACCAGCAATCAACATATGAGGGAGCTTATCATATTCCCACCATACGTTTTTCATTAAGCGAAGTTTACCATCTTTAGCTTCTACTTCATCAATAGAAATACGACTGGCTATGGTGTCATAGAGCAAAGTATATTCCACATAGGAATCCTTTAACTCTTTATCCGTCAGCTCACAGTACAAGCCACTCTCTAATTTCTTTTCCAAGTGTAAGAGTTGGTCTTGATATTTTCCCAGCGTGATTTCCACCCGTATCTGTATCAAGCCATTTTTAAGTCGATAATACATTTTAGGGAAGTAGGTTATCTTTTTTGTACGACCAGCACTATCTTTAAAGAAACCCTCTGTTTTGACCTGTTCAGATTCATACCACTTGTTTTCAAGTATCATCTTTGCCAGTTTTTGACGGTGGTAAAGTTGTTTAACCGTATCATAGCGAACCCGTTTGAATACAAACGCTACCAGCAAGCAGATAAGAATTGCGACACTGAAACTGATAATTAAATAGGGAATGTCAATCTTATCTGCTTGTGATAGGTTAAAATCCTGCCAGTTGATCTGCTGGATTGTCTTCACATGAAACAGTCCGACAACCAGCAGGAAAACAGGCAGGAGTGACGCTATCGTAAAATGAAAGACTAAATCTTTACCAGATGGGCGAATCCTTTTACCACGCTGTTTCATGCGAAAAAGTCTCCTTTCTACCTAGCGACTATTTGTCTTGTGTCGGTTCTTTCTTTGCTTGTGGTTGAGCTTTGAATGAACTAGAATCCTTTGTCAGCACAATATCGTCTGCCTTGATATACCAGTCAACATCTGCTCCTTGATAGGTGGCAGTAGCAACGGTGTCCGCAATGGGATTGATAAGTTCCACCCGTGCGTTATAATCAAACTCTTTCAAAGGCACGCTGGCAGGAATACTTACTTGAATCATGCGTCCTTGTCCTTTGGATTTTAAGTCATAGGTACGTTCCTTGATTTCATCTGAAACCGACCCGTCTTCATTTTGGATTCTCACTTCACGACGTAGAGCAGAGAATTTCAATTCTCCAAAAGTCGTGTCTTTATCTAATACAATGCCATTTGCTAATCTCATCATTTTTCCTCTCTTTCTTTATTCTTTTATCATGTCGTCAGCATGTAAAAGGTAATTTGTAAAACCACGAGTGCCGATTTTGTAGCCCTCTGCGGCAATACGTGGATTGACTAACTTCACACGTTCCTCAAAGCCGAAATGTTTTTCGCCAGCTTCAGCAGGAAGCACCACCACAATATCATCTGCTCTTTGAACATCAGAATAGAGATTATAGCTTCTTGATAAGACAGTTAGCCGTCCGTTGATTCTTCGCTGAACGACTTTATCCTCGCCAGCAAATTCTAAATTGCCGAATGTTTTTTCCATGTTGGGAATCACAAATTTAAGTTCCATATTTTTACCTATCCTTTCTTTTTTATTGGCTGAATGAATGTTTGATGGTCTTAAAGAGTGGGGAACGACCTTTTGATTCTTGATTTTTTGTTTTCATAAGTTCACTTCCTTTCAAAATCGGGTAAAAAAATAGACACCTCATTTTTTGAAGTGTCTACCTATTAAATATTCAAATTTTATTGGAAGTATCTTTATATCTTCACTTTTCAAGGATAAATCGTCGTATCAAAGCTCATTCATAAGTAGTAAATTAGTAGTAAATTGAGTGGTTTTGACCTTGATAAAGTGTGATAAGTCCAGTTTTTATGCGGATAACTAGATTTTTATGCTATTTTTATATAAAAAAATTTATATAATTGTTTGAAAACACAAACTATAAATGATAAAATGGTATAAAATAACAATATAATAAATATTTTAATAATTTAGGAGAATATAGAATGAAAAGAATAGTTTTGACTTCTGTTGTTTTACTATCGTTGCTGACATCAGTTGGTTGCTCGAAACATAAGGAAGAGGCGAAAGTAACTGAACCTGTAACGACTGAACAGACTACGCAGGATAATACAAAATTGTACAAGGAAGCTGGTTTACTTACTTTTAGAAACGAAAAGCAACTTGAACTTGGAGAACTGGATTCCAAATCTCGTGCAACTTATGCTCACATTCAGCTAAAAGATAGTGATGAGCCTAAAGAAAAGAGAGAAGCTAAATTAACCTTTGATCCAGTTGGATGGCATAACTATAAATTTTACTACGGAGATGGTTCTAAAGAGGCTTGGCTGATGAATCGCGGTCATTTAGTTGGGTATCAATTTAGTGGACTTAACGATGAAGGCCGTAATCTAGTTCCTATGACAGCCTGGTTAAATACAGGTGCCTTTACTGGAACGGATGACAAAAATCAAAGTAGCATGCTCTATTATGAAAATGGACTTGATTCATGGCTTGCAAATCATCCAAACTATTACCTTGACTATAAGGTGACAGCTGTCTATAAGGATAATGAATTGATTCCAAGACAGATTATCTTACAGTATGTAGGGATTGATTCGGATGGGAATTTACTCGAGATTAAATTAGGTAGTAGTAAGGAAAAACTTGATAAGTATTCCGTGACCCATGTAACTTTAGAGAATGTTTCAGCAAATGCAGAGATAAATTATGCTGACGGTACTGCAAAGAACACAGTCAAATCAGCTGAGGAACGCGCCGCTGAGCAAAAGGCAGCCGAGGAAAAAGCTAAGAAAGAGGCTGAAGAAAAAGAAGCGCAAGAAAAAGCTAAAAAAGAAGCAGAAGAGAAGGCTAAAGAAGAACAGACACAGTAGGAAACTGAAGCACCAGCACCAGCAGAAGAAGAATCACAAAGTAGTAATACAGGTGGCTACTTTAGAGATAGAAATGGACGATGGCATCGACCAAATGGAAAGTTTGCCTCTAAAAAGGAAATTAGAGAAGCTGGGTTGCAATGGTGATAGTTTTTAAAGCTATATAAATCAGAATAATCACAGTCAAAAAGCCGTTGAAAAACGGTTTTTTGTTATAATTAAATTAAGATTCATAGATAACAAAGGAGAAAAACATGACATTCGAAGAAATTTTAAGAAATGCTTAGGAATGGCTTCAAATAGGCGTTTTTAGGCTATATTTTTGTGGAATTTTTGAAAAAACATAGTCACAAATGACCTTTAATATTCCCCCAAAGTCCACAAAAAGGGGAGTAAAAAAGACCTAAAATAGGTCAATAATTTACGAGTTCAGCAGGCAAGAACTAGCGTAGTCATCAGCTACGCTTTTTTAGTTGTTTTTGCTTATCTGATAGGTTTATTATACCAAAAAAGGGAGTGTGTGACCTCACGGTCTAACTCTCCCTAATCGGATAGACTATGCAAGCCTCAAGCTGTGAATATATTATATCATGTTTATCACGCGCATTGGTTGTTTTAGCTAGCGAAAAGGTGAGATAGCTAAAAGCGCGTGGTTATCAATTTTGTTGATCTTAACAAGTCATTTTCAAGCGAATATCACGCGCAAAACTACTATATTTTACTGCTTCTTGGTTCTATAGCTCTTCCTTTTCTATTTCCTCTCTGCTTATTCTAGCTAAAAGATTATAATAAGGGTGTCCTGCTGGAATAACAGGGGAATTTTTAGTAAATTCTTCTTGTGTTAAGGTTGTTTCTTTGTCTAATATTGTACCGTCTGCTAGTTTGGTAGCTTTAGGGACAATATGTGATATTGTTGGGTTCCATTTTTCTTTAACTTTTGCCATGTTAAATACTCCTTTATGGTAAAAACAGAACTGTCCCACCTCCTACTGCAGAACGAACTGTTTCAAGGGGAGATGGAAAAGCTCTGTTTATAAGTCAATTATATCATAGTTAATTATTAAGCATGGATTTTTTTATCAGCAATAGCGTCTGTTAGGGTCTGTGAGAAGTTCAACCCTAGGTCACGCCCTAATGTATCCGCCCAACGTGGAATGGTTAGGGTTTTTTTAACAGGCTCTTGACTGCCTAGATATTCTGCAACGTCAACCATAACCATAGAGATAAAAGATTTACTAGGATCATAGACTAGATCTATGTCCTCATCATCCTGGAAAGGGTTGTTAGAAGCCAAAGATAAAGCGTTAATAGGAGTAGGGGTAGGAATTTCTCTCCCATTCTCGATATAATCAGCTAGGTTAATACCGAGCCAATCGCTGGCCATTGCCATAGCGTCTGCCATATCCTCCCCTTGAGTTGCTGAATGTTCAAAATCTGGGAAAGTTACAAAGTAAGGGGCGTTAGCTCCGTCTGTATCGTCATAATAAAATAAAGCTGGATAAGTGACAAGCATAGTTTACCTCCAAAATCAAAGACAAGCGGGGGACTGCCTTTATTACAGTCCTGCTTGCTTTCTTATCCCTCTTTCAGTGTACTTATTCAGTTCACCATGAGGGACTGTGATAGGTCTTTCCCCTTCCTTCTCCATTTTAACGTGGGAGCCTTTACCGCCTTTGGTTTTTATCCAACCATGAGCCGTAAGGAGTTTGACCATCTCTTTTTGTGTCATAGGCATAGCGCTTTTACCTCCTGACAGTATTATTATAACACGTATTACACGTACTGTAAAGGGATAATACTTATTATCTCTCAAATCGCAAAAGCCCCCAGATTCGTTTCTAAGGGCTTCTAGTTGTCCGTGGTGTTTTTATTGTCTGCCCCAAAACAAAGCGAAATAGGGGCAAATATGAAGCTTAGGGCTCCCCATACGCTCCTAATTCTGTGGTAAGGTTAAATCAATCCACATTTATCATACCTGCCAAATGTTCTATAGCTTCCTGCTTTACTCGATATACTGAGGTGGTAGATTTCCCTATTTCCTCAGCTACTTCTAAAGCCACGAGATCATTCAAGTAAAAAAGTCTTAGAACAGAACGCTCAAGCGGATTGGCCAGCTTATCGATCAGCCTAGATATTTCCATTCTCTCTTCAGTAAGTCGCTCAATTCTCTGAAGCGTATCCTCTTTTAGTTTTAGAACACTTATAAGGCTATTCTCGGCCGTATTTACCCGGCTTGTTTGTACTCTGGTAGTGCTCAGTTCTTGCTTTTTGATAATACCACTTTCTAAAGCCGCAAGCTCTAAATATAATCCCTCTATTTCTTTATTGATCCACTTAACGCCCTCTAGTTTTTCTTTTACTTGCTCTGGTGTCATGCCTTGGTCTCCTCTGTGATATAATAATAGTGTTGGAATTATAGCTGAGGCGGAGCGCCTTGGCTTTTTTTTGCTATTTCTCTATGTTCGCTCTAGCTTCAAGCTATGTAATCTTCTCTGTTCAAGAGCTATTTTCTCGGAGTTCGCTCGGAGTTCAACACACATAATCCTGCCATTTGCCAGGCATATTTTTGCCACTACCTAACCAAAATCTCACCAATGGAAAAGTTCGATACCTAACCAAAATCTTACCGTTCTATGGTTCTAAAAAATCCTGTACCTTTGTAAAACCTTAGTATTTTTAAATATTCAACCTTAGCCTATTTTTAAATACGCAACCTTGACAAAACCTTTACATTTTTTTCTGCTCTTACCTAACCCTTACCTAACCCTTTTTTGGAACGCTCTACTTACTTAAATCCTTGATATATCTAGCTTTTTTTAACATTTAAACCGTCTAATATGTAGTATTTGTTTGTTTTGTAAATTGCACCCTACTACAAATTATCATGTAAAAAACCCAAATTGATTGGGTTCAGTAGTAGTGAAACCACAAAAAGAGGCAATGCCCTTTTGCTACTATTCTTCACTGAGTAAGCCACTTACTACCACATCACGGACAAACTGAGCTTGTTTTTCTTTGGGCAGTTGCAGGGCTTCAAGTAAAGACTCCAGGGCTTGCTTGTCTGTGCTTGCGACTAACTTCTTAATGATAATCTGAAACTGCCCTTCCAGGTACTCGCAAAAATGGATCCGCTGGGCTTGTGTTGGTTGCACTGGTACTGGTGAACTATCTGCAATCAGCAAGAAGCAGGCTTCCGCGATTTGGGCGAATAACTTTGCACGCGCTTCAGGGTGTCTGTATAACTCATAGGTGTTTATGCTGGTGTCTTCTGTACGGAGCTTCTCACCTAGTTCAATCAGTTTAGGCGTATCTTCAAGACATACTGGTGTTGCATCCGCCATAAAATCGTCACGTTTGCGATTGAGTTCCTCCAGTTCCTGATCTACTTGTTCAAAGTATGCTGGTTCTATCATGGACTTCATCCTTTCTTTATTTGGTTAAAAATTACGCTTCATCCTCTTGTCTTTGATATCTGTCATGTTGTATACATTCCCCTCTGACCGTTTGCCAATTCGACTGACTAGCTTGTCATTATAAATTCTGGCTAACTCTTTTCCGTTGTGGTTGGTATTGATGATAGTTGTTTCCCGCCTATCAAAAATCTTGAAAAGAAAGGTCTGTACCCAGTTATTAGCCTCATCTTTTCGGCTATTCATAACGCTTTCTGTACCTAAATCGTCAATAAAGAGATAGTCAACCTCAGTCAGCAGCTTCAAGGCGTCATACTCTGTAAAATCACTCTGCCTATACTGCCAGCCTGACTGAATGCGCGTGACGATTTCAGCAATGCTGACAAAGAGGACGCTCTTAGGGTCATTCTTAGCCTTATAGCCTTCGTTGATGGCTTTGGCCATGGAATAGCATAAATGACTTTTACCAGTGCCTGGTTTGCCCATAATCAGCGTGTTTCCTGTCATGCCATTTAGGTACTGCTTAGCTTGCTTGATAGCAAACTCCTTGGCCTCGTGTTCCTCTTTTGTATCGGCTTTGAAAGTGTTAAAAGAGGCCTCTCTCAGCTCATTTGACACCGTACTTTCACGCGCTAGTATGTCATAGGTTGAAGAGTCCAGATTATGCCTTAGGGCTTTTTCTACGCCCTCTAGCTCTGTCTGTTTAATGTTCTCCCTAGTACATTCCATGCAGTAGGGTGATATATAACCATCTGGTTTTTTGAATTGTACTAGGTTAATCTGATGAATTGGGCAAAGTTTATCAGTCACCTTTATTTTTTCATTAAGCTGGTCTGTATTCAGTAATTCCATTGATTCTCCTCTCCGTCAGTAGATAAACGGGTCTTGAATATCGTCATCAGACTGACCTTGTTTCTTTTGCTGAAATAGTCTCTGTTCATCTTCGACTTGTACCATGGTTCTAATACCATTCTGTCGCCAGTGCTTGAGTATTGAATTGATATAGCTAAAAGATCGCTTGCCGTTATCTGCAGCCTTGTCTATGGCAGTCTTGATAACCTCTAGCTCTATACCGTCAAGAGTAAGATAGTCAGTCAGTATTTGATATTGTTGCCCATCCATAACCCCTATACGCTTTTGGTAATAGTTAGAGATTTCAGCAGTAGGAGCAGAAGAAGTTTTTTTCTCTATCTCTTCTTCTAACTCTAACTCTATCTCTTTCTCTATCTCTTTCTCTATCTCTTTCTCTATCTCTGTCTTACATGTAGTTAACAATGTAAGATTATCGGATAACATTGTAAGGCTTTCTTTGTTTTCTCGTTGCTGTTTCCGATATTCTCGCATATATGCTGCTTGGTTGGTTTCCTGCTGTACCAAGGCTTTAGCCTGCGGTAGTTCTGCGTTTTTATCTTCGTCAATCTGTATTAAACCGCATTTTGTAAAGTATGCCATAGTCATATCTATATCATCTTCTGATACATCTAATTTTAGTGCTAGTTCTTCCTTGAGATTGTCAAAGTAGCCCTCATAGTATAAAATACAGTCACTTTCCAAGCTCTCTAGCATAAGCCTAATATAAATGACTGTCATGGTGTACCCACCAGGTACTGTCTTTAGTCTCTTGATAAAAATATTATCAAAAAATTTCTTATCAATTTTTAGCCAAAAATATATTTTTGTTCTTGCCACGTTTTACTCCTTATGATTCTTTATCAGCTCCTAGAAATATTAGAATATCATCGATTTTATAAAAGACTTTGCGTGTATCCTCGATAGGAGGAGTGAACCTTTTTAGCCCTGCGCGTTCCCAACGTTTTAAGGTGTTGTAATCTATCTCTAACTCTTCCTTGAGTTGTTTAGGTGTCATTAGCCCTGTTATACGTTGTTTAGGCTTTAAATAGTCTTTTAGAAAGTTTTCTACCAGTTTTAAGATGCCACGTTTTAGACTGTTTTCACTTTCTTTGCTTAAACTGAACATTGTTCATCAGCTCCCTTCAGCAGTTGCTTGTAACTCTCTAAATCGGCATTTAAAAGGACGGTTAGGCGCTTCTGTTCCTCTTGTACCTGGTTATAGAATGCCTTTGCTCCGTCCAGTAACTCCTCTTTGTTAGCTGGGATAAAGTAGCCTCTGAAAGCTCCGTGACGTACCCCGATGATAGGAACACCGTAGCGCGTGATCAGGCGACTGATAATGTCCTGTACGGTTCTTTCTGCTAACTTGGTCATTAAGCTGATTTCTGCCCCTGTTATGGAGTTCTCAGCCCCTACCTTAATTAGTCTTAATACTCGCTTGTCATTCATTGTTAGACTCATTCAATTCCTCCCCATACGTCTACCCCTGCAAGCTGGATATATCGCCCATATTCAGGGTTTAAATCCTCGCTAGGTGTTTCTATCGTCTGTTTACTTTCTCGCTCAATTTGGGCGCTTTTTTGGCGGTCTCGGTGGTTTAGATAAAGCAGCAAGCCAATCAATACCACGGAAAAGATAACCGCCTGTGTATTGGTTAAATCTAGCTCATTCATTTTATCGCCTCCTCAAACTTCTCTATAAGATGATCTTTACTTACTTTCCGATTAGCATTTTTAGAATTAAAAAGAATATCTTTTAAGGTTATAGTAGCCTCTAAATACTCCTTTTCAGCATGTTCTATATACGCCTGCTGCTCTGCTTCGTTGTCAAAAAAGTGCTTGGCTTGGCGTTTAAAGAAGGCTTGCCGCATAGCCTCCATTTCAAAAATACCAGGGTGGAAAAACATTCCCGTAGTGCTTTTAGAGACTGCCTCGATTTTATGACTTTCATTCAATTCAGGAAGTTCAATCCAAAGTAGACGAGATAAATCTTCTTTGATAGATTTTACCTGTCCTGATATAAGCGATATTCTAGAAAAATCGTTATTTTCGTCAGCTTGGTGTAATTCTGAGCTAATTCTTTCTATACGTCTAGTTAAATTCTCGTATGTTGTTTCTGCCATGGTGTTTACCTCTGTTTCTATGTTTGTGTAATTGCCTTGATGGGCTTGTCCTGTTTTGACAGCTTTTTAATGCCTTTCCTGCTCACATTCCTCACGCTCAGAGTCGCCAATATTTGAAAGCGTGAGAAAGTACCAGTTTTAAGAGTTGGCGCTCTCCGTATGGTCAAAATGTCCTAAATATGCTATAATCTAGGTATAAATCTTTACTAAAACCTCTTTAATAATAGCTTGCCTGCTTTGTTAAATTCGTTTTAGTGTTAGTGTGAAAGGCTTTGCTGATTGGTCTCGGTAAGCCTTTTTTGTTGCAATCACGCGCATTTAGTGCGTGGTTTTTTATTTCTGAATACCAGGGACTTAATTTCCTGATAACTCATATTCAAGCAAATCATGGCTATTACCATGTCCTCAAATGCTTGGTATTGCTCCAGCTCCTCACTGGTCAAGCTATCAATGCCATTGTAGCCCCCACGTTCCGCCATTAACTGCTTAGCGTTCCTGTCGGTTACTGCCTTCAGTAGCAAGTTGTTCATGGTGCTATGCGCGTGCTTTGGTGCTTGTTCCCAGTTCTCAATACTGTCATGCAGTGTTTTTCTTTTTGGCTTTTCTAGCGCTCTCTGCATACGAAACTTAGAAAGTTCCTCACGCATTTCAAAGAATGCTTTGACCAGGGTCATTTTGAACCGCCGTACAGGTTCGGTATTCTTTAGATAAGTGATCAGCAAGGTTGCCTGTTGTTCATTTAGGCGATAGATTTTCATTGGTCGCCCTCGCCCATCTAATTTACGCATTTCAAATGCGATAATTCCGTAGCTTTCAAAATCAGCTTTATGCTTTCTTAAAAGTTCTTGTATTGTGTGATGAGTAACCTCAGCACATTCAGCGATGATCTCGCTTGTAGTATACGGCTCTTTCTTGCCGTCCATGTAGACTAATTCCATGTTTTTGCTCCTTTCTAATTTTCTGGTGAAAATTCAATTAAATCAGACAAACGAACTTTTAAAGCGTTACAAAGCTTGATAAGGGTAGAAAGCTTTACATCAGTTTTGTTGTTTGTTAAGTTTGAAATTGTAGACTCAGCTATACCTGTTTCGTTGGAAACTTTACTAGCATTAGTCTTTTTTTCAGCAAAAACAATTAGTAAGTTATTTTTTAGCATAGGCGCTCCTTATTATTTTTTATCAACTAATCATTATAGCGTAATGACTAATTTAACGATATGATACACCATATAAAACATATTGTCAACACTTAAATTATTATTTTATATTTTACTTTTATTAGCGTGTACGCTATAATAAATAAAAAGAGGTGGTATTATGTTAATAAATAGATTGGCTATACTATTGGCTGAAAGGTCAATGAGTGGTGCGCGTTTAGCAAGTGATACGGGAATTGCACAATCAACAATTTCTAAGATTACTTCAAATAGATCAAAACAAGTTGATTATGAAACTGTTAATAAAATCTGTAACACTTTAGGGGTTACTTCGGACGATTTTTTTGATTATTCTCCAATAGATTATGAGATAAAATATTTTATCGACGAAGACAGTGGAGATATATTTACTTTTGTTAAAATCTTAGACAGAGATAGACCGGTTGCTACACTAGAGTATAAAGTGGACCTTGAATTTCATATAAACACTAATAAGCCAGATAATCTTGTTGATATTGAGGAAATTAAGCGTAACTATCAGCAAGTAGAGATTGTCACAGTGAAAGTTTTTTTGAAGAAACAAAACAAAGAAACTTATGATAAATTCACTAAATTACCTAGCAATTTCCAAAATATTTTTACAAACGATTTACTTCAAGTAGTTGGTAAAAATATAAAAGAGTATTTAATACAAGAATTTAAAGAAGAGTTTGTTTTTGCAAAAAATTCTTCAGGACATGTTGACCAGCTTTTAAGCGAAGATATTCAAATTATTGTTAGTTCAAAAATTGTTGATTGCAAATTTGAGTTACCTTTTTAAAAATTTTCATTTGTTACTATCTTGAAAAACTGAAATATAAGTTTTCCTAGTCTTTTGGTATGTTATACCCTGAAAATGTCAACTTTTGTCAACATGAACCCAAATAACTTAAAACCATTGAAAGACTTGTAAGCACTGGTTTTTCTAGCTTTTGAAATCTTCAAAAATTCATGTTTTTTCACGTTCTGCGCGTGATTTCTCAAGCTTCGTTCGAGCTTCAAGCCCATATAAGCCCCATATCCGCCTTGGTTCCTACTCTGGTATTATTTACCGTCTGACTAATTAAAATCAAATACAAGGCAAACTATGAAGCCCTAGCATGATTTAAACCACAATCTAAAACCTTTTTAATAATAGCTTGCCTGCTGATGTTTTTTAGAAAGATTTAAAACATGCAAATAAATGAAGTCAAAAAGAAAAACGGTACAATGGTATACCGAGCTAATGTATATCTAGGAGTTGACCAGGTAACAGGAAAGAAAGCCAAAACAAGTGTAACGGGTAGGACAAGAAAAGAGGTCAAGCAGAAAGCAAAGCACGCGCAAGATGATTTTATATCGAACGGTTGTACGGTGACAAAAGTAGTACCTGTAAAGAATTATCAGGAGTTAGCTGATCTATGGCTAGACAGTTACCAGCTTACAGTAAAGCCTCAAACTTTTGTAGCAACTAAGCAAATGCTCTATAATCACCTTATACCTATCTTTGGTAGTCTGAGACTGGCCAAGTTGTCTGTTAGTTATATACAAAGCTTTATTAACGATTTATCTACTCAGATAGTCCATTATGCAGTGGTTCATTCAATAAATAGGCGTGTCTTACAGTATGGGGTATCTCTCCAGCTCTTGCCATTCAATCCAGCTAGAGATATTATTCTCCCTAAACAGCCTAAACGTGAGAATAAAGCAATCAAGTTCATAGATTCAGACGATTTAAAGGCTCTGTTGCTCCACATGGAAAAACTAGCGTTTAAGAAATACAGCTATTATCTTGATTATGTTCTGTATAGTGTCTTACTTGCTACTGGATGCCGTTTCGGTGAAGTAGTAGCCCTGGAATGGTCTGATATTGACTTAGAGGATGGAACCATAAGCATAAGCAAGAACTACAATAGATTTTTAAAGCTAATAGGTACACCAAAAAGCAAAGCAGGAGTTAGGACAATCAGTATAGACAAGAAAACAGTCAACATGCTACGTCTATACAAGAATAGGCAGCGCCAATTATATTTGCAGTCTGGGGCGCGTGCTTCGACTGTGGTGTTTGCAACACCTACGAGAGAGTACCAGAATCTGGCAACCAGACAGGAGGCTTTAGATCGACGGTGTGCTGAGATTTCTATTCCTCGCTTTACTTTTCATGCTTTCCGCCATACTCACGCTAGTTTATTGCTAAATGCTGGTATCAGCTATAAAGAATTACAATACCGTTTAGGTCATGCTACTTTAGCTATGACCATGGATATATACAGCCACCTATCTGCGGATAAAGAAAAAGAGGCGGTTTCATATTTTGAAAAAGCCATGAATAGCTTGTAAGTCCACAAAAAGGTGAACAAATTTATATTTCAGAACTCATAGGATGATTAAAAAACCTATTAAATCAACGTTTATAGACAACAAAGGAGAAAAACATGACATTTGAAGAAATTTTGCCTGGACTAAAGGCTAAGAAAAAATATGTACGTACTGGCTGGGGTGGGGATGAAAACTATGTCCAGCTTTTTGATACCATCGAACAAAATGGGGTCGCCCTTGAAGTGACACCCTATTTCCTCATCAATGTATCTGGTGAAGGAGAAGGTTTTTCTATGTGGAGTCCGACACCATGTGATGTCCTAGCGACGGATTGGGTGGAAGTCCATGACTAAACGTGTCTTAGTTACGGGCGTTAGTTCAGGGATTGGTCTGACTCAAGCTCGATTCTTTTTAGAGAATGGTTATCAGGTTTTTGGTGTGGATCAGGGTGAAAAGCCTGCCTTACAAGGTGACTTTCACTTTCTACAACGTGATTTAACACTGGATTTAGAACCTATTTTTGACTGGTGCACTCAGGTGGATATTTTATGTAATACGGCAGGTGTATTGGATGACTACAAGCCCTTACTAGAACAATCTGCCCAAGAAATCCAAGAGATTTTTGAAATCAATTACGTAACTCCAGTAGAGTTGGCCCGCTATTATCTGACTCAAATGTTGGAAAGCAAGAGAGGAATCATCATCAATATGTGCTCCATTGCCTCAAGTCTGGCAGGCGGAGGTGGGCACGCCTATACCTCTTCTAAACACGCCTTGGCTGGATTTACCAAGCAATTAGCTCTGGACTATGCAGAAGAAGGTATCCAGGTCTTTGGAATCGCACCAGGTGCAGTTAAGACGGGTATGACGGCAGCTGACTTTGAACCAGGTGGTTTGGCGGACTGGGTAGCTAGTGAAACACCTATCAAACGCTGGATTGAGCCAGAGGAAGTGGCAGAAGTCAGCCTCTTTTTAGCAAGCGGAAAGACAAGCGCCATGCAAGGACAAATCTTGACTATTGATGGTGGCTGGTCTTTGAAGTAGCATAGTTGCTATTCTATAAATATGTGGAGGTGAGCCATGAAGAGAGATGAGTTTGGATTTGTCTTGCCCAATCTCTACTATCAGTTTTTAACGGAGTGGAAAGAGATTGACCTCTATGAAATTGGAGATTCAGGCATCTGTTTGTATGCCAAGGAGGATCTAGAGGAGCGTAATGAGACTTATCAGATTGAGGAAGTAGAGCCAGATTACTTTATGATTGGACAGGAAGGAGATTTGGCCTACTTTATTAAGAAAAATGCTGATGATTGCATTTATGAAAATGACTTGGGTGCTTTAGGCTCCTTAGAAATGCAAAAAGTTGCTGCAAACGTCTATGACTTTATTGATAAGGTATTGGAAGAAGAATTGTAAAAAAGGAAGAAATTAATCATGTTTAGAGTGCTAGATGCAGATTCACCGATTTCAAAAGAAGATTTTTTACAATTTGAGGAGATTCTTGGAAAGAAACTACCGGAAGCTATGAAGGATTTTTATCTCAAGCACAACGGTGGTCAGCCCCAAGTAAGGGGTGTCCACGATGACCGTCATCTCTTTCCTTTCAATTCCTTTAATTCACTTGAGGAGATGAAGAAGTCTCTTATATGGTTTGACGATGAGGCGGTGCCTGCAGGATTTAAGGCAACAGATCTTCTCCATTTCGCCTATGATCCTGGATCTGGTAATTATGCTCTTTCCCTAAGGGAAGAAGATTATGGCAAGGTTTACTTCTATGTTCTAGAAGAAAAAGCCGAGTTGTATGGTCAATGGCCGTCTTTTGAGGATTTTCTGAATTCTTTTGTTGAAGAACAAGACTAAAAAGGAGAAGAGATGCGGAAATACCAAGAACTTTCACTAGAGCAGATCATCGAGCAGGTGCGCGCGGACGAGTCTTCTTCAGATGATTTTTGCCTCTATGGCAAGGAGGATGGAGAGCTAGCACTAGATAGGCTCTATTGTGTATCAGATTATCCGGATGTGATAGAAGACCGTGATATTTACCCTGCTGATGTAGTGGAGCAAAATCTCCAGCTAGTCTACTATGGAGAGCAGTTGCTTGATGTTCTCACGGTTGCACTTGAGGAAAAGCCAGATGCAGGTCCCCAAGACTTGGTCGAGGCTTTGAAATATTACCATCAGCATGATAGTTTTATGCCCTTTGAAAGCTAGCAAGCATACTAGATTTATGAAGTTCACTGATAATTAACAAATACAATAAGGAGTTAAGAAATGATAGATTACGAAAACATAAATGAAAAAATTGCCCCTTTTAGCCTGCTTGTTTATGATGAGGATCCTCAAAATGTTCGCGGGTCGTTTATTTATTACCCAGATGGAGAATACAGACAGGAAGTGTTTGACACTCGAGAAGAGGAGGGATTTGAAGGAAATGGCTACGATTGGGTATCCTTGGCTTTGGTATTTTTGGAGGAAAAAATGCCTGAATTAAGCGATGCAATAGACTTTGATCCTGAAGGAAGTATGTTTTGTGCCTATTCTTCCAAGGTAGACGCCTTGTCTAGATTTGCTCTTGGCTTTAAAGAGTTTTGCGATGATATCGAAGCCATGAAAGACTTGTTCAGTAGAGCAGAGTTGGATTAATTGACTAAAATTGTTTTAAATTATTGGGAAGATAATAGAAAGGATTTCAGATGAAGTTACCAGAAGTAGTTGAGCTAGTGGAAAATCATCCAGACCTACATCTCTATTTAGATAAAATTTTAAAAAAGAATAAGAAGACCCAGGCTAGCTATCTCGAATCGCTAAATCATCTGTCATATCTACTTTATCTGGATGGTCAAGAGGAAATGGCTAAGGAATTATTAGATCGTATCATACAAGTTCCATTTGAAGGGAATTATAACACTTGGACCTTTGTTGATAGCTCTCTAGTTTTATTGGCCTATCTGGAAAGAGAAAAAGAAAATCAGGTATTGGTCTATAAAAAACTCCTTTTATCTCCATTAGAACAAGGGGAGGAATCAACTCAAAACATAAGAAGGAGAGTTCATCAGAGATTTTTGAATGGTGATAGCTTGGAGCAAAAGCTTGCAAAAATCGAGCAAGCTTCAAGTACTGAATCGGAAATGGAACGCCGTTTGCTATACTTGACAGATTTATTGAAGATTCACCTTTTTATTACTGAGTCAACGTGTGAAGAGACAGATATCCAAGCAAAAATCGAAGAGAATATGGAGATACTAAAGAAGTATATCAAGGAGCATGAGATCTATAGCCTCTTTCCTTTTAAGGGATAAGGTGTTCTAGCAATCTTGGACTTTTAGAAAGAGTAGAATATGGAAATCAAAAAACACTTTGGTGTCTATGGCGTTTGCTATGAGAATGGGAAATTGCTTTGCATTGAGAAAACGAGAGGGCCTTATCAGCATCGTTTTGACCTACCAGGTGGTAGCCAGGAAGTAGGGGAGGGACTGACTGAAACCCTCAAGAGAGAAGTTCTGGAAGAGACGGGCTATACGCTTAGCCAGTATTCAAATCCTAGGATTTATGACGTGCTGGTTCAAGAAGAGGGGCAAGACTTCGCAGTACATCATATCATGGTCTTTTATGATATAGTACTTGATTTAGAAGGCTCTCAAAAATCCCTTCCTCATGAAGTTCTTGATGGAAGTAACGATTCAGCAAATGCCATTTGGCTTCCTCTTGAGCAGATGACCGAAGAAAATGCCTCACCCTTAGTATTAAAGGCTAAGGCAGAGTTACGAGGATTTCCTGAATTAGAATTGACAAGATATAGAAATTGGAAGGTAAAGATGGGGGATAATGGAACTATTTAAAACATGGAAGAAAAATATGGTTCTCTATGGTCTTAAATCTCAAATTGGAACTGTATACCGAAACAGTGATGGGACAACAAGTTTTTATGATATTGGGAATTTTCTATACCTAGCAGGGGAGCTAAATTCTAGATTTTGGGAAGATTTTGTTAGGCAATATGGTTTAGATTATAAGATTATTATTTCAGAAGACACTAAGTGGCAAGATTTTCTACATCAGAAAGTGGAGCTAATTTCTTTTACTCGCTATTCTTTTAAGGATAAGGCAAATTTTCAAGTTGAATTTCTAAATGATCTAGTTAGTCATATAGAGGAAGGTTACAATATTGTACCTATTGATAATCGTATTTATAACTGCCTTTCTGAGGAAGAATGGTCACAAGATTTAAAGGGAGATTTTGAGTCCTATCAGGATTTTTCTTTAAAAGGTGGATTTGGCTTTGTGGTTCTTAAAAATAAAGAACTGATTGCTGGGATTTCCTCAGGGTTAGTTTACCGTGGAGCAGTTGAAGTGGAAGTTGCAACTAGACCAGATAAACAAGGAAATGGATTTGCAAAAAAACTTGGTGCTGCAATGATTCTAGAGAGTCTAAATAGAGATATGTTTCCACTTTGGGATGCTCATAACGAGGCTTCTAAAAAAGTAGCAGAATTTTTAGGATATGAGTTAGTTGAACCTTATGAAGCTTTTGAACTAGATGAAAGCGTCATATAATGATATCTGATATTGTATCTTTTAAGACGAGGTGAATGGACATGCAAAATCAACTGGCTCTTAGTGGCGAAAAAATTCTTGAAAAAATTTACCCACAACTATTTCATCATGTTGGTATGATTCGTGGCGAATACTTGTTGAGAGAGCTCAATCAAAACATCCTGTTACCAAGTTGTCAGCAATTTGTAAAAGATTATTTAGACACTATTTGCCATTTGTACTCAGATGAAGAAGTCTGGTATCGCTTTTCAGAGTTAACAAATGCAGAAGCAAATAGTCTAGACGGGACTAAAGAGTATTTTGACGAACGCCACCCCTTATTTGGATATAGAGGGACTAGGCGTTTATTGGCGTGTTCAGATGAATTTCAGGCTGAGGCACATGTCGTTACAGAAGTTTATCAAACCAATCCCAATCTGTCTGTTATTTTTCCTTTTGTCAATGATGCTGAACAGTTAAAACAAGCTATTAGAGTATTGCGCCAGCATTGTTTTACTGGAAAAGTTGGAATAATGATTGAATTACCGTCAGCGTATTTTGACTTAGACAGGATACTGGAAACGGGTATTTCAAAGATTGTAGTGGGAATGAACGATTTGACTTCATTTATTTTTGCGACTGTAAGAAACAGTCAATGGCATGATATGGAAAGTCCCATTATGTTAGAAATGCTGAGACAGATGCAGGATAAGGCAAGGATGAAAAAGATAGATTTCGCTGTAGCAGGCTATCTGAATCCTTCTTTCATACAAAAAATGAATCAGATGGGGATTGAGTGCATTATCCACTACAGTTCTATTCCAGAGATTTTTAATTTAGAGATTGACCATCCAGATCATCTCAAACGTGTAAAAGAAGAAAGTAAAAAAATACAAAGGAGCAACCCATGACACCGCAAGAAATGTGGAATGCCTACAAGAAAATCAACCTCTCTATCGGAGATGAGATAGATGCCTGGGCCTTTGGAGTGGATCCAGACCTTTTAGCGGAACTGGTCTTTAAAGGCGAAAAAACAGCGACAGCCTCAGCTTACGACCTCTATGCACTAGAGGACGAACCCCTTCCACAAGAAGGGACCTTTGATGTTATTTTAGACAGTAAGGATCAAGCTATCTGCATTATTGAAATTACAAAGGTTTCCGTTCAGCCTTTCCATCAGGTTTCAGCCGACCATGCCTACAAGGAAGGTGAGGGAGACAAATCTTTAGCCTATTGGCGTCAGGTTCATGAAGACTTTTTCAAAGACTGCTTAGGAGAAACAGGTCTGACTTTTACACCTGACAGCAAGGTTGTTTTGGAAGAATTTCGCAAGGTCTACCCTCTCTAGACTACTAGTAAGAAGAAAGTTTTGGAAATCACCGTCCAAAGCTTTTTTCTGACTTAAAATATGATAAAATAGGTATGTTTGAACTAGAGCATATGCTCATAAATTTAGAATAGGAGAATATGATGCAAGCAGTAGAACATTATATCGAAAAATTTGTTCCTGAACATTATGATTTGTTTTTAGACTTGAGTCGTGAGACTAAGACGTTTTCAGGAAAAGTAACTATTACTGGTCAAGCTAAAAGTGACCGTATTTCCCTTCACCAAAAAGACTTGGAAATTGCTTCTGTTGAAGTAGCAGGTCAAGCTCGTCCATTTACAGTTGATAATGAAAACGAAGCTCTTCATATCGAACTTACAGAAGCAGGTTCAGTTGATTTGGTCATCGCTTTTTCAGGTAAGATCACAGATAACATGACAGGGATTTACCCATCTTACTACACAGTTGATGGAGTTAAGAAGGAAGTCTTGTCTACTCAGTTTGAGAGCCACTTTGCCCGTGAAGCCTTCCCATGTGTGGATGAGCCAGAAGCCAAAGCAACCTTTGACCTAGCTCTTCGTTTTGACCAAGCAGCAGGCGAAATTGCCTTGTCAAACATGCCTGAGATTAACGTTGAAAACCGTAAGGAAACTGGCATCTGGAAATTTGAGACAACTCCACGTATGTCCTCATACTTGCTAGCTTTCGTTGCTGGTGATTTGCAAGGGGTAACTGCTAAAACTAAAAATGGTACTTTGGTAGGTGTTTACTCAACCAAGGCCCATCCACTTTCAAATCTTGATTTCTCATTAGACATCGCTGTTCGCTCAATCGAGTTTTACGAAGATTACTACGGAGTCAAGTATCCAATTCCTCAGTCTCTTCACATCGCCCTTCCTGACTTCTCAGCTGGTGCTATGGAAAACTGGGGTCTGGTAACTTACCGTGAAGTTTACTTGGTTGTTGATGAAAACTCAACCTTTGCCAGCCGTCAACAGGTAGCTCTTGTCATTGCTCACGAACTTGCTCACCAATGGTTTGGTAACCTTGTAACTATGAAGTGGTGGGATGACCTCTGGCTCAATGAAAGCTTCGCGAATATGATGGAATACGTCTGTGTGGATGCCATCGAGCCAAGTTGGAATATCTTTGAAGATTTCCAAACAGGTGGAGTACCTCTGGCTCTTGAACGCGATGCGACGGATGGCGTTCAATCTGTTCACGTTGAAGTCAAACACCCAGATGAAATCAATACTCTCTTTGATGGAGCTATCGTCTATGCCAAAGGAAGTCGCCTCATGCACATGCTTCGTCGTTGGTTAGGGGATGCTGATTTTGCCAAAGGTTTGCATGCTTACTTTGAAAAACACCAATACGGAAATACTATTGGTCGTGACCTTTGGAATGCTCTCGGACAAGCATCTGGTCGTGATGTAGCAGCCTTCATGGATTCTTGGTTGGAGCAACCTGGTTATCCAGTCCTTACTGCCACAGTTGAAAATGATGTTTTGAAGATTTCACAAAAACAATTCTTCATCGGTGAACACGAAGATAAAAACCGACTTTGGGTAGTGCCACTTAACAGCAACTGGAAAGGAGTACCAGATACTCTCGAAACTGAAAGTATCGAAATTCCTGGCTATGCAGCACTTCTTGCTGAAAATGAAGGAGCACTTCGTTTCAACACTGAAAATACAGCCCACTACATTACAGACTATCAAGGTCAATTACTTGATGCTGTGCTTGCAGACCTAGTAGAACTTGATAACACAAGTAAACTTCAAATCGTCCAAGAACGTCGTTTGCTTGCTGAAGCAGGGCACATTTCTTATGCAGACTTGCTTCCAGTAGTGGATCAATTAGCACAAGAAGAATCTTATCTCGTTGTTTCAGCAGTTTCACAAGTTATCGGAGCGCTTGATCGCTTTATCGATGAAGGAACAGAGGCAGAAAAAGCCTTTAAAGCCCTTATTGCTAAACTGGCTCGTTACAACTATGACCGTCTTGGCTTTGAAGCTAAAGAGGGTGAATCTGATGAAGATGAATTGGTTCGTCAATTGACAATTTCCATGATGATTCGTTCAAATGACGAGGAAGCCAGTCAAGTTGCTAGCCAAATTTTCGAAGCCCACAAGGATAATCTTTCAGGACTTCCAGCAGCTATTCGTTCACAAGTTCTCATCAATGAAATGAAACACCATGAGACTAAGGAATTGGTCGCAACTTATCTCGATCTTTATACTCATGCCACAGATGCCGCCTTTAAACGCCAATTGGCAGCTGCTCTTGCCTACAGTACAGATGCGGATAATATCCAAACCTTGATTGCTTCTTGGAAGGATAAATTTGTGGTGAAACCTCAAGATTTGTCTGCATGGTATTATCAGTTCTTAGGTCATCAAGCAACCCAGGAAACAGCGTGGTCTTGGGCGCGTGAAAACTGGGCTTGGATTAAGGCTGCTCTTGGTGGAGATATGAGCTTTGATAGCTTTGTTATTCTGCCTGCCCATGTATTTAAGACAGAGCAACGCTTGACAGAATACAAGGCCTTCTTTGAGCCACAACTTTCTGACCTTGCCCTTAGCCGTAACATCGGTATGGGCATCAAGGAAATCGCAGCACGCGTTGAATTGATCAAGCGTGAAAAAGCGGCAGTTGAAGCAGCTGTTGCTCAATATAGCAAAGCTTAAGGATTCTAGTCTAACTAGATTACAAAAACTCAACTTTCTATTGGAAAAACAAGGGAAGTTGAGTTTTTTTTAAGATATTTTTGCTATAATAGGTATAATAAGGAGGAATTTTTGATGATCAAGATTCTATTAGTGGAAGATGACCTAGGCCTGTCAAATTCAGTCTTTGACTTTCTGGATGATTTTGCGGATGTCATGCAGGTTTTTGATGGAGAAGAAGGTCTTTATGAGGCTGAAAGTGGTGTTTATGACTTGATTTTATTGGACTTGATGTTACCTGAAAAAAATGGATTCCAAGTCTTGAAAGAATTGCGTGAAAAAGGTATTTCGACTCCTGTTCTGATCATGACAGCCAAGGAAAGTCTCGATGACAAAGGTCATGGATTTGAGCTTGGGGCAGATGATTATCTAACAAAACCATTCTACCTAGAAGAACTCAAGATGCGTATTCAGGCCCTGCTTAAACGTTCTGGTAAGTTCAACGAAAATACTCTTTCTTATGGTGATTTGACTGTAAATCTATCTACCAATGAGGTTAGAGTTAATGATACTGTTGTTGAACTATTAGGTAAAGAATTTGATCTCTTGGTTTATTTCCTCCAAAATCAAAATGTTATCTTACCCAAAACCCAGATTTTTGACCGTTTATGGGGATTCGATAGTGATACAACTATCTCTGTCGTAGAGGTTTACGTATCAAAAGTTCGTAAGAAATTAAAGGGATCAGTCTTTGCTGAAAACCTCCAAACCTTGCGTAGTGTTGGGTATATTTTAAAACATGTTTAATAAATTTAAAAAGAATTGGTATGCGGAGGATTTCAGTTATTTTATCCGTAACTTTGGAGTATTTACTCTGATTTTCTCTGCTATGACCTTGATTATCTTGCAGGTTATGCACTCCAGTCTCTACACCTCAGTAGATGAGAAGCTTCTGTCTCTCAGTGGCAATCCTCAAGATGTCATCCAGTTGGCTGTCAATCGAGCAACAGATGAAGTCAAAGATCTCAATAGTCAATCCGTTCCTCCATCAACGGATAAAAAACCAACGGTCAGTTCCAATACAGAAGTGATATTGCTAGATTCAAATTTGAATCAATTAGTGACTGGCAACCGCTTTTTAGGTCTTGACAAGATTACTTTTAATAAAAAGGATTTGAATCATATTCGACAACTTCATGTTCAGAATAGTTACGGTCAGGACGAGATTTACCGAGTGATTCTATCTGAAATAAATATCGATTCTGTCTCGACCAATATCAAGTATGCAGCAGTTTTGATGAATACCACTCAGATAGAGCAAATCAGTCAAAATCATGAGCAATTAATCGTGGTAGTCATGGCTAGCTTCTGGATTTTATCCATCCTTGCCAGCCTTTATCTTGCGCGTGTTAGTGTAAAACCCTTGCTTGAGAGCATGCAAAAGCAACAGAGCTTTGTGGAAAATGCCAGTCATGAGTTACGAACTCCATTGGCTGTTCTCCAAAATCGTCTAGAGACTCTTTTCAGAAAACCTGAGGCAACCATTATGGAGTCAAGTGAGAGTATTGCCTCCAGTCTAGAAGAAGTTCGGAACATGCGCTTTTTAACGACTAATCTACTTAATTTAGCTCGTCGTGATGACGGCATTAAACCGGAGTTAGGAGAGGTAGAGCCGGATTTCTTTAACACAACCTTTACCAACTATGAAATGATTGCTTCTGAAAATAATCGTGCTTTTCATTTTGAAAATCGAATTCATCGGACCATCATAACAGATAAGCTGCTTCTTAAGCAACTGATGACTATCTTGTTTGACAATGCTGTCAAGTACACAGAAGAAGAAGGAGATATTCATTTTGTCATTGCTACGACGGAGCGTAATCTCTATTTGTCAGTAGCTGATGATGGAATTGGTATTTCTGCAGCAGATAAAAAGAAAATTTTTGATCGCTTTTATCGGGTTGACAAAGCTCGTACTCGCCAAAAAGGTGGCTTTGGGTTAGGTTTGTCCTTAGCTAAACAGATTGTTGATGCCTTAAAAGGAACCATCAGTGTTAAGGATAACAAACCTCATGGTACGATTTTTGAAGTAAAAATCGCCATTCAAACACCATCCAAGCGTAAAAATAAATAAAAAAAGGCTGTGACTTAGAAAGCGGTAGACCAAGTATCGCTTTTCTAGTCGCAGCTCTTTAGCTATCGTAGAAAAAATAGGTCGGGACAAAAATCCCGACCTTTTGAATCTAATATAATTTCTTCTTAATCATTGAACGTTGAAAGTTTGATGCCGCTAAACTCAAGGCAATTGCTAGGCTAAAAGCCAGAACTGTATTAAACTTGAGGGCTAAAAAGATAAAGCTAAACAAGGCTAAAAAGACGCAAAAACAAGCAATGTTTACAAAGAAAAGAACTTCCTTCAAACTAGCAACGGAAGTGGTTTCTGGAACATAGTCTTGGTATAGCGTTGTTTGAGTTTCCTCTTCTTCAAACTCATACGATTGATATTTTCTTACGGGCATGATTCTCTCCTTAACAGTACTCTTTCATTTTACCATTTTTCAAGAAAAAAATTATTACAGTAAGGTTACAAAAAGAATAAGGTCTGTTTTCAAATGATGAAACAAATTTCTTGACACTCTTACCCAAAGGTGATACGATGGGTGAACAACTCAAAACATCTTGTCTGTTCAAGTTTTTGTAATGAGGAAGCGAAATAAATATAAGTAGCAATTGCTGGTTGTTTCCGTAGATTTAGAACCACTTTGTAGGATGAATGAAAAGATTTGCATGAAAGACAGATTTTTCTGTCTTTTATTATGTGACTATTAGTCCGTCTCGCTCCGTGAGGTGCGAGACAAATAAACCACCCGCTATGCGGGTGCGCGTCGAAGGTTATACCAAAAAAACTCCAAACGCGATACAATAAAGGTGTTCAAGCCAATTGTAAAGCGAAAGGAGAAAACCATGGTACAAAAGTCTCATAGTTTATCACACACAAAGTGGATGTGTAAGTATCACCTTGTGTTCACCCCTAAGTATAGACGAAAAGTCATCTATAATCAATATCGGAGTAGTTTAGGTGAAATATTTCATCGCTTGTGTAGTTATAAAGGAGTTGAAATTATCGAGGGTCACTTAATGCCAGACCATGTACATATGTTAGTAAGTATTCCACCAAGGATAAGTGTTTCGAGTTTCATGGGTTATTTAAAAGGTAAAAGTGCACTCATGATGTTTGACAAACACGCCAACCTCAAGTACAAGTTTGGGAATCGGCATTTCTGGGCAGAAGGTTATTATGTGAGTACAGTAGGGCTTAATGAAGCCACAATTAAGAAATATATTCAAGATTAAAGAAATTATCCAGTGGATGATTTCTTCACGAGTATGAAAATTTGAGAACGAGTAAAGCATGATATAGCACTAGATAAATTAAGTGTAAAAGAATATGAGGATCCCTTTAGGGATAGTGGCAAGTAATACTCACGCCTCTTTAAGAGGCAAGTGACGAGTCAAGAGCAATGAGGCTTGAACAACGTGAAAGCCAGCGTCTTTAGGCGCTGGCTGGTAATTTGGGCTTATAGCCCTGGTGCAAACCACCCGTTAGACGGGTGGTTATGATTTTTGATGCTGAGTGAGCTTTTTCCACTCTTAGAAAAGTAAAAGGAGATTTGCAGTGTATCTTGCAATCAAGGAAATTTTAAAAAATAAACTTCGTTATAGTTTGATTTTAACGACGATCTTTCTTATAGCGTTTATGGTCTTTTTTATGACAAGTTTAGCTCTGGGGCTTGTTAGAAATAATAGAGCAGCCGTGGATAATTGGCAAGCGACAGGAATTGTTTTATCAGATTATGCAAATGATAATCTGACAGCTTCCTTTATTCCAGAAAAGAATTATAAGGATCAGGTTTCCGAAGATGCAGCACCTTTGGGGTATATGTTTGCGGTGACCAATCTCGTCAATGATAGTGAGAAGGAAAACATCTCTATTTTTGCACAGGATTGGAACAGTTTTATCTCTCCTTCCTTGATTGAGGGACATTATCCAGAAAGTGATAATGAAGTTGTCGTGGATCAGTCTTTAGAAAACTATGGAATTAAACTTGGTGATGCCGTTCAACTGAATGGAAGTGAAAATTCTTATACCATCGTTGGACTTACGAAAGGGAATAAATTTTTTACAGAACCTGTAGTATTTACAAATTTGACTAGCTATTGGATCTTACAAGGTACGCTAAATGCAGGTCGCTCGATTTCTGCTTTGGTCTTAAAAAATGATGTTCAGCTATCTGCTGATGGTTTAAGTCAATTAACCATTCAAAACATGATTGCCCATATTCCGGGCTATACACCTCAAGTAAACGTATTTTCAGGCATGATTTTAGCGATGATTATCATATCAGGTCTTATTATTGGTATTTTTATTTATATTATTACCATTCAAAAACTAGGCCTCTATGGAATTATGAGAGCCCAAGGAATTCAGGTTAAAACTATTGTTTGGTCGCTTTTTTGTCAAATTATATTGCTGGCAGGTTTTGGGATCGGTCTAGCATTATTGGCAATTGTAGCTGTCATCCTTGTTTTACCTGCAACCTTCGTTTTCTATTCAAGTTGGTTAGCATATTTAGGATTGAGTTTGGGAATTTGTTTGATGGCATTACTTGGAGGAGTGATTTCTCTCCCTCGTTTGCTCAAAGTTGATCCAATAACAGCTATTGCAGAATGATAAGGAGACCTACATGACACCATTGATAGAAATGAAGCAAGTGACGAAAAGCTATGGAGAAGGAAATATGAAAGTCGTTGCACTACACGAGACGAACTTTCAACTAAATGCAGGTGAATTTGTTGCCATAGTTGGTCCTTCTGGATCTGGTAAAACAACCTTTTTGACCACCTTAGGACAGTTGCAGGAGCCTTCAGGTGGGAAGATTTTAGTAAAGGGAACAGAAACGGGTAATTTGACTGAAAAAGAGAAAACAGATCTTCGGTTTAAGGAATTTGGTTTTATATTACAGGCTTCAAATCTGATCCCTTTTTTAACAGTGAAGGAACAATTAGACTTAATTGATCGACTAGATAAAGACGAATCTTCGAAAAGTGACCGTCAAGAGTTATTTGATTTGCTGGATCTGAACAAAGTTCAAAATCATTATCCTAAGGCCTTATCTGGGGGAGAACGTCAACGAGCAGCAATTGCCAGAGCACTCTATAACAATCCTAGCATCGTTCTTGCTGACGAACCAACAGCCAGTCTTGATACCCAAAGAGCTTATCAAGTAACGGATATGCTGGCATCTATAGCCCATGAGCAGGGAAGAGGAGTGGTAATGATTACTCATGACACCAGACTTCTAGATAAGGTGGACCGTGTCTTTATCATGAATGATGGTCACCTTGTTGAAGAAATACAAGCATAAAAGAATATAAAGTGAACTCTAGTAAAGGTAGTTCACTTTTCTTTTTATAAAAGTGAAGAGTATAACTTTTCTTAAAAAATAGATTGCCCATAGCTGATTTTTCAGAAATGTGGTATAATTTTTCTTATGGAAAAGATTATTATTACAGCAACTGCTGAAAGCATTGAACAAGTAAAAGAATTACTAGAGGCGGGAGTTGACCGCATCTATGTTGGTGAGAAAGATTTTGGACTTCGTTTGCCAAAGACTTTTTCTTATGATGAACTGAGAACCATCGCTGGTCTGGTTCATGATGCAGGTAAGGAATTGATCGTAGCGGTCAATGCCCTTATGCATCAGGATATGATGGATCGTATCAAGCCCTTCCTTGATTTCTTGGAAGATATTAAAACAGACTACATTACTGTTGGGGATGCAGGTGTCTTTTATGTTGTCAATCGCGATGGTTATTCTTTTAAAACCATCTATGACGCCTCAACGATGGTAACTAGCAGCCGTCAGATCAATTTCTGGGGACAAAAGGCTGGCGCTTCTGAGGCAGTATTGGCTCGTGAAATTCCATCAGCTGAACTCTTTAAAATGCCTGAAATTTTGGAAATTCCTGCTGAAATTTTGGTCTATGGAGCAAGTGTTATCCACCACTCTAAGCGTCCACTCTTGCAGAATTACTATAATTTTACTCAGATTGATGATGAAAAAACACGTCAACGCGACCTCTTCTTAGCAGAGCCTAGTGATCCAGATAGCCATTACTCTATTTTTGAAGACAATCATGGAACTCACATTTTTGCCAATAACGACCTTGATTTGATGACCAAATTGCCAGAGTTGGTAGAGCATGGTTTCACTCATTGGAAACTAGAGGGACTATATACTCCAGGGCAAGATTTTGTTGAGATTGCAAAACTCTTCATCCAAGCTCGTAGCTTGATTCAAGAGGGAAGCTTTACGCATGACCAAGCCTTCTTGTTGGATGAGCAAGTCCGTAAACTCCATCCAAAAAATCGTTTCCTTGACACAGGATTTTATGACTACGATCCTGACATGGTTAAATAAGAATCAGAAACCCGAAATAAAATGTTCGGGTTTTTCTAGTGCAAGGATGAATTTAAAGCGTATTCATGTTATAATAAAAGTAGCTTTTTGTTTGGAGGTGTTTAAGTGGAAAATCTGAAAAAAATAGCAGGCATCAAGGCTGCTGAGTTCGTAACCAACGGAATGGTTGTAGGACTTGGAACAGGCTCGACTGCCTATTATTTCGTAGAGGAGATCGGACGTAGAATTAAAGAAGAAGGACTTCAAATTACAGCCGTAACGACCTCGAGTGTAACGACAAAACAGGCACAAGGATTGAATATCCCACTTAAGTCGATTGACGAGGTGGATGAGGTGGACGTGACTGTTGATGGAGCTGATGAGGTAGATCGCCAGTTTAATGGTATCAAAGGAGGCGGTGGTGCACTTCTAATGGAAAAAGTAGTTGCAACACCAACCAAACAGTATATCTGGGTGGTAGATGAGAGCAAAATGGTTGAGAAACTGGGCGCTTTCAAACTACCTGTCGAAGTTGTCCAATACGGAGCAGAACAGGTTTTCCGTCGTTTTGAAAAAGCTGGTTATAAGCCAAGTTTTCGTGAAAAAGATGGCCAACGTTTTGTGACGGATATGAAAAATTTCATCATTGATCTTGATTTAGGTGTTATTGAAGACCCGATTGCTTTTGGTCATCAACTGGATCTTCAGGTCGGTATTGTTGAGCACGGTTTATTTAATCAAATGGTTGATAAAGTGATTGTTGCAGGGCAAGCTGGCGTTCAGGTTTTAACTTCAACAAAAGGGAAATAATCAAAATAATCAAAAAAGGAGACACACTATGCCAAAATTTAATCGTATTCACTTGGTGGTACTAGATTCTGTAGGAATCGGTGCAGCACCAGATGCTAATAACTTTGTCAATGCAGGGGTTCCAGATGGAGCATCTGATACACTTGGCCATATTTCAAAATCAGTTGGTTTGAATGTTCCTAACATGGCTAAGATTGGTCTTGGGAACATCGAGCGTGAGACATCCCTTAAAACGGTTCCCACAGAGGCAAATCCTAGTGGTTACTACACTAAACTTGAGGAAGTATCATTAGGTAAAGACACCATGACAGGTCACTGGGAAATCATGGGCCTCAATATCACTGAACCTTTCGATACTTTCTGGAATGGATTCCCAGAAGAAATCCTTACAAAGATTGAAGAATTTTCAGGTCGTAAAGTAATCCGTGAAGCAAACAAACCTTACTCAGGAACTGCTGTTATCGATGATTTTGGACCACGTCAAATGGAAACAGGCGAGTTGATCATCTATACATCAGCTGACCCGGTTCTTCAAATCGCGGCCCACGAAGACATTATTCCTTTAGATGAACTCTATCGTATTTGTGAGTACGCTCGTTCGATTACATTAGAACGTCCAGCTCTTCTAGGTCGTATTATTGCACGTCCTTATGTTGGTGAGCCTGGGAACTTCACACGTACTGCAAATCGTCGTGACTTGGCTGTATCACCATTTGCTCCCACAGTTTTGGACAAACTCAACGAAGCAGGTATTGATACTTACTCAGTAGGTAAGATTAGCGATATCTTTAATGGTGCTGGGGTGAACCATGATATGGGCCACAATAAGTCAAATAGCCATGGAATTGATACGCTTTTGACAACAATGGGCCTTGCTGAGTTTGAAAAAGGATTCTCATTCACTAACTTGGTCGATTTTGATGCCCTTTACGGTCACCGCCGTGATCCACATGGTTACCGCGATTGCTTGCACGAGTTTGATGAACGTTTGCCAGAACTTATCGCTGCTATGAGAGAAGATGATCTACTTATGATTACTGCCGATCATGGTAATGACCCTACTTATGCTGGTACAGACCATACTCGTGAATACATTCCACTTTTGGCCTATAGCCCATCACTAAAAGGAAATGGACACTTACCAATCGGTCATTTTGCTGATATTTCGGCAACAATCGCTGATAACTTTGGCGTAGATAAGGCTATGATTGGTGAAAGCTTCTTAGATAAATTGGTTTAAGATGACTCGCTTGGCATTACTGGTTAGAGGGATCAATGTCGGTGGAAAACATAAGGTGGTCATGGCCCAGCTTCGTCAAGAATTGACAGAGTTGGAATTGGAAAATGTTGAAACCTACATCAATAGTGGCAATATTTTCTTTGATACTAGTATACCTAGAACTCAGTTGGTTGAGAGGCTACAGGATTTCTTTAAAGAACATTATCCATTTATCCAACGTTTTTCCTTGTTAAGTCAAGAAGACTACGAAGAGGAGCTTAGAACTCTTCCGGAATGGTGGTTCCAAGAAATGGCTCGAAAGGATGTTCTCTTTTATACTGAGGGACTGGATATCAAGCAAGTCATCGAGAAAGTCGAAAGTATGGAACTGGTAGATGAAGTGCTTCATTTCGGGAAACTGGGGATCTTCTGGGGCAAATTGTCAGAAGAAACCTATAGCAAAACAGCCTATCACAAGTACCTGCTTAAGATGCCTTTCTATCGTAATATTACTATTCGAAATGCAAAAACCTTTGACAAAATCGGTCAATTTTTAAAAGATTATGAAGGAGACAGACAATGACATTATTAGCAAAAATCAATGAAACAGCTGCTTTCTTAAAAGAAAAGGGAGTAGAAGCACCAGAGTTCGGCTTGATTCTTGGATCAGGACTTGGAGAACTTGCTGAAGAAATTGAAAATCCAGTTGTGGTAGACTATGCTGAGATTCCAAACTGGGGACGTTCTACTGTTGTTGGACACGCTGGAAAATTGGTTTACGGTGAGCTTGCAGGACGTAAAGTTTTAGCCCTTCAAGGACGTTTCCATTTCTATGAAGGAAATCCGCTGGAAGTTGTTACTTTCCCAGTTCGTGTTATGAAAGTTTTGGGCTGTGAAGGTGTGATTGTAACCAACGCTGCTGGAGGTATCGGCTTTGGTCCTGGTACTTTGATGGCTATCACTGACCACATCAATATGACAGGCCAAAACCCTCTAATCGGTGAAAACTTAGATGACTTCGGTCCACGTTTCCCAGACATGTCAAAAGCTTACACTCCAGAATATCGTGCTACAGCTCATGCAGTTGCTGAAAAGCTTGGTGTTAAACTTGATGATGGTGTTTATATCGGTGTAACCGGTCCAACGTATGAAACTCCAGCTGAAATCCGTGCTTATAAAACACTTGGAGCAGATGCAGTTGGTATGTCTACAGTACCAGAAGTCATCATTGCAGCGCATTCTGGTTTGAAGGTTCTTGGTATTTCATGTATTACCAACTTTGCGGCTGGTTTCCAAGAGGAACTTAACCACGAAGAAGTAGTAGAAGTTACCGAACGTGTCAAAGGAGACTTTAAAGGATTGCTTAAAGCTATTCTTGCAGAATTGTAAGACTATGAGAGTACGACTCCAAAGTATGCCCTATGGACTGAGAGTGCTTCTAGCCACTTTATCATTAGGAATAGGGACGGGTCTGGTCGGAATTGCCTGTCATTATCTACTAGAAGGGGTGCAAGGGCTGGCTTTTGGCCAAGATGAGTCGGATTTACTCCAGCAATTTCAAGAAGCTGGAGGTCTCCGTAGATTTTTGGTCTTATGTGTGACTGGGTGCTTGGCAGCTGGTTTTTGGTATATCTTGCAAAAGCGTTATAAGATTCTGTCTATTCGCCAGCAAATTGACTTAGCTGGAGACAGGGAACCAGCGCTCTTAGCCCACCTCCTTCATGCAGGTATGCAGGTTGCGATTGTCGGAGCAGGTGCATCGGTCGGAAAAGAAGGAGCACCACGTGAGGTCGGGGCTCTTCTAGCTGATCGCTTGGCGAAAGGTTTTTCTCTAGCCCTCAAAGAGCGAAAAGTCTTGATTGCCTGTGGTGCTGGAGCTGGTTTAGCTGCGGTCTATCAAGTTCCCTTTGCCAGTAGCTTGTTCGTCTTTGAGACCTTAGGACTCGCCTACAGTTGGCAGAACCTTCTACTGGTTTTGACCAGCACTTATCTAGCCACCTGGGTCGCTCAGTCCATCATTGGTCAGGAGGCTATTTATCACCTGTCCGCAGTCTCATGGTCGGCTAGCAGTTTCTTCCAGGCTATTGTGATTGCTTTCTTGGTTACTCCCTTGGCTCTGGTCTTTGCTTTCCTCGCCAAGCGGGCTAGTCACAAAGGGCGGAAGGCTGGGACGATTCTTTGGGCTCTTCCTCTAGCCTTTCTAGTGCTGGGGAGCCTAGTAGCCTTTTTCCCTATCTTTATGGGGAATGGCCAGGTACTAGCGCAAGTCCTCTTGTCTAGTCAGTCGATTCCTTATCTTCCACTGGCTCTTGCAGTGAAGGGGCTTCTGGTTTATCTCCTCTTGCGCAATGGTGCGTATGGGGGAACTTTGACACCATCATTTGCCTTAGGGATTGGATCTGGCTATCTAGTGACCTTGCTTTTGACTGTAGTTGGTATTCATCTGGATCCTGCTTTAGGGATGTTACTAGGAGCGACCGTCTTTTTAGGGACGACCTTAAAAGCTCCTCTGGCAGCTATTGCCCTGAGCCTTGGATTTACAGGCCAAACTTGGAGTTTGACAATTCCGCTTGTACTTGCAGCTAGTCTGTCTTACGTGATTCGAAAGAGATGGGAGAAGAAACGATGAAGGTACATTTTGTACTGCATGAAACCTTTGAAGTGCCGGGCGCTTATCTAAAATGGGCGCAGGAGCGTGGCCATCAAGTGACCACGACCAAAGTCTATGAGAATGAAGCCTTACCAGAGACAGTGAATGAGATTGACTTCTTAATTGTGATGGGAGGACCTCAATCGCCAGATGAAGATCGAGAAGCTTTTCCATACTACGATCCTAAGGCTGAGCTTGCTTTTATAAAAGAAGCGATTACAGCAGATATCTATATTGTTGGTGTCTGTCTTGGTGCTCAACTCTTGTCTGTTGCTTATGGCTCAGAGTATGAACATAGTCCAGAGCGTGAGATTGGTGTTTTTCCAATAACGCTAACTGAAGCTGGTTTAAAAGACAATCATGTCAAAGTTTTTGGACAAACTTTAAATACCGGCCACTGGCATGGAGATATGCCAGGTTTGACAAAGGATGCTGTCGTCCTTGCGACCAGTCAAGGTTGTCCACGTCAGATTATTCGCTTTAGTCCTAAACACTATGCCTTCCAAGCTCATTTGGAATTTGATCCAGAAGCAGTAGAGCCCTTAATTGCTGCGGATGGTGAAGAAGTCTTGGAAGAACAAAGTCAAAAATTGACTTATGTTCAAAAGCCTGAAGCTATTCGTGCATATGATTATCAAGAAATGAATGCAAAACTCTATGCATTTTTGGATTCATTAACAAATTAAAAATAACAGAAAGGTAGAGCATGTGTTCAGATTTGAACACGAGCGGAAAGCTTTTCTAATTACTCAATTAAAAAAGAAAGGATGGGTTTACCGTATTCGCTGAACTGAATACGGGTTACTCTTCTCTAAATCATCAAAATTAAAAAAGAAAGGAATTGAACCCACCCTAAAAGCAGTGGGAAAAAGATAGTTGGTCTAGCGAGCATCGCTCACTGCGCCCAACTTCTATTTTCCCTTCGCTTTTTGACGGGATTGGTATCTTTCCACGTATCACTTTTAAAATAAAGAAAGGTAGAGCGTGTGTTCAGATTTGAACACGAGCGGAAAGCTTTTCTAAAAACAAAAATGAAAGGAAGGGTAGTTCGGGTTTGAAACTGAACCCGGGCTAGAGGCTGTGTAAAAAAGATAAATCCTCCTAGATGCGAGGCATCTTTGTCGGATTTCCTATTTTTACTTTGCCTCTTTTACGCCCTTGGTATCTTATATTATGTCTATCCATATTGCTGCTAAGCAGGGTGAAATTGCTGATAAAATTCTTCTTCCTGGAGATCCTCTTCGTGCGAAATTTATCGCTGAGAACTTTTTAGAAGATGCTGTTTGCTTTAACGAAGTCCGTAACATGTTTGGTTACACTGGGACTTACAAGGGCCATCGTGTATCTGTTATGGGAACAGGGATGGGAATGCCATCAATCTCCATCTATGCGCGTGAATTGATTGTCGATTACGGTGTGAAGAAATTGATCCGTGTCGGAACTGCTGGTTCTTTGAATGAGGATGTTCACGTCCGTGAATTGGTCTTGGCGCAAGCAGCTGCTACCAACTCAAACATCATCCGTAACGACTGGCCACTATATGATTTTCCACAAATCGCTAGCTTTGATTTACTAGATAAAGCCTACCATATCGCCAAAGATCTTGATATGACCACTCACGTTGGTAATGTCTTGTCTTCAGATGTCTTTTACTCAAATTACTTTGAGAAGAATATCGAACTTGGTAAGTGGGGAGTGAAAGCAGTGGAGATGGAAGCAGCAGCCCTTTACTATCTTGCTGCCCAACACCATGTTGATGCTCTTGCCATTATGACGATTTCTGACAGCTTGGTTAACCCAGAAGAAGACACTACAGCTGAAGAACGCCAAAATACTTTCACAGATATGATGAAGGTTGGTCTAGAAACTTTGATTGCTGACTAAAGTTAGATTCCATTCATGTGATTACTCTTGTTCTCAAAATGATAAGCATGTTCATTGCTTCAATCCTATAATAGATGAGAATAAGGATTTTGAAGAAAGTCAAATTATGTCAAAGGACCAAAAGTAGTCAGTTTAACATTTAAATCATAATCAAATAAAGTTGAAAGCCTAGTTGACAGAAGCTAAAGGTTTTCAACTTTTTTAGAACAAAAGGCTTAAGGAGGGGTGAAATGGATAAGATTGAACAATTACAGGAACTGATAGATAAAAGTCAAAGAATTGTCTTTTTCGGTGGTGCAGGGGTTTCAACAGAGTCTAATATTCCTGATTTTCGAAGTTCTGATGGTGTTTATAGTCTTAAGTTGGGGCGCCATTTTACTGCCGAGCAACTGGTTTCACGCACCATGTTTGAACGCTATCCAGAGGATTTTTTTGATTTCTACAAAAAGTATCTGGTCTATCCTGATGCCAAGCAGAATTTAGCACATGATTATCTAGCGTTGTTGGAAAAAACAGGTAAATTAAAGGCGATTGTGACGCAAAATATCGATAGTCTCCATGAAATGGCAGGATCTCAGAAAGTTTTGAAACTGCATGGTAGTGCAGATCGTAATTATTGTTTGGGCTGTCATCGCTTTTATGATTTGACTGCCTTTTTGGAACTTGAAGGTTCAGTTCCCTACTGCTTAGATTGTGGCAAGGTGGTCAAACCTGACGTGACCCTTTATGAGGAAGCGCTAGATATGGATGTATTTAGTCGCGCAGCTCGAGCCATTCAGGAAGCAGATTTGTTGATCATTGGTGGAACTTCCTTAGTTGTTTATCCTGCAGCTAGCCTAATCAATTATTTTTCAGGGTCAAATCTTGTCGTTATCAACAAGTCCAGCACTCCTCAAGACAGCCAAGCTGATTTAGTTATCGAAGGTAAGATCGGAGAAGTTTTTTCTAAATTGAGACAATAAAAAACTGAAAGAAGTAGGACTATACTCAATGTCATTAAGTTAAGAAATTCAAATACAATTCTGTATTTGGGTTTCTTTTTTTATGTGCTAAACTGATAGTTAAGGAGGTACTTCCCATGATAAAACAGATAAAAGCCCACTTGAATAAGAGTATTCAGAGTATCCTTAGTCAAAAAGTTGAGCTCGTCAAACAAGATGAACAGGCCTTTACTCGTAAAAGAAGGTTATCACTAGAAACCATGATTCGTACCATTCTGGGAATGGGAGGAAAATCACTGTCAAAAGAATTACTAGATGCTAGACTGACAGTTTCAAATTCAGCCTTTGTTCAAAGACGCTATCAGATAAAATCTGAGGCTTTCTATACCTTATTTAAAGAATTTACAGCACCTATTCCACTTAACACCAATTTTCCGATATTAGCTGCAGATGGAAGTGATATCTGTATTCCTCGAACTCCCATGGATACAGAAACCTCTATCCAAACCCAAACGGATGTTAAATCCTATAATCTCATACACATAAATGCCCTATACGACTTGAAGACTGGAGTGTATAGAGATGTTTCTATTCAAGACAAACATAGGCAACATGAGTGCTTAGCTCTGATTCAGATGATGGAGGCTTCTCCCTTTCGAGAAAGCTCTTGTTATCATGGATAGAGGCTATGAAAGTTACAATCTTATGGCTCATTTTCAAGAAAAAGGATGGCTTTATATCATCCGAATTCGAGATGGAAAACAATCCATGCGTTCCTCCTTCAACTTGCAAAATACAGAGTGTTTTGATCAAAACTTTTCTCTAAAATTATCACGAAAGCAAACCAATCAGCTCAAAAAACTTTATCGTGATTTCCCCAATGACTATCATTTTATTCCACACAATTCTACTTTTGATTTTCTTCCAGAAACAAGTCAAAAACATGACCCTGTTGAACTATACCAACTTCCTTTTCGTATGGTGCGTTTAGAAGTGGAAGAAGGAAAATACGAAACTTTAGTGACAAATACAGATTATTCAGTCCAACAATTAAAAAATCTCTACGCCAGCAGATGGGGCATAGAGACTAGTTTTCGTGACCTGAAATACAGTATTGGCTTGGTCAATTTTCATGCCAAAAAGAAGGAAGGGATTCTCCAAGAAATCTTTGCCCGATTTACAAATTTTAACTTTTGTCGTTGGTTAACCTCGCAAGTTGCCATCGACAGTAGTCACAAAAAACAAAGATATAAAGTGTGTTTCTCAGATGCGACTTATGCCTGCCGTTTGTTTTTTAACGGTTCCCTTTCTTCTCTCCAGTTGAAAAACTACCTCAAGAAACAGTTATCTATTATTCGACCGAATCGAAAATATCCAAGAAAAATAAAGGCCCAATCGGTAGTTGATTTCATCTATAGAGTAACATAAATCTCAAAAAATAGGGTGAAAAAACCTTTATTTGTTATGCAAAAAAATAGAAGATAGGATAGAGAATCACTTTGATGATCTCAATCCTATCTCCTATTCAAATAGTTAGATTACTAACTTAATGACATTGGGACTATACTTCCTTCAGTTTTTTTGTATCACGCATCAGAAACTATGAACACGATTCTCTTCATTTCTAAGGAATCTTATATTTGATTTATAAATTGATTGAGTTCTTTTTGATTGCTGATGATTGTGACTTTATCAGCATAGTCACGACAAAGCTGCTTGTACTGTTTTTTGTGAGAAGACGTTCGTCCATCCCAAAGAATCCAACGGATAAAGTCCCAGTTGAATTGCTCGGGACATCCCGCAGCCATACTTTCTCTGACTTTTCCTCTATATTTTAAATAACGCTTAAAGGCTCTTAGCAAACAAGTCCACGCTGAAAAGTTTAAAAAGATAATCTGGTCAGCTTGCTCCATTCTTTCCTCATAGCAACACCAAGAGTAGTTGCCATCAATGATCCAATCTTTGTGTTTGGTAAGGAAAGTCTCCATTTGCTTAAGCATCCAGTCACGGTCACTGTCTACCCAGCCTGGCTGAAATTGAAGTGTGTCCATATGAAGTTTGGGGATGGAGTAGTGCTTAGATAGTTTTTCAGCAAGAGTAGATTTGCCTGATCCAGAATATCCAATGATAGCTATTTTCATAATAACCTCCAGAAAATGTGCACAAAAAAAGCTCCGAAGAGCTCATTTTGTATGCAGTTAAAGATTAACCAAGTTTAGCTGCAAGACGTGCTTTATCACGGCTAGCTTTGTTTTTGTGGATTAAACCTTTAGTTTCTGCTTTATCGATAGCTGAGCTGGCAGCACGGTAAAGTTCTTCAGATGGGTTTGCTTCAAAAGCTTTGATAGCAGTACGCATAGCTGATTTTTGAGCTGAGTTCTTTTCGTTTTGTTTAACGTTCAATTCAGCGCGTTTGATAGCTGATTTAATGTTTGCCAATGTTCTTACCTCCATTTTTACTAACTATACCATTATATCTGAAAACTTACGTTTTGACAAGGGAAAATTATTTTTTTAAGTAAATTTCATCAATTTCGTGATTTTTAGATTTATGGAGAATGACCTCGGCTCGATTTCGTGTCGGTTCAATGTAATTTTGGAGATTGGTGAGGTTGATACTGGTCCAAACTTGGTGAGCAAAATCCTTCACTTCACTAAGAGGAAGTTGAGTGAAACGGTAGTAATAGTTGCCTGGATCATCTTGAGCAAAGCTAAGGAGTTTTAAGAATCGATCCAAATACCAACTTTCAATGTCTTCGACAGCAGCATCGACATAGATTGAAAAGTCAAAGAAATCAGTAATATAGAGACGGGCATTATGTGGATTTTGGAACACATTGATTCCCTCAACAATGACAAAATCAGCAGCTTGAACTCGTTGTTTTTGACCCGGCACGATATCATAGATTTCATGGGAATAAACAGGTATATCAACATCCTGACCATTTTTGAGTTGGTCTAGAAAATTGAGCAAAGCTTCCATATCGTAGCTCTCAGGAAAACCCTTGCGGTTGAGAATGTCTTGCTCAATTAAGACACTATTTGGGTATAAAAAACCATCTGTAGTCACTAGTTCAACACTTGCTCCAGGAACGATACGAGACAGCAAAATTTGCAAGAGTCGACTAGTGGTTGATTTACCGACAGCAACACTCCCAGAAACTCCGATAATAAAGGGCTGTTTTTTGCTCTCTCTTTGAAGGAAAATACCTTTTGAAAAGGCAAGGTCTTCTTTGGAACGCTTATAAATCTGAATCAAATGTGCCAGTGGCAGATAGATATCTGTAACATCTTGTAGGCTAATCTGATCATTGAAACTCTTAATAGAATCTAACTCTTCCTCGGTCAAGGGAGGAGTTGTTTTGCGATGCAAGGATTGCCAAGTTTCGCGGCTTATCCTTTCAAAATGTAAAAATTCGTTGGTCATACTATATCCTCGTTTGATATCTTAGTATACCATATTTTAGAAAGAATAACCATCTGACCAATTGAGAAAAAGCGCGTTCTTTGTTAAAATATAAGGGGGAAAACCTATAAAGGAGGTGCTAAGATGAAAGCTGGATTAAGAGAAAATACGCTGGGTTTGTTCAGCCTATTTGTTATTTTTTTATGGTTATCACCAAACTGGGTGAATTTCTCCTTTACGATAGGAACTCAGAGCTATAACTGGACCACTTTTGTTTTGTTTATCTTATTACCCCTCATAGGTCTTGGCTACCTTGTGCTAGCTTTCTTTAAACGAAAGTGTTGGCTCTTCTTTTTTGGTCTTGCTTGCATTTTTGCTTTTCCGATTACCATGGCAGTCGGGAGCTTTTTACTAGGTCCCTAATGTTAATCCGATTTATATTATTTTTGAGAAAATACAATGTGATTAAAGGGCTTGATACCTTTGTAAACGATTTACAATTTAAGTCAAATTATGGTAAAATAGTGTCATGAGTAAAATGTATTATGCAGAAAATCCAGATGCAGCCCATGATGTTCATGAGCTTAGAGTTGAGCTACTTGGGCAAAAGATGACCTTTTTGACAGATGCTGGTGTCTTTAGTAAAAAAATGATTGACTTTGGAAGTCAGTTGTTGTTAAGATGTCTAGATATTGAAAAAGGTGAAAAAATTCTTGATGTTGGTTGTGGCTATGGTCCGATAGGTTTGTCTTTGGTTAAGGCTTATGGTGCCCAAGCAACGATGGTGGACATCAATAATCGTGCCTTGGATTTAGCCCAGCAAAATGCAGTAAAAAACAAGGTTCAAGCGACTATCTTCCAGTCTAATATTTATGAGCAGGTAGAAGGACAATTCGACCATGTCATTTCCAACCCTCCTATACGTGCAGGCAAGCAAGTAGTCCACGAAATCATCGAGAAAAGTATAGACTTTTTAGTAGATGGTGGAGATTTGACGATCGTCATCCAGAAAAAACAAGGAGCTCCTAGTGCCAAAAGTAAGATGGAAGAAGTTTTTGGCAATTGTGAGGTTGTAAAGAAAGATAAGGGATATTATATCCTTAGAAGTGTGAAAGAATGAGAGCAGTAGATCTAATCCAGAAAAAAAGAGACGGCCAAGAACTAAGCTCCAGTGAGATTCAATGGTTGATTGAAGGTTATGTATCTGGAATCGTCCCTGATTACCAGATGGCAGCTTTTGCTATGGCAGTATATTTTCAGGGAATGACTATCGATGAGATTTCTGACTTGACTATGAACATGGTTAAGACAGGTCAGGAATTTGATTTATCGCCAATTGAAGGCATTAAGGTAGACAAGCACTCTACTGGTGGAGTTGGTGATAAGGTAACTTTAATCCTAGCACCTTTGGTAGCTAGTTTTGGTGTTCCGGTTGCTAAGATGAGTGGTAGAGGTCTGGGTCATACCGGCGGTACTATCGATAAATTAGAATCCATCAAAGGTTTTCAGATTGAACGAAATCAGGATGAATTTATCAAACAAGTTCAGGATATTGGTGTCTCAGTCATTGGCCAGTCCGATCAATTGGTTAAGGCTGACAAACTTCTATACGCCCTCCGTGATGTGACGGCAACGGTTGATACTATTCCCTTGATTGCTAGTTCGGTCATGAGTAAAAAGATTGCTGCTGGAGCTGATGCTATCTTACTTGATGTAACTGTGGGTGAAGGTGCCTTCATGAAAACAGTGGACGAGGCCCGTGAATTGGCTCAAACCATGGTAAACCTTGGTAAGGCGGTAGGTCGTAAGACAGTAGCAGTCATTACGGACATGAGTCAACCCTTGGGACGTGCTATTGGAAACCGCTTGGAAATCCTAGAAGCACTAGAAATTCTTCAAGGTAAGGGACGTGAAGATATTAGTCATTTTATCTGCGAGTTAGCCCAGATTATGCTATCTTTAGCTAATGTTGAAAAAACTGTTGAGGAAGTAAGGCAACATCTTGAAAATGGTAAGGCGCTCCAGAAATTCGAAGAGATGGTTGTAGCTCAGGGTGGAGATTTAGAAGACCTCTATCGTCCAGTAAAGGTTGAGCATGTAGTTGATATTCCTGCTCAGGAGGATGGTATTATCGCAGAACTTCCAGCCATGGAGTTTGGTCTTTTTGCCATGAGATTGGGTGCTGGTCGTGCAGTGAAAACAGACGCCCTTGACTATGAGACGGGGATTGTTTTTGAGAAGAAAGTTGGAGACTTTGTCAGAAAGGGTGAAATTGTTGCAAAAGTATATACAAATGGCAAAATTTCTCCGGAACTAGTTACAGATTTCCAAAATTATGTTAAAATTAAGATAAGTGATGAAGCGATAAAAACGCGTGAAATCATTGAAATTATCTCCTAATTTAAGGAAAAAACGAAATGAAACTAAATAAATACATTGATCATACGCTTTTAAAGCAAGATGCGACAGAGGAACAAATTGATCGTTTGCTATCTGAAGCCAAAGACTATGATTTTGCCAGTGTTTGTGTCAATCCTTGCTGGGTTTCACATGCCAAAACTGCACTCGTAGATACTGATGTCAAGGTTTGTACAGTAGTAGGCTTCCCTCTTGGAGCTACAACTTCAGCTGTCAAGGCTTATGAAACCAAAGAAGCTATCCAAAATGGTGCTGACGAAATTGATATGGTTATCAATGTTGGCACACTCAAATCAGGAAATACTGCATTAGTTGAGTCAGATATTCGAGCAGTTGTTGAAGCAAGCGGAGACAAACTGGTTAAGGTTATTATCGAGGCTTGTTTGTTAACTGATGAGGAAAAAGTTTTGGCTTGCCAACTAGCCCAGAAAGCAGGAGCAGACTTTGTCAAGACGTCAACAGGCTTCTCAACAGGTGGTGCAACCCTACCGGATGTTAAGTTAATGCGTCAGACTGTTGGTCCAGACATGGGAGTCAAAGCAGCAGGAGGAGCTCGTTCTTATGCAGATGCTGTAGCTTTTGTTGAAGCTGGAGCTACTCGTATCGGAACATCTGCAGGTGTAGCAATCTTAAAAGGAGAGTTAGCAGATGGCGACTACTGAGTTGATTGACTTAGCGATTGAGACTAGTAAAAACGCCTATGTACCCTATTCACACTTTCCAATTGGTGCCGTTCTGGTTGCCAAGGACGGAAGTGTATATACAGGATGCAATATTGAAAATGCTAGCTACCCCTTGACCAACTGTGGTGAGAGAACAGCCATTTTTAAAGCTGTCTCTGAAGGACAACGTGAGTTTTCAGAATTGATTGTCTATGGTCAAACTGAGAAACCTATTTCTCCTTGCGGAGCTTGTCGCCAAGTTATGGTCGAATTTTTTAAACCAGATCTAAAGGTGACTCTAGTTGCCAAAGATAAATCGACGGTCGAGATGACGGTCGGGGAATTACTTCCATATTCTTTTACAGACTTGCAATAGTCTGTGTCACTCTCTGAGTGGCAAGGGTCCTTGTGACCAATCAATCCATACTTGCAACTTCGTTGCGCATCTTATTTAGGAGGTTCAGTAATGAACAAGAAACAATGGCTAGGCCTTGGTCTAGTTGCAGTAGCAGCATTTGGACTTGCTGCATGTGGTAATCGCTCTTCTCGTAACGCAGCATCTTCATCTTCTGATTTGAAGACTAAAGCAGCTATCGTTACAGATACTGGTGGTGTTGATGATAAATCATTCAACCAATCAGCTTGGGAAGGTCTTCAAGCTTGGGGTAAAGAGCACAATCTTGCAAAAGATAAAGGCTACACATACTTCCAATCAACAAGTGAAGCTGACTACGCTAACAACTTGAACCAAGCAGCAGGAAGCTACAACTTGATTTATGGTGTTGGTTTTGCCCTTCACAATGCAGTTGAAGAAGCAGCGAAAGAACATGCAGACTTGAACTATGTTTTGATTGATGATGTGATTAAAGATCAAAAGAACGTAGCAAGTGTAACATTTGCTGATAACGAAGCAGCTTACCTTGCAGGTGTAGCAGCAGCTAAAACTACTAAAACAAAACAAGTTGGTTTTGTAGGTGGTATGGAATCTGAAGTTATTTCTCGTTTCGCAGCTGGTTTCAAAGCTGGTGTTGAGTCAGTTGACCCATCTATCAAAGTACAAGTAGACTACGCTGGTTCATTTGGTGATGCCGCTAAAGGTAAAACAATCGCTGCAGCTCAATATGCTGCAGGTGCAGACGTAATCTACCAAGCAGCTGGTGGTACTGGTGCAGGTGTCTTCTCAGAAGCTAAATCTTTGAATGAAAGCAAAAACGAAGGCGAAAAAGTTTGGGTTATCGGTGTAGACCGTGACCAAGTTGAAGAAGGTAAATACACTTCTAAAGATGGTAAAGAATCAAACTTCGTACTTGCTTCTACTTTGAAACAAGTCGGAACAACAGTTCAAGATATCGCAAACAAAACTGAAAAAGGTGAATTCCCTGGCGGTCAAGTGATCGTTTACTCATTGAAGGATAAAGGGGTTGATCTAGTAACAACTAACCTTTCTGAAGAAGGTAAAAAAGCTGTTGAAGATGCAAAAGCTAAAATCCTTGATGGAAGTGTAAAAGTTCCTGAAAAATAATGGATGAAAGTCATTTCTTAGGGGAGCGGCCTGTGGCCGCTTCTTTAAGAATTGAGACAAAGTGTTTTGTCTCAATAGAGCTTGCTAAGTTTCTTTAGCAGGTTTTATTGAAACAAAATAAAACTCTGAAAGGAAGAGCACATGGCACACGAAAATGTCATTGAAATGCGTGAAATTACCAAAGTTTTTGGTGAATTTGTCGCTAACGACAAAATTAACCTAGAACTTCGTAAAGGTGAAATTCATGCACTTTTAGGAGAAAATGGAGCTGGTAAATCCACTCTTATGAACATGCTTGCAGGGCTTCTAGAACCAACTAGTGGTGAAATTGTGGTTAACGGTCAAGTTGTGAAACTAGACTCTCCATCAAAAGCCGCTAGCCTAGGGATTGGAATGGTTCACCAACACTTTATGTTGGTAGAGGCTTTCACTGTTGCTGAGAATATCATTTTAGGAAGTGAATTGACTAAAAATGGTGTCCTAGATATTGCTCGAGCAAGTCGAGAGATTCTTGAATTATCAGAGCGTTATGGACTAGCTGTAGACCCTTCTGCCAAAGTAGCAGATATCTCTGTTGGTGCTCAACAACGTGTTGAAATTTTGAAGACACTTTATCGTGGTGCCGATATTCTTATCTTTGACGAACCAACTGCTGTTTTAACGCCATCGGAAATCGATGAGTTGATGGTTATCATGAAAAACTTGGTCAAAGAAGGCAAATCAATTATCTTGATTACCCACAAGTTGGATGAAATTCGTGCGGTTTCTGACCGCGTTACAGTTATCCGTCGTGGTAAATCAATCGAAACAGTTGAGATTGCTGGTGCGACTAACGCTGACTTGGCTGAGATGATGGTGGGACGTTCTGTTTCCTTCAAAACTGAGAAGCAAGCACCACAACCTAAAGAAGTCGTTCTTTCCATCAAAGACTTGGTTGTTCATGAAAACCGTGGCGTTCCTGCTGTTAAGAATCTTTCACTCGATGTTCGGGCTGGTGAGATTGTCGGAATTGCCGGTATTGATGGAAATGGTCAGTCTGAATTGATCCAAGCTATCACAGGACTTCGTAAGATTGAGTCTGGTAGTGTGGAATTGAAAGGCCAGTCCATTGTAGGATTGCATCCACGTCAAATTACTGAACTGAGCGTTGGTCACGTTCCGGAAGACCGTCACCGTGATGGTTTGGTCTTGGAAATGATGATTTCTGAAAATATCGCTCTTCAAACCTATTATAAAGAACCTCTTAGCAAGAAGGGAATTTTAAATTATACGAATATCCTTGACTATGCAAAAAAATTGATGCAGGAGTTTGATGTTCGTGCTGCTAGTGAGATTGTTCCTGCTTCTGCCCTTTCTGGAGGAAATCAACAAAAAGCAATCATCGCTCGGGAGATTGATCGAAATCCGGATCTCCTCATCGTCAGCCAACCAACTCGTGGTTTGGACGTCGGTGCCATTGAGTACATTCACAAACGCTTGATTCAAGAACGTGATAATGGGAAAGCTGTCCTTGTAGTCAGCTTTGAACTAGATGAGATTCTAAACGTATCAGATAGAATCGCTGTTATCCATGATGGTAAGATTCAAGGGATTGTAACGCCAGAAACAACCAACAAGCAAGAACTTGGTGTCTTGATGGCTGGTGGTGAATTGGAAAAAGGAGTAGAGTGATGTCTAAAAAATTACAACAAATTTCGGTTCCCTTGATTTCTGTTATCCTTGGAATCTTGCTTGGAGCCATCGTCATGTGGATTTTTGGCTATGATGCTATTTGGGGTTATGAAGAGTTGTTCTACACAGCCTTTGGTAGTGTTCGTGGTATTGGTGAAATCTTCCGTGCAATGGGGCCATTAGTCTTGATTGCTCTTGGATTTGCAGTTGCGAGTCGTGCCGGTTTCTTTAATGTCGGGCTTCCAGGACAAGCACTCGCTGGTTGGGTTATGAGTGGCTGGTTCGCTCTTTCAAATCCAGATTTGCCACGTCCATTGTTGATTCTTGCGACAGTTGTCATTGCGCTGGTGGCTGGAGGAATAGTTGGTGCCATTCCTGGTATTTTAAGAGCCTATCTTGGAACATCTGAAGTCATCGTAACCATCATGATGAACTACATTGTTCTTTATGTGGGAAATGCCTTTATCCACCACTTCCCTAAAGAAATCATGCAAAGTACAGATTCATCTATCCGAGTAAGTGCAAATGCAACTTATCAAACACCATGGCTTGCTGAGTTAACAGGAAACTCTCGTATGAATATTGGGATTTTCTTTGCCATCATTGCAGTTGCAGTTATCTGGTTCTTGCTTAAGAAGACAACTCTCGGTTTTGAAATCCGTGCAGTTGGTCTAAATCCAAATGCTTCTGAATACGCTGGTATTTCAGCGAAACGTACCATTATTTTATCAATGATTATTTCTGGTGCCCTTGCAGGTCTAGGTGGAGCGGTAGAAGGACTTGGTACCTTCCAAAACGTCTATGTTCAAGGTTCATCGTTGGCAATCGGATTTAATGGTATGGCGGTCAGTCTACTAGCTGCAAACTCACCAATTGGAATTCTCTTTGCAGCCTTCTTGTTCGGAGTGCTTCAAGTTGGAGCCCCTGGTATGAATGCTGCTCAAGTACCATCTGAGCTTGTAAGTATCGTTACAGCCTCAATTATCTTCTTTGTCAGCGTTCACTACATCATCGAACGCTTTGTCAAACCAAGAAAACAACTTAAAGGAGGTAAATAAGGATGTCGATTACAACAATGTTAACCCTTATGGTTTCTTCAATGTTGATTTACTCAGCACCACTTATTTTCACAAGTATCGGAGGCGTTTTCTCTGAACGTGGTGGAGTTGTTAACGTTGGTCTTGAAGGAATCATGGTCATGGGTGCCTTTTCTGGAGTTGTTTTTAATCTTGAATTTGCTCAAGATTTAGGAGCAGCGACTCCTTGGTTGGCTCTTCTAGTTGGTGGATTAGTCGGAGCTATCTTTTCACTGATTCATGCAGTAGCTACAGTTCATTTTCGTGCTGACCATGTTGTCAGTGGTACCGTACTTAACTTGATGGCTCCAGCCTTGGCAGTCTTCTTGGTGAAGGTGCTTTATAACAAGGGACAAACGGATAACTTAACGCAAACTTTTGGACGTTTTGATTTCCCTCTTTTGGCTAATATCCCAGTTATCGGAGATATCTTCTTCAAGTCAACAAGTTTACTTGGTTACCTAGCAATTGCCTTCTCATTCTTAGCATGGTTTGTCCTCTTTAAAACTCGCTTTGGGCTTCGCCTCCGTTCAGTTGGTGAACATCCACAAGCAGCAGATACTTTGGGGATAAATGTCTACAAGATGAGATATCTTGGAGTTGTGATTTCAGGTTTCCTTGGAGGAATCGGTGGAGCTATCTACGCTCAGTCAATTTCCGTTAACTTCTCAGTTACAACCATCGTTGGACCTGGATTTATCGCACTTGCTGCTATGATCTTCGGTAAATGGAATCCTGTTGGTGCTATGCTTTCAAGTCTCTTCTTTGGACTATCACAAAGTTTAGCAGTTATCGGTTCTCAACTTCCTTTCTTGCAAGGAGTCCCAGCCGTTTACTTGCAAATTGCACCATATCTCTTGACCATTGTCGTACTAGCAGCCTTCTTTGGTAAAGCTGTTGCACCGAAGGCAGATGGTATCAACTATATCAAATCTAAATAAACAAAAAAGGCTCATTGTCAACTGTAGTGGGTTGAATAAAAACTAACATCTGGAGAGGACAATTGATGTCCTCTTCATTTTTATATTCAGAGCGATGAAAATTCGTTTCTTAAAGTTGTCAAAGTTCCGAAATCCAAATGCATTTCGCTTGATAAGTTTGATGAGATTATTAGTCGCTTCTAATTTGGCGTTAGAATAGGGAAGTTGAAGGGCGTTGACGATTTTCTCTTTGTCCTTTAGAAAGGTTTTAAAGACAGTCTGAAAAAGAGGATGAATCTGCTTTAGATTGTCCTCGATGAGTCCGAAAAATTTCTCAGGCTCTTTATTCTGAAAGTGGAAAAGCAAGAGCTGATAGAGATCATAGTGGTGTTTCAAGTCTTCTGAATAGCTCAAAAGCTTATCTAGAATCTCTTTATTGGTTAAGTGCATGCGAAAAGTAGGGCGATAAAAACGTTTATCGCTGAGTTTCCGACTATCTTGTTGGATGAGCTTCCAGTAGCGCTTGATAGCCTTGTATTCATGGGATTTTCGATGAAACTGATTCATTATTTGGACACGAACACGACTCATAGCACGGCTAAGATGTTGCACAATGTGAAAGCGATCAAGAACGATTTTAGCGTTTGGAAAAAGCTGTTTAGCCAAGTCATAGTAGGGACTAAACATGTCCATAGTAATAATTTTCACCTGACATCGAACGACTCTATCGTAGCGAAGAAAGTGATTTCGGATGATAGCCTGTGTTCTACCTTCAAGAACAGTGATGATATTGAGCCTTTCAAAATCTTGCGCAATAAAGCTCATCTTTCCCTTGGTGAAGGCGTACTCATCCCAAGACATAATCTCAGGAAGACGCGAAAAATCATGCTCAAAACGGAAGTCATTGAGCTTACGAATGACAGTTGAAGTTGAGATGGAAAGTTGATGGGCAATATCGGTCATAGAAGTCTTTTCAATCAACTTTTGAGCAATCTTTTGGTTGATGATACGAGGGATTTGGTGATTCTTCTTGATGAGAGAAGTCTCAGCGACAGCCATTTTTGAGCACTGATAGCACTTAAAACGCCGTTTTTTCAGAAGGATTCTAGTAGGCATACCAGTCGTTTCGAGGTAAGGGATCTTAGACGGTTTTTGAAAGTCATATTTCTTCATTTTATTTCCACAATCAGGACAAGATGGAGCATCATAATCCAGTTTAGCTATAATTTCCTTGTGTGTATCTCTATTAACAACATCCACAAATTGGATATTAGGGTCTTTAATGTCTAGTAATGTTGTGATAAAATGTAATTGTTCCATATGAATCTTTCTAATGATGGTTTGGTCGCTTTTCATTATAGATCTTATGGGACTTTTTTTCTACAACAAAATAGGCTCTATAATATCTATAGGGGATTTACCCACTACAAATATTATAGAGCCACAAAAAAGCGTCGGTTTGAAACTGACGCTTTATTTTTTAGGTTTTTGATGGGTAAGATTTAGTCCCCAAGGAACAAGATTTTCTGTTTTATTACGAATACGATTGATGTTATCCTTGTGGCGAATGATAATTAGACTTGCGAGGGCTAGGATAATCACTACAAATAATAAATCGTAACTTGGCAGTAGGAAACTGATAAGTGGAAAGAGAATAACCCCAAGTACAGCAGCAAGGGCAGCAGTAACACTAGAGAGAGAAATCATACTTCCTAGATAAAGAGTTCCAAAGAAGACAACTGCTAGATAGAGGCAAAATAGAGGAGCAAATCCGAAAATGACTCCAGCACTGGTTGCGACAGCCTTACCTCCCTTAAATCCTGCAAAAATTGGGAAAGTATGTCCGATTACGGCTAAGAGACCAAAAATGAGAGGAGAGATTCCTTGTACATGGAAGATAAGGGGAAGCAGGGTTGCGATGGTTCCTTTGAAAAAATCAATCACGAAGGTTGCCGTACCCGCTTTCTTACCTAAAATACGGAAGGTATTGGTTGTTCCAGTATTGCCAGAACCATGTTCTCTTAGATTGATGTTAAAGAATATTTGTCCAATCCACAAGCCTGAAGGAATTGAACCCAATAAATAAGCTAAAATTAATAATACTATTGTCATCATGCTTCTATTATATCATGAAATAGGAGAGAAACGGAAAGGAATCTCTTCTCAAATTGTGACATCTGATTCTTTATGTAAGTAGAAAATTTTTCTCATGAACACTATTGTTCGGAAATCAAGGTTAAAGTTTTAAAAATTCATGAAAGTTTCTGAAATTCTTTGATTTTGTGTTTATTTATGCTATAATGAGAACAATTATTTTTAGGAGGTGGAATATGTCTTACTTATTTGAGATATTACCAAGTTTATTGAGCGGTGCGACAATGACCTTACAAGTTTTTGCACTGGTCTTACTTTTTTCAATCCCTTTAGGCATTTTGGTTGCTTTTTGCTTACAGGTGCATTGGAAACCCCTCCATTACATGATTGACATCTATATCTGGGTGATGCGTGGAACACCCTTACTCCTACAGTTGATTTTTATCTACTATGTTCTCCCAAGTATCGGAATTCGACTAGATCGTGTGCCAGCAGCAATTATTGCCTTCACGCTTAATTATGCGGCCTACTTTGCAGAAATATTCCGTGGAGGGATTGCAACCATTCCTCAAGGGCAATATGAGGCAGCTAAGGTTTTGAAATTCAAACCTATCGATACCGTCCGCTATATTATCTTGCCACAAGTGACCAAGATTGTTTTGCCAAGTGTATTTAACGAAGTTATGAGTCTGGTTAAGGATACTTCACTGGTCTATGCGCTCGGTATTTCTGATCTGATTCTAGCTAGTCGTACTGCAGCCAATCGTGATGCCAGCTTGATTCCAATGTTTCTAGCAGGAGCTATCTATCTTCTCATGATTGGTATTGTTACGATTATAGCTAAGAAACTTGAGAAGAAGTTCAGCTACTATAGATAGGAGGTTATCCATGTTAGAGTTAAGAAATATCAGCAAAAAATTTGGAAAAAAAGAAATTTTATCCAATTTCAGTTTAACAATTCCTGAAAAGCAGATTTTGGCCATCGTTGGACCTTCTGGTGGTGGGAAGACAACCTTGCTTAGAATGTTAGCTGGACTTGAAACCATTGATTCAGGTGAGATTTTTTATAATGGAGAATCCCTACCTTTGGATGAACTTGAAAAGCGTCACTTATTAGGTTTTGTTTTTCAAGATTTTCAGCTTTTTCCTCACTTATCCGTTATGGAGAACTTGATTTTGTCACCCATCAAAACTATGGGGCTGTCTGAAGCAGATGCCAAGAAGAAGGCAACCGACTTACTCGCTCGTCTGGGGCTCGAAGCTCACGCAGATGCTTATCCATACTCATTATCTGGTGGTCAAAAGCAACGTGTTGCCTTAGCACGCGCTATGATGATAGATCCTGAAGTGATTGGTTATGACGAACCAACTTCAGCCCTTGACCCAGAGTTGCGTCTCGAGGTTGAAAAACTGATTCTACAAAATCGGGAACTAGGCATGACTCAGATTGTCGTGACTCACGACCTCCAGTTTGCAGAGAATATCGCTGACCAGATTCTCAAAGTAGAGCCTAAGTAGGAGGTGTCTATGAATCGAAAGAAAATCAGCCTTGTTTTGGTATTCTTTCTTGCTTTTTTCCTGGTAGGATGCACGCAAAAAGCTAGCAATCCTAAAGTAGATAATTGGGAAAAATACCAACAACAAGGAAGCATTACTATTGGATTTGACAATACCTTTGTTCCTATGGGCTTTGAAGAAAAGAATGGGCAATATGTTGGATTTGATATTGATTTAGCCCAAGCCGTTTCTGAGAAACTGGGGTTCAAGGTACAGTTTCAACCAATTGATTGGGATATGAAGGAAACAGAACTTCAAAACGGCACTATTGATGCTATCTGGAATGGATATTCAGCAACAGATGAACGCCGTGAAAAGGTTGCTTTTACAATTCCTTATATGGAGAATCAGCAGGTTCTAGTCTCAAAAAAATCGCAAAATATCCAGTCAGTTTCGGATATGAAAGATAAGATTTTGGGGGCCCAAGCAGGTTCTTCTGGTTATCTAGATTTTGAAGCTCAACCTGACCTGTTGAAAAATATCGTAAAAGATCAAAAAGCAAACCAGTATCAGAGTTTTAATGAAGCCTTGATTGACTTGCAAAATGATCGGATTGATGCTCTTTTAATTGACCGTGTTTATGCCAATTATTATCTTAAAACGGAAGGGATATTAGACCAGTATGAGATTTTCTCAGCCGGTTTTGAGAGTGAGTCTTTTGCAGTCGGAGTAAGACCAGCGGATAAGACCTTATTAGCCAATTTGAATAAGGCTTTTGTGGAATTGTATCAAGAAGGAAAATTCCAAGAAATCAGCCAGAAATGGTTTGGTGAAGATATAGCAACAAGCCAAGTTAAAGGAAAAGAAAACTGAGACTCGTGTCTTGGTTTCTTTTTTTAGGGTGAGAATGAGTGATTTTTTACTAAAAAGGACTTGTGAATAGTCTTATTAACTTGAAAATTTTGCAAAATCCTTAGAAAACCTGTAAAATAGAAAAGATGAACAAATAGGAGGTTCCTTGTGTCAAAAAAGGAAATCAATATTAACAATTATAATGATGACGCCATTCAGGTGCTAGAAGGGTTGGATGCGGTCCGTAAACGTCCAGGGATGTATATTGGATCGACTGACGGTGCTGGTCTCCATCACCTTGTTTGGGAAATTGTCGATAATGCGGTTGATGAAGCTCTGTCTGGATTTGGTGATCGTATTGATGTAACGATTAATAAAGATGGAAGTTTAACGGTTCAAGACCACGGACGTGGGATGCCGACTGGGATGCACGCTATGGGAATTCCAACGGTTGAGGTTATTTTTACCATTCTCCACGCTGGAGGAAAATTCGGTCAAGGTGGTTACAAGACTTCTGGTGGTCTCCACGGGGTTGGTTCTTCTGTTGTCAATGCCCTCTCTAGTTGGCTTGAAGTAGAAATTACGCGTGATGGTGCAGTCTACAAACAACGCTTTGAAAATGGTGGGAAGCCAGTAACAACTCTTGAAAAGGTTGGAACGGCACCAAAATCTAAGACAGGTACAAAAGTGACCTTCATGCCTGATGCTAGTATCTTTTCTATGACAGACTTCAAGTACAATACCATTTCAGAGCGTCTCAATGAGTCAGCCTTTCTCTTGAAGAATGTTACCTTGTCATTAACGGACAAACGAACAGATGAAGCCATTGAATTCCATTATGAGAATGGGGTACAGGACTTTGTTTCCTACCTCAATGAAGACAAGGAAACCTTGACGCCTGTCCTATACTTTGAAGGGGAAGACAATGGTTTCCAAGTAGAAGTAGCCCTCCAGTATAACGATGGATTTTCAGATAACATCTTGTCCTTTGTTAATAACGTTCGTACTAAAGACGGTGGAACGCATGAGACAGGACTTAAGTCAGCTATTACCAAGGTTATGAATGACTATGCACGTAAGACAGGTCTTCTCAAAGAAAAAGATAAAAATCTTGAAGGGTCAGATTACCGTGAAGGGTTGGCGGCAGTTCTTTCCATCCTTGTTCCTGAAGAACATTTGCAGTTTGAGGGACAGACCAAGGATAAACTAGGAAGTCCCCTTGCTCGTCCCGTTGTAGATGGGATTGTAGCTGATAAGTTGACCTTCTTCCTTATGGAAAATGGGGAGTTAGCTTCTAATCTGATTCGTAAAGCAATCAAGGCGCGTGATGCCCGTGAAGCAGCACGAAAAGCGCGTGATGAGAGCCGAAATGGTAAGAAAAATAAGAAAGACAAGGGCTTGCTTTCTGGGAAATTAACCCCAGCCCAGTCTAAAAATCCAGCTAAGAATGAACTTTACCTAGTCGAAGGAGATTCTGCCGGTGGTTCTGCTAAGCAAGGCCGTGACCGTAAGTTCCAAGCTATCTTGCCTCTTCGTGGTAAGGTTATCAATACAGCCAAGGCTAAGATGGCAGATATCCTCAAAAATGAAGAAATCAATACCATGATTTATACCATCGGTGCAGGTGTTGGAGCAGACTTTTCTCTTGAAGATGCTAACTATGATAAGATCATTATCATGACCGATGCGGACACCGATGGTGCCCACATTCAAACCCTCCTCTTAACCTTCTTTTATCGCTATATGCGTCCACTAGTCGAGGCAGGACATGTCTATATCGCCCTTCCGCCTCTTTACAAGATGTCCAAAGGTAAAGGCAAGAAGGAAGAAGTGGCTTATGCTTGGACAGACGGAGAACTGGAAGAACTCCGTAAGCAGTTTGGTAAAGGCGCTACACTTCAACGCTATAAAGGTCTTGGTGAGATGAATGCGGACCAACTCTGGGAAACAACCATGAACCCAGAAACTCGTACCCTCATCCGTGTTACGATTGAAGACCTAGCACGCGCAGAACGTCGCGTCAATGTCCTCATGGGTGACAAGGTCGAACCACGCCGTAAGTGGATTGAGGATAATGTCAAGTTTACGCTGGAAGAGAGTGGGGAGATGGTGTTTTAGGGAGAAAAATATATGGATAAACAAAAATTGATATCTTTTTTCTTTGATTTTACTGGAATGGATTTGGACAAGCTTTTAGAGGGGCTGGGAATAGATGAAAAACTTGAACGCCGAAAAATTCAAAATGTAGTAAATGATTTTGAAAAATATATATTCGAGAGACATGGCGAAAATCCGAGTTATGATGGTATATCCAAAGTCTGGAAGGAAAATCAAGTTTTTGAAGAGCTTATAAAAATTCGGTATACATTGAATAGTGAATATAAGGGTTATGAAGAATTTAAAAATCATCTCAAAACAATGATTGGTAGCCAAGACTTTGATATTGTTCTGTTTTTTGAATTGATGGATGAATTGAACAAACTCTTGATTGAAGAAGTTAAAAAAGCGTCTAATTTTACAATAGCTGACATTGCTACTATGAATCATCTGATAGAAGCTAATCAAGTTGTGAATTCTAACTCTCAAAATAAAGAAGTAAGTGGAGGAGGAGAAAATCAAAATTTTGATAATAAACAAGTAGAAGTTAATTCTAAAGATAAACCAATCCCCCATTTAGCTTCCTCAATTTTCTTTGATAATAGATTTTATGAATCTTTTCCAGATTGTGATAATAAGAACTTTAAAGTATATAATGACCAAAAAGTAATAATTGATCGTTTAACAAATTTCTTTGAAGATTTCAATTATTTAGAAGTTTCACCTATCCGGAAGGTCAGAGGATCCTCTTATGAAGATATATCCAGATTACAATTTGAAGACGGAAAAATACTTATGAGAATAGCTAATTCAACGTTATCTTATGAACTAAAAATCAACAGATTGGTGGCTTTTAATTCTCCAGGGTATTGGAATAAGTTTATTATGATTGAGGTTGATGGAGATGTTCCGGCAAAGATAAGAGGGGATGCAGATGATTGCGAATCGAATAGTATTGCTAAAGACTACGCTTATTCTGATGGTGATTATTATTCTATAACAAGTTATAATACTAAAAGATTTACTGAAAACGGTATGCTACAAACAATCGATGGAGAATTAAATGTAAGAACAAGATTTTTGAAGAAGCATAATTTTTTCATAGTGCCACGCTTTCACCCATTAGCTTGTGACCAAGATTGTTATTATAAAGCAGAAGAAAGTCTTGATGAGTTGCTTTCGTGTTGTGATGAAATGGCGGAACTGATTTTCTTAAAAGTTTCTAATTTATTGAAAACAACGAAAAGAACCTATAATGACTCCAGGGAAGATAGATATGTATATTGTTATAGATAATGTCGTATAATGCGTAATCTTCTTCATGTGATTTTATTGTTCCTAATTTTTCTCATGTTTTTAATGACTAACAAGTTATTGTATCGAGAGAAAATACTTCTTTATGATTACTAACTTAGTAAATCAACTAATTGTTAGTGATTATTTAATATTTAGATCGGTTTATAGTACAAGGTGAAAAATTTTAATAGCTAGGTGAAAAAAGTTATAAAGCTCATATCAAAAATAGGTTTAGAATTTGATAATGAAAGAATCTAGTAGATAGCCTACTTTATAGACATGTTTTTTACAACACTCAAAAAATAATAACTAATAAGGTATTAAAATGAGAACAGAAACAGAAATGCTTGACCTGATTTTACAAATAGCTAAAAAGTTACAGGTTGATGCTGTGGCTCTGTCTGGCTCAAGAACAGAGGATCAAGCTCCAAAAGATGAATTTCAAGACTATGATATTGTCTATATTGTAGAGAATCTGGACGAGTTGATTTCAGATTTATCTTGGATAGACCAGTTTGGTACGTGTAACATTGAGCAACATAATATCCTAGGTAACCGTCGTCTCTACCTCATGCTCTTTGAAGATGGTAACCGTATTGATTTGACTCTATGTCCTAAAGTGCATATCAAGGAGTGGGTAGAAAGCGAAGCGGATTTCACGGTGCTAGAGGACACTAAGGGCTTGTTTGCGCCATATTCTTCAAATCCTCAGCGTTACTGGACAAGTCCAGCTACTGAGAAGGATTTTAAAAAAGCCTGCAATGAATTTTGGTGGGTTTCTGCCTATGTAGTCAAGGGCATTTGTCGCAATCAAGTCATTTATGCAACGGATCATCTCTACAATATTTGCCAGCAAGAACTCTTGAAAATCTTAGCTTGGCAGGTAGCAAGTGATAGAGGAGTAGTCGACATCGGTAAGAACTACAAGTACCTCTTTAACTACTTGCCTGCTGAGAAGGAGAAGGAATTCTCTGCTCTTCTTGATTTCTCAAGTTTAGATAAAATCACTCAGTCTTTATTAGCAACCATGGAATTTTTCCACCAAGAAGCTCAATATCTTGCTAACAAGATGGGCTTTGAATACGATAGGGAAGTAGCTGAGAAGATGATTAAGTATGCTGAGGAAAAACTTCTAAATCACTAAGAAAATAAAGAACATAATTCATAACTTTAAACTACAGAAAGGATAGTTTAGTTATATAAAGTAACTGAAATTCTTTTCTATAAAATCTACTCTACATTCTTTGAAAGGAGTTGAACACGCCCTAAATGCTGTGTGAAAAAGATAAATTCTCTTGAGAGCGTCGCTCGCTTTAAGAATTTCCTATTTTCACTTTGCATTTTACGGGCTTTGTATCCTATATGAGTAACATTCAAAACATGTCCCTGGAGGACATCATGGGAGAGCGCTTTGGTCGCTACTCCAAATACATCATTCAAGACCGGGCTTTGCCAGATATTCGTGATGGATTGAAGCCGGTTCAACGTCGTATTCTTTATTCAATGAATAAAGATGGTAATACCTTTGACAAGAGCTACCGTAAGTCGGCTAAGTCTGTCGGGAACATCATGGGTAATTTCCACCCACACGGGGATTCTTCTATCTATGATGCCATGGTCCGTATGTCTCAGGATTGGAAAAACCGTGAGATTCTGGTTGAAATGCACGGGAATAACGGTTCCATGGACGGAGATCCACCTGCGGCTATGCGTTATACTGAGGCACGTTTGTCTGAGATTGCAGGATATCTCCTTCAAGATATCGAGAAAAAGACAGTTCCCTTTGCTTGGAACTTTGACGATACCGAGAAAGAGCCAACTGTCTTACCAGCAGCCTTTCCAAACCTTTTAGTCAATGGTTCAACTGGGATTTCAGCTGGTTATGCCACAGATATTCCGCCGCATAATTTGGCTGAGGTCATTGATGCTACGGTTTATATGATTGACCATCCGACTGCCAAGGTTGATAAGTTGATGGAATTCTTGCCTGGGCCGGATTTCCCTACAGGTGCGATTATCCAAGGCCGTGATGAAATCAAAAAGGCCTATGAAACTGGTAAAGGGCGCGTGGTTGTTCGTTCCAAAACGGAAATTGAGAAGCTTAAAGGTGGTAAGGAACAAATCGTTATCACTGAGATTCCCTATGAGATTAATAAGGCTAACTTAGTCAAGAAAATCGATGAAGTTCGTGTCAATAACAAGGTGGCAGGTATCGCTGAGGTTCGTGATGAGTCTGACCGTGATGGTCTTCGCATCGCTATTGAACTTAAGAAAGATGCGAATACCGAGCTTGTTCTTAACTATCTTTTCAAGTATACTGACCTACAAATCAACTACAATTTCAATATGGTTGCGATTGACAATTTCACCCCTCGTCAGGTTGGGATTGTACCAATCTTGTCTAGCTATATTGCCCACCGTCGTGAAGTGATTTTGGCGCGTTCTCGCTTTGACAAGGAAAAGGCTGAAAAACGTCTCCATATCGTGGAAGGTTTGATTCGTGTCATCTCTATCCTGGATGAAGTTATTGCCCTTATCCGTGCTTCTGAGAACAAGGCTGACGCTAAGGAAAACCTCAAGGTCAGCTATGATTTTACAGAAGAACAGGCTGAGGCCATTGTTACCTTGCAATTGTATCGTTTGACCAAGACAGACGTTGTTGTCTTGCAAGAAGAAGAAGCAGAACTCCGTGAAAAGATTGCCATGCTTGCAGCTATCATCGGTGATGAACGAACTATGTACAATCTCATGAAAAAAGAGCTTCGTGAGGTCAAGAAGAAATTTGCGACACCTCGATTGAGTACTTTAGAAGATACAGCTAAAGTCATTGAGATTGATACAGCAAGTCTGATTGCTGAAGAAGATACTTATGTCAGCGTGACTAGGGCAGGTTATATCAAGCGTACTAGCCCTCGTTCCTTTGCAGCTTCAACCTTAGAAGAAATTGGTAAACGGGATGATGACCGATTGCTATTCGTTCAAAATGTGAAAACTACCCAGCATCTTTTAATCTTTACAACGCTTGGGAATGTCATTTATCGACCAGTCCATGAGTTGGCAGATATTCGTTGGAAGGATATCGGAGAGCATTTGAGCCAGTCTATTACAAACTTTGAAACCAATGAAGAAGTGCTCTATGTAGAAGTTGTGGATCAATTTGATGATGCGACAACTTATTTTGCAGCAACACGACTTGGACAAATCAAACGGGTAGAACGCAAAGAATTCTCTCCATGGAGAACCTATCGTTCTAAATCTGTCAAGTACGCTAAGTTGAAAAATGATACTGACCAGATTGTAGCAGTAGCTCCGATTAAATTGGATGATGTTCTGTTGATCAGTCGAAACGGTTATGCCCTCCGCTTTAACATCGAAGAAGTGCCAGTTATTGGTGCCAAAGCTGCAGGTGTCAAAGCCATGAACTTGAAAGCAGATGATGTGATACAAGCAGCCTTTATCTGCAATACTTCATCTTTCTATCTTTTGACGCAACGTGGAAGCTTGAAACGTGTTTCAACAGAGGAAATTCCAGCAACCAGTCGTGCCAATCGTGGCCTTCAAGTCTTGAGAGAATTAAAGAGTAAACCCCATCGCGTATTCTTGGCTGGAGCGGTCTCAGAACAAGGATTTGTTGGAGATCTCTTTAGTACAGAAGTAGAAGATGGAGAACAAACACTTGTGATTCAATCAAATAATGGAACGATTTACGAATCAATCCTACAAGATTTGAATCTATCAGAACGTACAAGCAATGGAAGCTTTATCTCAGATAGCATTTCTGATGAAGAAGTTTTTGATGCTTATCTCAAAGAAATCTTTAAAGAAGACAAAGAAAATTAAAAATCGGTCCTAGTGACTGATTTTTTATAAGTAAAATTTTCAGAAAATTACAAATAATACTTGAATTTTTAGGAGAATAGTGTAGAATAGAACACAGAGCTTGATTAGAATAAAGGAGATTGTCATGACAGTTACGATCGATTGGGAAAATCTCGGTTTTTCCTATATGAAACTACCTTATCGTTATATCGCTAATTTTAAAAATGGACAATGGTCTCAAGGAGAATTAACAGAAGATGCAACCTTGCATATTTCAGAATCATCTCCAAGCCTTCACTATGGACAACAAGCATTTGAAGGATTGAAAGCCTATCGTACAAAGGATGGCAGTATTCAACTCTTCCGTCCAGATGAAAACGCTAAACGTCTGCAACGTACCTGTGATCGTCTCTTGATGCCACAAGTTCCAACAGAAATGTTTGTAGAGGCTTGTAAAGCCGTTGTTCGTGCTAATGAGGAATATGTACCACCTTATGGAACTGGTGGAACCCTTTATCTTCGTCCACTCTTGATTGGTGTTGGAGATATCATTGGGGTAAAACCAGCTGAGGAGTATATTTTTACCATCTTTGCGATGCCAGTTGGAAATTACTTTAAGGGTGGATTGGTTCCAACAAACTTCTTGATTCAAGATGAGTATGACCGTGCTGCACCAAATGGAACAGGGGCTGCCAAGGTCGGTGGGAACTATGCAGCTAGTCTTTTGCCAGGAAAAATGGCTAAATCCCGTCATTTCTCAGATGTTATTTATCTAGACCCATCAACCCATACTAAGATTGAAGAAGTTGGTTCAGCAAACTTCTTTGGAATTACAGCTGATAATGAGTTTGTAACCCCACTGAGTCCATCAATCTTGCCATCGATTACCAAGTACTCATTGCTTTACTTGGCAGAGCATCGTTTGGGCTTGAAGCCTGTTGAGGGAGATGTACCAATTGATAGTCTGGATCGATTTGTAGAAGCAGGTGCCTGCGGTACTGCGGCAGTTATCTCACCAATTGGAGGAATCCAACATGGTGATGACTTCCACGTTTTCTACAGTGAAACAGAGGTTGGTCCAGTGACTCGTAAACTATATGATGAATTGACAGGTATTCAATTTGGTGACATTGAAGCACCAGAAGGTTGGATTGTAAAAGTAGATTAAAAATTATTAAAGGAGATCTTTATGAAAACGAAAAAGTGGATGTTAACAGCAGGAGTGGTCCTGAGTACAGCAGTCCTTCTTGTAGCTTGTGGTAAAGCTGACAAGGAAGCAGATGCGCCTACAACTTTCTCTTATGTCTATGGAGTAGACCCATCATCTTTGGACTACAGTATCGCAACTCGTACTTCAACAACTGATATCATCGGTAACGTTGTTGATGGTTTGTTGGAAAACGATGAATATGGGAATTTGATTCCTTCCCTCGCTGAGGATTGGAGTGTCTCACAAGACGGTTTGACTTATACTTATAAACTTCGTAAAGGGGTTAAATGGTACACGTCAGAAGGTGAAGAATACGCTGAAGTAACTGCGCATGATTTTGTTACAGGGTTGAAACACGTAGCTGATGGCAAATCAGACGGTGTCACTCTTATTCAAAACTCAATTAAGGGCTTGAATGAATATATGACTGGTGAGACGAACGACTTCTCAACAGTTGGAGTTAAGGCAGTGGATGATTATACTGTTGAGTACACTCTAAACGCACCTGAAACTTTCTGGAATTCAAAAGTAACTTCAGCAACTATGTTGCCAGTAAATGAAGAATTCCTCAAAGCTTCTGGTAAAAATTATGGAACGGTCAGTCCAGCTGGTATTCTTTATAACGGTCCATATATTTTGAAGACATTGACTTCAAAATCTTTAATCGAATATGAAAAGAACCCAAATTATTGGGATAAAGAGAAGGTTAAAATCGAGAAAGTTAAATTAACTTACTATGATGGATCAGACCAAGAATCCTTGATCCGTAGCTTCTCTTCGGGTGTTTACACAACAGCTCGTCTCTTCCCAAGTAGCTCAAACTTTGCTTCTACTTTGGAACAATACGGGGATAAAATTACATATAGTCCACAGGATTCAACTAGTTACTACTTTACCTTTAACGTAAACCGTCAATCTTTCAATAAGACAGCGAAAACAAGTGAAGAACAGAAAACTTCTACAAAAGAAGCAATGTTGAACAAGGACTTCCGTCAAGCCATCAACTTTGCCTTCAACCGTCATTCTTATGCTGCCCAGCTCAATGGTGAAGATGGTGCGGACAAGATTATTCGTAACAGCTTAGTACCAGATAACTTTGTACAATCTGGTGGCAAAAACTTTGGTGATATCGCTCAAAAAGAATTGGTCAACTATGGAGACCAATGGAAAGGTGTTGAGCTCGTTGACGGAAAAGATACCATCTACAATCCTGACAAAGCCAAAGCTTCATTTGAAAAAGCTAAGAAAGAGTTGGAAGCAAAAGGTGTAACCTTCCCAATTCACTTAGATGTCCCAGTTGAACAGACAGATACCATTGCCGTTCAACAAAGCAATTCCTTTAAACAATCAATCGAGTCAACTCTTGGTTCAGAAAATGTCGTGATCGATGTCCTTCAGATGACTGATAACGAGAAAGAAAGCATTACATCTCAAGCGCGTGTTCCTGCTCAAAAAGACTATGACTTGAACAGTACTGGATGGGCTCCAAGCTATCAAGACCCAGCAAGTTATCTCAATATCATGGATCCTAAGACCGGTTCTGCTATGAAACACCTTGGTATTACTAAAGGAAAAGATAAGGAAGTAGTAGCTCAACTAGGTTTGGACGAATATAAGAAACTCTTGGATGATGCAGTTTCTGAGAAAAATGACTTAGATAAGAGATATGAAAAATATGCTAAAGCGCAAGCTTGGCTCACTGATAGTTCTCTCTTGATGCCAACAGCTTCATCAGGTGGTTCACCAGTTGTCAGCAACGTCGTTCCATTCTCTAAACCATACTCACAAGTAGGTATTAAGGGTGATCCATACATCTTCAAGGGAATGAAATTGCAAAAAGAGATTGTATCTGCTAAAGAATATCAAGCAGCTCTTGAAAAATGGCAAAAAGAAAAATTGGAATCAAACAATAAATACCAAAAAGAATTAGAAAGTCATGTCAAATAAAACAGACTAGTATTTTTGGAATAAAGGGGCCTATATGGAATGGATTAAACTAATAGGGATACTTATCATTGTGGTTGGTTTTATCTATAAGTTAGATACAATCGCAACGGTAGTCTTAGCTAGTTTAGTTACAGCTCTAGTTTCTGGAGTTTCTCTTGTTGAATTCTTGGAAATTTTGGGAAAAGAATTTAGTAATCAACGAGTTCTTACGATTTTTATGGTAACCTTGCCACTGGTAGGTTTATCTGAAACTTTTGGCCTCAAGCAACGTTCGATTGACTTGATTCAAAAGATTAAAGGTCTGACCGTAGGAAGTTTTTATACAGTGTATTTCTTTTTTCGGGAACTCGATAGCTTCTTTGCCATTCGTCTTGGAGGACATCCGCAGTTTGTAAGGCCTTTGGTTCAACCCATGGGACAAGCAGCAGCAGAGTTACAATTAGGTAGAAAATTAACGGAGCAGGAGAGCGAAGCGCTAAAAGCGCGTGCAGCAGCAAATGATAATTTTGCAAATTTCTTTGCTCAAAACACTTTCGTTGGTGCAGGCGGTGTCCTCTTGATAGGGGGCACACTGGACCAATTAGGTTACGAAAGTAATTATGCAGGAATTGCTTCAGCTTCGCTTATAGTTGCAGGAATTGCCCTATTTATAGTTGGGATTTACAATTACCTGTTTGATAGAAAACTGCTAGCAAATAAGGTTAGTAAAGGAAAAGATGAATGACCAATCTAGCAAGACAGTTATTAGAGTTGACCTATATTGTGATTGGTTGTCAATTCCTTCATACGGCTTATTGTAGCTATAAAGATAAAACAAACCCAGTTCGCTTTGGAACGGCTGGGTTTTGGGCTTTATTGGGCATCAGTTTTATTGGTGGTTCCTATCTACCTTCTGTCTGTATTGGAGTTATTGTAGTGCTATTGGCCCTGCTAACTCTCTTTAAACAGGTTCGTATCGGAACCTTACCGTCTCTGGATGAAGTCAAGGCAAACATTGAAGCTAAACGACTAAAGAATAAAATTTTTATTCCAGTCATGTTAATGGCTTTGATTGCTTTGGTATTAGCAAAAATGATCCCTGAGTTTAGTAAGATTGCTATCAGTCTTGCTGCATTTTTCGCAACCATCTCTCTTTTATTGATTACCAAGAGTTCTCCTAGAAGTTTGTTAGCAGAAAACAATCGCATGGTGCAACAAGTCTCAACTAGTGGGATTGTGCCTCAACTTTTGGGTGCTTTAGGGGCAATATTTACCGTAGCAGGAGTTGGAGACCTGATTTCTCACTTGATAAGTGGTTTAGTTCCATCGGGCAGTCGTTTTTTGGGTGTAGTGGCTTATGTCCTTGGGATGGTTTTATTCTCCATGATAATGGGTAACGCCTTTGCTGCCTTTACTGTTATTACTGCTGGAATTGGAGTTCCCTTTGTATTTGCCTTAGGAGCTGATCCAATTGTAGCCGCTGCTCTAGCAATGACGGCAGGGTGCTGTGGAACCTTATTGACTCCTATGGCAGCTAACTTCAATGCTTTACCGGCAGCTCTTCTGGATATGAAAGATCCAAATGGGGTCATCAAAGCGCAAGTAGGAGTAGCTATTATCATGATTATCATCCACGTATTTTTGATGTACTTTTTGGCGTTTTAGCAAAGGAAATAAAATGAAAATATTAGTAACAGGTTTTGATCCTTTTGGTGGTGAAAAGCTCAATCCAGCTCTGGAAGCTGTTAAATTATTACCGAAAGAGATTCATGGAGCTGAAATTCATTGGGTAGAAATCCCAACAGTCTTTTATAAAGCAGCAGAGGTATTAGAAACAGCAATCGTCCGCTTTCAGCCAGATGCGGTGCTTTGCATCGGACAAGCAGGAGGAAGAGCTAGTCTAACTCCTGAGCGTGTTGCCATCAACCAAGATGATGCTAGAATTCCTGATAACCAAGGAAATCAGCCGATAGATACACCTATTCGACTAGATGGAGAAGCTGCCTATTTTAGCACACTCCCTATCAAAGCAATGGTACAAGCCATAAAAGAGGAAGGGCTACCAGCTACAGTTTCCAATACAGCGGGAACCTTTGTTTGTAATCATCTGATGTACCAGGCTCTCTATTTAGCGGATAAGAAATTTTCCGATATGAGAGCAGGTTTTATGCATATTCCTTATATGACAGAACAGGTGATCAATAAACCTAATACAGCATCTATGAATTTAACTGATATCGTCAGAGGTATCGAAGCTGCGATTGGTGCTATCGTAGATTATAAAGATAAGGACATAAAATTAGTGGGTGGTACAACCCACTAACGATGAGTCTTCACTAGATTAAAAAATTAGATTTTGTCACAAAAACTCTTTATCAAGGTTGTCTTGATAAAGAGTTTTTTCTTGCCAGTTTTTTAAATTTCTTGTACAATAGGAAGAGTGAAAAGAGGTATCGTATGAGTAAAAAAGATAAAAAAATTGAAATTCAATTAACAGACGCAACTGTTTTAGTTGGTAAAGAAAAGTATGAAGGGTATACTTTAACGATTGGTAAAAAGGTTATTGGTGAAATTGCTGAACTAGATAATCAATTTGCGATCATAAAGAATGGAAATGTCGATAGTTTTTATAAAAAACTTGAAAAAGCTGTGGAAATTTTGATTGAAAACTATAATTTAGCAAAATAAAGCTTGTTTTTTGTAAATTTTCATGATATAATAGTTTTTGTTGAACATTGGAGAGATAGCGAAGAGGCTAAACGCGGCGGACTGTAAATCCGCTCCTTCGGGTTCGGGGGTTCGAATCCCTCTCTCTCCATTTCACTTTTGGGGTATAGCCAAGCGGTAAGGCAAGGGACTTTGACTCCCTCATGCGTTGGTTCGAATCCAGCTACCCCAGTTCTTAGGTAATAAATTCAAGGATAAAAAGAAAAATATCTTAGGGTATTTTATTTTTATAATTGAAGGACGTGAACGATATAACATGTCTTTGCGGGTGCTTAGGAAAAAATTATAAGTATGTCAAGTTTAAGAAAAACTTGATTGTTGGAGGATTTTTTAGATGAACGAATTTGAAGATTTGCTAAATAGCGTTAGCCAAGTTGAGCCAGGTGATGTTGTTAGTGCTGAAGTATTGACAGTTGATGCTACTCAAGCTAACGTTGCAATCTCTGGAACTGGTGTTGAAGGTGTCTTGACTCTTCGCGAATTGACAAACGATCGCGATGCAGATATCAATGACTTTGTAAAAGTAGGTGAAGTATTGGATGTTCTTGTACTTCGTCAAGTAGTTGGTAAAGATACTGATACAGTAACATACCTTGTATCTAAAAAACGCCTTGAAGCTCGCAAAGCATGGGACAAACTTGTAGGACGCGAAGAAGAAGTTGTTACAGTTAAAGGAACTCGCGCTGTTAAGGGTGGACTTTCAGTAGAATTTGAAGGTGTACGTGGATTTATCCCAGCTTCAATGTTGGATACTCGTTTTGTACGTAACACTGAGCGTTTTGTAGGTCAAGAGTTTGATGCTAAAATCAAAGAAGTTGATCCTAAAGAAAACCGCTTCATCCTTTCACGTCGTGAAGTTGTAGAAGCAGCAACTGCAGCAGCTCGTGCTGAAGTATTTGGTAAATTGGCTGTTGGTGATGTTGTAACTGGTAAAGTTGCACGTATCACAAGCTTCGGTGCTTTCATCGACCTTGGTGGTGTTGACGGTTTGGTTCACTTGACTGAATTGTCACACGAACGTAACGTTTCACCAAAATCAGTTGTAACTGTTGGTGAAGAAGTTGAAGTGAAAATCCTTGATCTTAACGAAGAAGAAGGACGTGTATCACTTTCACTTAAAGCTACAACACCTGGACCATGGGATGGCGTTGAGCAAAAATTGGCTAAAGGTGATGTTGTAGAAGGTACAGTTAAACGTTTGACTGACTTCGGTGCATTTGTTGAAGTATTGCCAGGTATTGATGGACTTGTTCACGTATCACAAATTTCACACAAACGTATTGAAAATCCAAAAGAAGCTCTTAAAGTTGGTCAAGAAGTTACTGTTAAAGTTCTTGAAGTTAACGCTGATGCAGAACGTGTATCTCTTTCTATCAAAGCTCTTGAAGAACGTCCAGCTCAAGAAGAAGGACAAAAAGAAGAAAAACGCGCTCCACGTCCACGTCGTCCAAGACGTCAAGAAAAACGTGATTTTGAACTTCCTGAAACTCAAACAGGATTCTCAATGGCTGACTTGTTCGGGGACATCGAACTTTAATCCATTCGAATTTGAATAAAATCCTTTGTTTTTAAAACAAGGGATTTTTCTTTTTTCTACTAGCATTTTTTGATATAATGGTTTTATGTTATATTCAGAAAAAGAATCACTTTATCAAATAATAAATGAACAGCTCTCTTATCTTTTAGAAGGAGAGCCCAATGTGTTGGCTAATCTTTCTAATGCTAGTGCTTTGCTAAAAACAAGCTTTCCCAATACTGTTTTTGCAGGTTTCTATCTATTTGATGGGAATGAACTGATCTTGGGACCCTTTCAAGGTGGAGTTTCATGTGTACGAATCGCTCTTGGAAAAGGTGTTTGTGGCGAATCGGCAGGTAGCCGTCAAACAGTTATTGTTGGTGATGTAAAAACCTATCCAAACTATATTTCTTGCGATAGTAGTGCTCGGAGTGAAATTGTTGTGCCGATGGTTAAAGAGGGACGTCTTTTGGGAGTTCTAGATTTAGATTCATCTCTTGTTGATGATTATGATGAGTTGGATCAGAAATATCTAGAAGAGTTTGTTGCTATTTTGTTAGAGAAAACCGAATGGAATTTTTCAATGTTTGAGGAGAAAGCGTAATGTATCAGGCCCTTTATCGAAAATATAGAAGTCAAACATTTTCACAGTTAGTAGGCCAAGAAATTGTTGCAAAAACTCTGAAACAAGCTGTAGAGCAGGAAAAGATCAGCCATGCTTATCTTTTTTCAGGGCCTCGTGGAACTGGAAAAACTAGCGTAGCCAAAATTTTTGCCAAGGCTATGAACTGCCCTAATCAAGAGGGAGGAGAACCTTGTAATAACTGTTATATCTGTCAGGCGGTGACAGACGGTAGCTTGGAAGACGTTATTGAAATGGACGCGGCCTCTAACAATGGGGTGGATGAAATTCGTGATATCCGTGATAAATCAACCTATGCTCCAAGTATAGCTCAGTATAAGGTCTATATCATTGATGAGGTTCATATGCTTTCAACTGGAGCCTTCAATGCCCTTTTGAAAACTCTTGAAGAACCAACTCCTAATGTTGTTTTTATCTTAGCAACGACAGAGCTACATAAGATTCCTGCAACCATTTTGTCTCGTGTTCAACGCTTCGAGTTCAAATCTATTAGAACTCAGGATATTCGAGATCATATCTTCCATATTTTAGAGAAGGAAGGGATTGCTTATGAAATTGAAGCTGTTGAGATTATCGCTCGTAGGGCCGAAGGTGGTATGCGGGATGCTTTGTCCATTTTAGACCAAGCATTGAGCTTGACTCAAGATGCTAGATTAACAACAGCTGTTTCTGAGGAAATTACGGGGACTATTAGTCTAAGTGCTTTGGATAATTATGTGGCTGCCTTGGCACAAAAAGATGTGATTCGTGCTTTGGAAAATCTTAATTTGATTTTTGATAACGGAAAAAGCATGACACGATTTGTAACGGATTTGTTGCAGTATCTTCGGGATATTTTGATTGTCCAAACTGGTGGGGAGAATACTCACCATAGTGATCTCTTTAAGGATAACCTAGGTCTTTCACAGGCTGTTTTGTTTGAAATGATTGGAATTGCGACAAGTAGTTTAGCTGATATCAAGGCTAGCTTACAGCCTAAGATTTATGCTGAAATGATGACCATTCGTTTGGCAGAGATAGATTCAAAACCAACATTATCAGATGATACAAGTGGAGAATTAGCCTCACTTAGAGAAGAAGTTGCGCGATTGAAACAGGCTCTGGCAAATGTTAATACGAGTCCTAAGCAGACTACACCAACACCGAGTCGTCCAGTTAACAGCAAGTCAATTTATCGTGTAGATCGTAATAAGGTTCAGTCTATTCTTCAAGAAGCTGTTGAAAATCCTGATTTAGCCCGTCACAATCTAATTCGTCTTCAAAATGCTTGGGGTGAAGTTATTGAAAGCTTGTCAGGTCCTGATAAGGCACTTTTAGTTGGTTCTCAACCTGTTGCGGCTAATGAGCACCATGCGATTCTTGCATTTGAGTCTAACTTCAATGCTGGTCAGACCATGAAACGTGATAATCTCAACACCATGTTTGGCAATATACTCAGTCAAGCAGCGGGATTTTCACCAGAGATTCTTGCTATTTCCATGGAAGAGTGGAAAGAAGTCAGAGCTGATTTCTCAGCGAAGGCTAAATCGTCTCAAGGTCAACCGATTAAGGAAGAAGTTGAAGAATCTGTCCTTCCTCAAGGATTTGAATTTCTAGCGGATAAAGTGACCATAGCAGAAGATTAAAAGGATTTTGTAACATAATACGATGAACAGACAACAATTTATAATTATGGGCTTGTTTACTGCTGCCGAGACTTATTTTTTTAATGAATCCATCATGGAGCAACGGTATATCGTGGCCTTGCTTTGGGCTATTTTAATCCTAAGAAATTTTAGAGTCAGCTATATTATGGGTAAAATTGTCAACGCTATAGATGATCATTTTCGTGGAAAGAAGTAACCCTCAGCTTCTAGACAAAATTAAAGCCTTTTAGGCTTTTTTTTGTTATACTATTAAAGTATATTTATTGATATTTTATCGTTTTTTACTAGAAAACTAAGGACAATTTTCTAGCGAAAATGGTAAAACGGATTGAAAAGAAAGGAACTATCATGTCAGTATTAGAGATCAAAGATCTTCACGTTGAGATTGAAGGAAAAGAAATTTTAAAAGGGGTTAATCTGACCCTGAAAACAGGAGAAATTGCCGCTATCATGGGACCGAATGGTACTGGTAAATCAACTCTTTCTGCCGCTATCATGGGAAACCCAAACTATGAAGTAACCAAAGGTGAAGTCTTGTTTGACGGTGTAAATATCCTTGAGTTGGAAGTGGATGAGCGTGCGCGTATGGGACTTTTCCTTGCTATGCAATACCCATCTGAAATTCCTGGGATTACCAATGCTGAGTTTCTTCGTGCAGCCATGAATGCTGGTAAAGAAGATGATGAGAAAATTTCAGTTCGTGAGTTTATCACTAAGCTAGACGAAAAAATGGAATTGCTTAACATGAAAGAAGAAATGGCAGAGCGTTACCTCAACGAAGGTTTCTCTGGTGGTGAGAAAAAACGTAATGAAATTCTTCAGCTTTTGATGTTGGAACCAACTTTTGCCCTTTTGGATGAGATTGACTCTGGTCTTGATATTGACGCTCTTAAAGTTGTTTCTAAAGGTGTTAATGCTATGCGTGGTGAAGGTTTTGGTGCTATGATTATCACTCACTACCAACGTCTTTTGAACTACATCACACCTGATGTGGTACACGTCATGATGGAAGGTCGTGTTGTTCTTTCTGGTGGTCCAGAATTGGCTGCACGCTTGGAACGTGAAGGATACGCGAAACTAGCTGAAGAACTTGGCTATGACTACAAGGAAGAATTGTAATTCCCTCGTATCTTTTAGGAGAAGTAAATGACTAAAGAAACTATTAAACTTTTTTCAGAAATGCACGCTGAACCAAGCTGGTTGGCTGACCTCCGTCAAAAAGCTTTTGACAAGATTGAAAGTTTGGAATTGCCAGTCATTGAGCGTGTCAAATTTCACCGTTGGAATCTGGGTGATGGAACGATTACAGAAAGTGAGCCATCAGCAAATGTTCCTGACTTCACAGCTCTAGATAATCACTTGAAGTTGGTGCAAGTAGGAACCCAAACTGTTTTTGAACAAACACCAGTTGAGTTGGCTGAACAAGGAGTGGTCTTTACAGACTTCCACTCAGCTTTAGAAGAAATTCCAGAGCTTATTGAGGAATTCTTCATGTCATCTGTTAAATACGATGATGATAAATTAGCAGCCTACCATACAGCCTACTTTAACAGTGGTGCGGTTCTCTATATCCCTGATAACGTGGAAATCACAGAACCAATTGAAGGTATTTTCTACCAAGACAGCGACAGTGATGTACCATTTAACAAGCATATTCTAATCATCGCTGGTAAAAACAGTAAGATTAGTTACCTTGAACGTTTAGAGTCACGTGGCCAAGGTAGTGCTAAAGCAACTGCTAACATCACAGTAGAAGTGATTGCTCGTTCAGGCGCGCAAGTGAAGTTTGCAGCGATTGACCGACTAGGTGAGAACGTCACTGCCTACATTAGCCGCCGTGGTAAATTGGGCAACGATGCAAATATTGACTGGGCTATCGGTGTCATGAACGAAGGAAACGTCGTTGCAGACTTTGATAGTGACTTGATTGGTAATGGTAGCCATGCAGATCTTAAGGTCGTTGCCCTATCAAGTGGTCGTCAGGTACAAGGGATTGATACACGAGTGACTAACTATGGTTGCAACTCAATCGGAAATATCCTCCAACATGGGGTTATTCTTGAAAAAGCAACTTTAACTTTCAACGGTATCGGCCACATTATCAAGGGTGCCAAGGGAGCAGATGCGCAACAAGAGAGTCGTGTTCTCATGCTTTCAGACCAAGCGCGTTCAGATGCCAACCCGATTCTTTTGATTGATGAAAATGACGTTACTGCAGGTCACGCGGCTTCTATCGGACAAGTAGATCCAGAAGACATGTACTACCTCATGAGCCGTGGCTTGGACAAGGCAACTGCAGAACGTTTGGTTGTTCGTGGTTTCCTTGGATCTGTTATTGTTGAGATTCCAGTTAAGGAAGTTCGCGATGAAATGATTGCAACCATCGAAGAAAAATTGTCAAAACGCTAAGGGGAAGCCTATGTTAGATGTAGAAGCGATTCGCAAGGATTTTCCGATTTTAGACCAGATTGTCAATGACGAACCTCTGGTTTATTTGGATAATGCTGCGACGACACAAAAACCATTAGCAGTTCTGGAAGCCATTAATCGCTACTATAAGCAGGATAATGCCAATGTTCACCGTGGGGTTCATACTTTAGCTGAACGTGCGACAGCATCCTACGAAGCTGCTCGTGAAACTGTTCGTAAGTTCATCAACGCGGGGTCGACAAAGGAAATTCTCTTTACCAGAGGTACCACAACTAGTCTCAACTGGGTGGCACGCTTCGCTGAGGAAATCTTGACTGAGGGAGACCAGGTCTTGATTTCAGTCATGGAACACCATTCCAACATCATTCCTTGGCAGGAAGCTTGTCGCAAGACAGGAGCTGAGCTTGTCTATGTCTATCTCAAAGATGGCGCTCTGGATATGGATGACTTGCGATCTAAATTGACGGACAAGGTTAAGTTTGTCTCGTTAGCTCATGCTTCCAATGTTCTTGGAGTAGTAAACCCTATCAAAGAAATCACTCAAATGGCTCATGAAGTTGGAGCTATTATGGTGGTGGATGGTGCTCAGTCTACACCGCATATGAAGATTGATGTCCAGGACTTGGATGTAGATTTCTTTGCTTTCTCAGGTCACAAGATGGCTGGTCCGACAGGCATTGGTGTTCTTTATGGCAAAGAAAAGTATCTGGAACAAATGTCACCGGTGGAGTTTGGTGGCGAGATGATTGATTTCGTTTATGAACAATCTGCAAGCTGGAAGGAATTGCCTTGGAAATTCGAGGCTGGAACTCCCAACATGGCAGGTGCAATTGGACTTGCTGCTGCAGTGGATTACCTAGAAAATATTGGTATGGATGTCATTGAAGTCCATGAACAAGAACTGATTGCATATGTCTTTCCAAAATTACAAGCAATTGAAGGATTGACCATATACGGTTCGCAAGATTTGGCTCAACGTTCAGGTGTCATTGCCTTTAACCTAGAGGATATCCATCCTCACGACCTTGCGACTGCTTTGGATTATGAAGGTGTTGCAGTTCGTGCAGGTCACCATTGTGCGCAACCCTTGCTCCAGTATTTGGATGTCCCAGCAACAGCTCGTGCAAGTTTTTATATCTACAATACCAAGGCAGATTGCGACAAGCTAGTCGATGCTTTACAAAAGACAAAGGAGTTTTTCAATGGCACTTTCTAAACTAGATAGCCTCTATATGGCAGTGGTAGCAGACCATTCGAAAAATCCTCATCACCAAGGAAAGTTGGAAGACGCTGAGCAAATCAGTCTCAACAATCCAACCTGTGGAGATGTCATCAATCTCTCTGTCAAGTTTGATGCAGAGGATCGTTTAGAAAATATCGCTTTTCTAAATTCAGGCTGTACCATCTCAACTGCCTCTGCAAGTATGATGACAGATGCCGTTTTAGGAAAAACCAAACAAGAAATCTTAGAACTAGCAGCTATTTTTTCTGAAATGGTTCAAGGACAAAAAGATGAACGCCAAGACCAACTAGGCGATGCAGCCTTCTTGTCAGGCGTTGCCAAATTCCCGCAACGGATTAAGTGTGCAACCTTGGCTTGGAACGCCCTTAAGAAAACAATTGAAGATCAAGAAAAACAGTAAGACAAGTTTCTTTTGTCTTATGAATCAGTAGAAATGAAGAATGAAAGAAAGGATATTATGGCTGAAGAAAGAGTAGAACCAAAACCAATTGACCTTGGTGAATATAAATTTGGTTTTCATGATGATGTAGAGCCTGTCCTATCGACAGGAAAAGGATTGAACGAAGATGTCATTCGCGAATTATCAGCTGCTAAGGGAGAACCTGAGTGGATGTTAGAATTCCGTTTGAAGTCTTATGAAACCTTCAAAAAAATGCCTATGCAAACTTGGGGAGCGGACTTGTCAGAGATTGACTTTGATGACTTGATTTACTATCAAAAACCATCTGACAAACCAGCTCGTTCTTGGGATGACGTTCCTGAAAAAATCAAAGAAACCTTTGAACGTATCGGTATTCCAGAAGCTGAACGTGCCTATCTAGCAGGGGCCTCTGCCCAGTACGAGTCAGAAGTGGTTTACCACAACATGAAGGAAGAGTTCCAGAAATTGGGGATTATCTTTACAGATACAGATTCTGCCCTCAAGGAATACCCAGACTTGTTTAAACAATACTTTGCCAAGTTGGTACCGCCGACAGATAACAAGTTGGCAGCCCTCAACTCAGCAGTATGGTCGGGTGGAACCTTTATTTACGTACCAAAAGGGGTCAAGGTAGATATCCCACTTCAAACTTACTTCCGTATCAACAACGAAAATACAGGTCAGTTTGAACGTACCTTGATTATCGTTGATGAGGGTGCAAGTGTCCACTACGTAGAAGGATGTACAGCGCCAACTTATTCAAGCAATAGCTTGCACGCAGCTATTGTAGAAATCTTTGCTTTGGATGGAGCTTACATGCGTTATACAACCATCCAAAACTGGTCTGATAACGTCTATAACTTGGTAACAAAACGTGCAAAAGCCTTGAAAGATGCGACTGTTGAGTGGATTGATGGGAACTTGGGTGCCAAAACGACTATGAAATATCCATCTGTATATCTTGATGGAGAAGGAGCGCGTGGTACCATGCTTTCTATTGCTTTTGCTAATGCAGGGCAACACCAAGATACGGGTGCCAAGATGATCCACAATGCACCACATACAAGTTCATCAATCGTGTCTAAATCCATCGCCAAAGGCGGAGGGAAGGTTGACTATCGTGGACAAGTAACCTTTAACAAGAACTCTAAGAAATCTGTTTCTCACATCGAGTGTGATACCATTATCATGGATGACTTGTCAGCATCAGATACCATTCCGTTTAATGAAATTCACAACTCGCAAGTTGCATTGGAGCACGAAGCTAAGGTTTCTAAGATTTCAGAAGAACAACTGTACTACCTCATGAGTCGTGGTCTGTCAGAATCTGAAGCAACTGAAATGATTGTCATGGGATTTGTCGAACCCTTCACCAAAGAACTTCCAATGGAATATGCAGTTGAGCTCAACCGCTTGATTAGCTACGAAATGGAAGGATCAGTCGGATAAACTTTATGAACAGAAACTGAGCAAGTATTACATTTGTTCAGTTTTTTTTGATGAAAGATGCTAATAAATATTCACAAAAAGTCTTTTATATGGTAAAATAATACAATCACATAAAGTGGGAGATGAATGATGAATATTTTTAGAACCAAAGACGTTAGTCTAGGTAAAACAGAAATGCATCGCCATTTAAAACTATGGGACTTAATTCTCTTGGGAATTGGTGCCATGGTGGGAACAGGTATTTTTACGATTACAGGAACTGCTGCAGCAACATTAGCAGGACCTGCCCTTGTGGTATCGATTGTAATTTCTGCTATCTGTGTGTCCTTATCTGCTCTCTTTTTTGCAGAATTTGCTTCTCGTGTTCCTGCAACGGGTGGAGCATATAGTTATTTATATGCAATTTTGGGAGAATTTCCAGCCTGGATTGCAGGTTGGCTGACTATCATGGAATTTATGACAGCTGTTTCTGGTGTCGCTTCAGGTTGGGCGGCCTATTTTAAGGGGTTACTTAGCCATTATGGAATTTCCTTGCCACAAGTCTTGAATGGAACTTTTAATCCTGAACATGGTACTTATATCGATTTTTTACCAATTTTAGTAATTCTACTTGTTACAGGTGTTGTACTTTTAAATTCGAAGGCTGCGCTTCGATTTAATTCCATTCTTGTCGTTTTAAAATTTTCTGCTCTTGCCTTATTTATCCTAGTTGGAATTTGGTACATTAAACCTGAAAATTGGTCAGATTTTGCACCATTTGGTTTTGGTCAAATTTACGGTGGAAGCACTGGAATTATGGCAGGTGCTTCACTCATGTTCTTTGGATTCTTAGGTTTTGAGTCCATTTCTATGGCAGTTGATGAAATTCAAAGTCCACAAAAGAATATTCCACGTGGGATTGTTTTATCCTTAACCATTGTAACCATTCTGTATGCTTTGGTTACCTTGATATTGACAGGTATCGTTCATTATAGCAAGCTCAATGTTGATGATGCAGTAGCTTTTTCTCTGAGAAGTATCGGTATTGGTTGGGCAGCTAATTATGTTTCACTCGTTGCAATTTTTACTTTGATTACGGTATGTATTTCCATGACTTACGCCTTGTCTCGAATGATTTATAGTTTGGCACGTGATGGACTATTACCTCAAAGCTTTAAAGAAGTGACCAAGACTAGTCGCGTCCCTAAGAATGCAACCATTTTAACAGGTGTTGTTTCAGCGATTGCAGCGGGAATTTTCCCACTGGCAAGTATCGCAGCCTTTCTCAATATCTGCACCTTAGCCTATCTCATTCTCCTAGCCTATGGGATCATCAAATTGAGAAAAGACAAGGGGATGCCCAAAGAGGGCGAGTTCAAAACTCCTCTGGTTCCTTTTTTACCAATCTTGTCTATTCTAATCTGCCTTTCATTCATGCTTCAATATGCCCTTGAAACATGGATGGCATTTGGAATTGCCTTGTTAATTGGAATTCTTATCTACTTTACTTATGGCTATAAACATTCAACTCTAGCTAAAAATGAATCATAACCACCCGTCTAACAGGTGTTTTGAACCAGGACTATAAGCCCAAATTACCAGCCAGCGCCTAAAAACGCTGGCTTTCACCTTGTTCAAGCTGGCTCGTCACTCGCCTCTTAAAGAGGCCTTGGTATTACTTACCACTATCTCTAAAGGGATCCTCATATTCTTTTACACTCAATTTATCTAGTGCTATATCATGCTTTACTCGTTCTCAAATTTTCATACTCGTGAAGAAATCATCCACTGGATAATTTCTTTAATCTTGAATATATTTCTTAATTGTGGCTTCATTGAGTCCAACCGTACTCACATAATAACCTTCCGCCCAAAAATGACGATTCCCAAACTTGTACTTGAGATTAGCGTGTTTGTCATACATCATGAGTGCACTTTTGCCTTTTAAATAACCCATGAAACTTGAAACACTTATCCTTGGTGGAATACTTACTAACATATGTACATGATCAGGCATTAAATGTCCTTCGATAATCTCAACACCTTTATAACTACATAATCGGTGGAATATTTCTCCCAAACTACTTCGATATTGATTATAAATGATTTTTCGTCTATACTTAGGGGTGAACACAATCTGATAGAACACATCCACTTTGTGTGTGATAAACTATGTGCCTTTTGTGCCATATTTTTCTCCTTTCGCTTTACAATTGGCTTGAACACCTTTATTGTATCGCGTTTGGAGTTTTTGGGGTATAACCTTCGACGCGCACCCGCATAGCGGGTGGTTTTTTTGTCTCGCACCTAACGGAGCGAGACGGACTAATAGTCGCATAATAAAGAAAAAATCGCGACATTCGCGATTTTTTTATAATTTTTCGTTAATAAATCGAACGAAGCGATTCCACCAAACTTTTAAGAAGAAGGCTTTTTCGACATTTTTTTCTGCGACCATCTCAAAACTAGGTTTGTCAGTTGTAATGTATCCTTGACCAACTAGATCCTTGTCTTCATAAGTCAAATGTCCAACGACAGTTCCTGCCTCTAGTGGAGCAGTGTGTTCAGTCGTGTCCGCTGTGTAAGTAATAGTTGATTGTGTACGACTACCAAGACGTTGTACGATTTTGATATCTTCTTTTGCGACCGCTGTAACACTATCATCTTTACCATCTAAGACAGGACTTTTACTATCCACATAACTTTCACCCTGCTTGACGATTGTCTGGAGAGCAAAGTTTGAAGAAATATAATCTAAAAGAGAAGAAGTAGCTGTAAAGCGTGCATATGGATTGGTATCTTGGTTGTTAGCGTTTAAAACAACAGTAATGATGCGCATTCCTTTTTCGACTGTAGTACCTACAAAGGATGCTCCAGCCTTATCAGTCGTACCAGTCTTAAGTCCATCAACACCACCACGGTAGCCAGGCATTCCCTCCAACATATAGTTAGTAGAATTAATGGTCATGCCAGCGAAAGTAGAAGAAGGCTTCTTAGTGATTTCTAAGACCTGAGGATACTTGAGAATCAGATTACGAGCTACGATAGCTACATCATAGGCACTTAATTTGTTTTCATCATCTTTCTTAGAACCAGGATAGATATTAGCGCCGAGAGTTTCATTGTTGAGGCCGGTTGTGTTGACGAGTGTAGCATCTTGGATTCCCCATTCTTGTAGTTTGACCTTCATCATATCTACAAAGTCCTTCTCAGAACCGGCAATTTTTTCAGCTAAAGCGATAGCTGCACTGTTAGCGCTAGATACCAAAGTCGCTTCTAGTAATTCCTCTACTGTGTAGTTACGAGCTTCCATGGGAACGTTACTCGCTTCAGAATTGGTAGTGAGCTGGTAGGGATAATCTGAGATTTCTACAGGAGTAGAAAGGGTGATTTTCCCTTGTTCCAAGGCTTCATAGACTAGATAAACAGTGAGGATTTTACTGATAGAAGCTATTTCAACAGGTTGAGTAGCATCTTTTTCATATAAAATCTTGCCACTGTTAGCCTCAACAGCAATAGCATGTTTTGCAGCTACATCAAAATCCTGGGCCGAAACAGTTGTAGCCGAACCGAATAAAAATAATGTGATTAAGGTTAAAAATAATTTCTTCATAGTAACTTTATTCTATCACAAAGACAAAAAATATTCTTGATTTTTTGATGAAGGTTATCAATCTTTTTTGAAATATGGTAAAATAGGGAAAAGAGGAGGTGTCTTATGTTTCGAAGAAACAAATTGTTCTTCTGGACAACTGAAATCCTATTAATAACCCTAATTTTTTATCTCTGGAGAGAAATGGGTGCTATTATCACACCCTTTGTAAGTGTGCTGAATACAATTATGATTCCTTTTTTATTGGGAGGATTTTTGTATTATCTAACTAACCCAATTGTTATCTTTTTAGAGAAGGAATGCAAAATCAATCGCATCATTGGGATTTTGTTAACCCTTTGTGCCTTAATTTGTGCAATCGTACTTAGTTTTGTCTATCTGCTACCGATTTTGATTAATCAGTTGAGTAGCCTAATCTACTCGAGTCAAAACATTTATGGCCGTCTTCAAGATTTAGTCATTGAGTTATCAAAACATCCAGCCCTGCAAAATCTAGATATTCAACAAACTATTCAGCAACTGAATCTCTCATATGTTGATATTTTGCAAAATATCTTGAACAGTGTGACAAATAGTGTTGGAAGTGTTCTATCTGCACTCGTAAGTACTGTATTGATTATCATCATGACACCAGTTTTCTTGATTTACTTCTTACTTGATGGGCATAAATTTTTACCCATGCTAGAAAGAACTGTATTAAAACGAGATAAATTGAACATATCTGGTTTATTGACAAACCTAAATACAACTATTTCTCGTTACATTAGTGGAGTGTCTATAGATGCAGTTATTATTGGATGTTTAGCTTTTATCGGTTATAGTGTGATTGGTCTAAGATATGCCTTGGTCTTCGCCATTTTTTCTGGATTGGCTAATCTGATCCCCTATGTAGGACCAAGTATTGGCTTGATTCCAATGATTATCTCAAATCTCTTCACCGATCCTCATAAAATGATTATTGCTGTCATTTATATGTTGATTATTCAGCAAGTTGATGGAAATATTTTATATCCACGTATCGTGGGTGGAGTTATGAAGGTTCACCCGATTACTATTTTAGTCTTGCTTTTATTATCAAGTAATATTTATGGTGTGATTGGGATGATTGTTGCTGTTCCAACCTATTCCATTTTAAAAGAGATTGCTAAATTCTTAGCGCGACTGTATGAAAATCATAAGGAAGCACAAGAAGTTGAGAAACATCTATCAGAATAAAGATGTCGGGATAAAAAATCCCGACCTTTTTTTGATCAATGTATCTTGGGCGCTGTAGTTGATCAAACTTTTTATTGATTTCTCTTATGATAAAACTTTAATTTTTCTATACATAATTTTTACAAACAACTGAATGATTGAAGTCTTTCGGGGCTGAAAATCGGGGCTGAAAATAGGAAATTCAGACTTGGGTTATCGAATTATGGTCTATCGCCTTTTACTAAAATAAGCCTATTTATAGATATTTTAAATAAATTGGTAGAGGAAGTAGAGCGAGAATAAGAATAATTCACAAAAACTTTGTAAAACACTTGCAATTTAGCTGAAATTTGATAAAATAGTAAGGAAAGTTAGACTGTATTGCCTACTGTCTATCTATAAAATATATTTTATTGGAGGCTTTTACTCAAATGGCAAAAGAAAAATACGATCGTAGTAAACCACACGTTAACATTGGTACTATCGGACACGTTGACCACGGTAAAACTACCCTAACTGCAGCTATCACAACTGTTTTGGCACGTCGCTTGCCTTCAGCAGTTAACCAACCTAAAGACTATGCGTCTATCGATGCTGCTCCAGAAGAACGCGAACGCGGTATCACAATCAACACTGCGCACGTTGAGTACGAAACTGAAAAACGTCACTACGCTCACATCGACGCTCCAGGACACGCGGACTACGTTAAAAACATGATCACTGGTGCCGCTCAAATGGACGGAGCTATCCTTGTAGTAGCTTCAACTGATGGACCAATGCCACAAACTCGTGAGCACATCCTTCTTTCACGTCAGGTTGGTGTTAAACACCTTATCGTCTTCATGAACAAGATCGACTTGGTTGACGACGAAGAATTGCTTGAATTGGTTGAAATGGAAATCCGTGACCTTCTTTCAGAATACGACTTCCCAGGTGACGATCTTCCAGTTATCCAAGGTTCAGCTCTTAAAGCTCTTGAAGGTGACTCTAAATACGAAGACATCATCATGGAATTGATGAACACTGTTGATGAGTACATTCCAGAACCAGAACGTGACACTGACAAACCATTGCTTCTTCCAGTCGAAGACGTATTCTCAATCACTGGACGTGGTACAGTTGCTTCAGGACGTATCGACCGTGGTACTGTTCGTGTCAACGACGAAATCGAAATCGTTGGTATCAAAGAAGAAACTAAAAAAGCAGTTGTTACTGGTGTTGAAATGTTCCGTAAACAACTTGACGAAGGTCTTGCAGGAGACAACGTAGGTGTCCTTCTTCGTGGTGTTCAACGTGACGAAATCGAACGTGGACAAGTTATCGCTAAACCAGGTTCAATCAACCCACACACTAAATTCAAAGGTGAAGTTTACATCCTTACTAAAGAAGAAGGTGGACGTCACACTCCATTCTTCAACAACTACCGTCCACAATTCTACTTCCGTACTACTGACGTTACAGGTTCAATCGAACTTCCAGCAGGTACTGAAATGGTAATGCCTGGTGATAACGTGACAATCGACGTTGAGTTGATCCACCCAATCGCCGTAGAACAAGGTACTACATTCTCTATCCGTGAGGGTGGACGTACTGTTGGTTCAGGTATGGTTACAGAAATCGAAGCTTAATTCGATTTAGTTCCCAGAAGAACAATTATTTAAGTCAGACACTAAAAGAATCTTGCTATGCAAGGTTCTTTTTTTGTGATCAAAAGTGAGAGAGTTACTTTTTTACAATTTCATAAAATCATGGTAAAATGGTTAAATATTAAATTTGGAGAAAAATATGAAGTACAAGCGTATCGTATTTAAAGTTGGAACTTCATCCTTGACACATAAAGATGGAAGTTTATCTCGCAGTAAAGTAAAAGCTATCACACAACAGCTTGCAATGCTGCATGAAGCAGGTCATGAGCTGATTTTGGTATCTTCTGGGGCTGTTGCAGCAGGTTTTGGAGCCTTAGGATTTAAAAAACGACCGACCAAGATTGCGGATAAGCAAGCTTCAGCAGCGGTTGGTCAAGGATTGCTTCTGGAAGAATATACAACCAATTTGCTCTTAAGACAGATTGTTTCAGCGCAAATCTTGCTAACTCAGGATGATTTTGTCGATAAGCGACGTTATAAAAATGCCCATCAAGCTTTGTCAGTCCTGCTTAATCGTGGTGCGATTCCTATTATCAATGAAAATGACAGTGTCGTTATTGATGAGCTCAAGGTCGGAGATAATGATACACTTAGTGCCCAGGTTGCAGCAATGGTGCAGGCAGATCTTTTGGTCCTCTTAACAGATGTAGACGGTCTTTATACTGGTAATCCTAACTCGGATCCAAGAGCTAAACGTCTGGAGAGAATTGAGACCATCAATCGTGAAATTATTGATATGGCTGGTGGATCAGGATCATCTAATGGAACTGGTGGAATGCTGACTAAGATAAAGGCAGCGACCATTGCGACAGAGTCAGGAGTACCGGTTTATATTTGTTCATCCTTGAAAGCTGATGCTATGATAGAGGCGGCAGAGAAGACTTTGGATGGTTCTTACTTTGTTGCACAGGAAAAGGGACTTCGTACCCAGAAGCAGTGGCTGGCCTTTTATGCCAAAAGTCAGGGAGCAATTTGGGTTGATAAAGGGGCGGCAGAAGCCCTCTCTCAACATGGAAAGAGTCTCCTTTTATCAGGGGTTGTAGATGTTGAGAGCAACTTTTCTTATGGCGATATTGTTACTGTTTTTGATAAGGAAACTGGAAAATCACTTGGAAAAGGTAGAGTGCAACTAGGTGCATCGGGGCTGAAAGATGTCCTTCGTTCTCAAAAAGCCAAGGGAGTCCTGATTCACCGTGATGACTGGATTTCCATTACTCCTGAAATCCAACTACTCTTTACAGAATTTTAGAGGTAAACTATGGTAAGTACACAAGAACAATTTGAACAGGTACAGGCTGTTAAAAAATCAATCAACACAGCTAGTGAAGATGTGAAAAATCAAGCCTTGCTAGCCATGGCTGATCACTTAGTGGCTGCTACTGAGGAGATTTTAGCGGCCAATGCCCTCGATATGGAAGCGGCCAAGGGAAAAATCTCAGATGTTATGTTGGATCGTCTTTATTTGGATGCAGGACGTATTGAAGCAATGGCAAGAGGGATTCGTGAAGTGGTTGCTTTACCAGATCCAATCGGTGAAGTTTTAGAAACGAGTCAGCTTGAAAATGGCTTGGTTATTACCAAGAAACGGGTGGCTATGGGGGTTATTGGCATTATCTATGAAAGCCGTCCAAATGTGACATCTGATGCGGCTGCTTTGGCTCTCAAGAGTGGAAATGCGGTTGTTCTTCGTAGTGGGAAGGATGCCTATCAAACTGCCCATGCTATTGTTAAAGCCTTGAAGAAGGGCTTGGAGACAACGACCATTCATCCTGATGTGATCCAACTGGTGGAAGATACTAGCCGTGAAAGTAGCTATGCTATGATGAAGGCCAAGGGCTATCTAGACCTTCTCATTCCTCGTGGAGGGGCTGGCTTAATCAATGCAGTGGTTGAGAATGCTATTGTACCCGTTATCGAGACAGGGACAGGGATTGTTCATGTTTATGTCGATAAGGACGCAGACGACGATAAGGCTCTATCGATCATAAACAACGCTAAAACTAGTCGTCCTTCAGTCTGCAATGCCATGGAAGTGCTGCTTGTTCATCAAGACAAGGCGGCAAGCTTCCTTCCTCGCTTGGAGCAAGTTTTGGTTGCCGATCGAAAGGAAGCTGGTCTTGAACCGCTTCAATTCCGTTTAGATGAAAAAGCTAGTCAATTTATTTCAGGTATAGCAGCAGAGCCACAAGACTTTGACACCGAGTTTTTAGACTATATCCTAGCGGTTAAGGTCGTGAGCAGTTTAGAAGAAGCGGTTGCCCATATTGAAGCCCACAGTACCCATCATTCGGATGCTATTGTGACAGAAAATGCTGATGCTATAACTTACTTTACAGATCAAGTGGACTCGGCAGCGGTTTATGTCAATGCTTCAACTCGTTTCACAGATGGTGGTCAATTTGGTCTTGGTTGTGAAATGGGGATTTCTACTCAGAAATTACATGCGCGTGGTCCAATGGGATTGAAGGAATTGACCAGCTACAAATATGTGGTTACTGGTGATGGACAGATAAGGGAGTAAGAGATGAAGATTGGATTTATCGGCTTGGGGAATATGGGTTCCAGTTTGGCTAAGGCTGTCTTGCAGGCAAAAACGAGTCATCAGATTCTCCTTGCTAATCGTAGTCAAGCCAAGGTGGAGGCTTTTATTGCTAATTATGGTGGTCTGGCTTCTAGTAATGACGAAATCTTTGCAGAAGCAGATGTGATTTTTCTAGGAGTAAAGCCAGCTCAATTCTCTGAACTGCTTACTCAATATCAGTCAATCCTTGAGAAACGAGAAAGTCTTCTTTTGATTTCCATGGCAGCTGGTTTGACCTTGGAAAAACTCGCTAGTCTTCTTCCAAGTCACCATAGGATTATTCGCATCATGCCTAATACACCTGTTGCTATTGGGCAAGGAGTGATTAGCTATGCCTTGTCTGCAAATTATCATCCAGAAGACAGTGAACTTTTTTGTCAACTTTTAGCCAAGGCTGGCCAGTTGGTTGAAATAAGTGATGGTTTAATAGATGCAGCAACAGGACTTGCAGGTTGTGGACCAGCCTTTGTTTATCTTTTTATCGAGGCCATGGCCGATGCGGGGGTTCAAATAGGATTGCCTCGAGAAATGGCTCTGAAAATGGCGGCTCAAACGGTAGTTGGTGCAGGTCAAATGGTCCTAGAAAGTCAGCAACATCCTGGAGTCTTGAAAGACCAAGTTTGTAGCCCAGGTGGTTCGACTATTGCTGGTGTAGCGAGCCTAGAAGCGCATGCTTTTCGAGGGATAGTTATGGATGCTGTCAACCAAGCCTACAAAAGAACTCAAGAATTAGGCAAATAAGAGGTGAGCGTTAAAACTCAACCTCTTTTTTTACTACAAAGAGCGAAATAAAAAAAGCTTTTCACAAATCCCTATTTTTTTGATAGAATAGAAGAGAGAAAAATAGAAATGAGTCTGACATGTCAAAAGGATTTTTAGTCTCTCTTGAGGGACCAGAGGGAGCAGGAAAAACAAGCGTTCTTGAAGCCATAATCCCTATATTAGAGAATAGGGGAATAGAAGTTTTAAGCACTCGTGAACCAGGCGGAGTTTTGATTGGAGAAAAGATTCGAGAAGTTATTCTAGATCCTAGTCATACTGAAATGGATCCTAAGACGGAGCTTCTCCTCTATATCGCCAGTCGTCGACAACACTTGGTGGAAAAGGTCTTACCAGCGCTTGCAACTGGAAAATTGATTATCATGGACCGCTTTATTGACAGTTCAGTTGCCTATCAGGGCTTTGGGCGTGGCTTAGATATAGAAGCGATTGATTGGCTTAATGAGTTTGCGACAGATGGACTGAAACCTGATTTGACTCTTTATTTTGATATTGAGGTGGAAGAGGGGCTTGCACGTATTGCTGCCAACAGTGATCGGGAGATCAATCGTTTGGACTTGGAAGGTCTGGATCTACACCGAAAAGTCCGTCAGGGTTATCTATCTCTTTTGGAAAAGGAAGCAAACCGCATTGTAAAAATCGATGCTAGTCTACCACTTGATCAAGTGATTGAGAACACGCAGCAGCTACTTTTTGACAGGATGGGATTAAGGAGATGAAACAAGAGCAATTAAGAGCTTGTCAACCTTTACAATTTGAACGTTTTGTTCATATTTTAGAGCAAGGGCAGCTTAATCACGCCTATCTCTTTTCAGGTAATTTTGGAAGTTTAGAGATGGCTCTTTTCTTGTCTAAAAGTCTCTTTTGTAGTGAGAAAACTGGTATTTTTCCTTGTGAAAAATGTCGGAATTGTAAATTGATTGAGCAGGAAGAATTTCCTGATGTGACCATGATCAAACCTCAGAATCAAGTCATTAGGACGGAGCGTATTCGGGAATTAGTCAGTCAATTTTCCCAGTCTGGTATTGAAAATCAACGTCAGGTTTTTATTATTGAGCAAGCGGAAAAAATGCATGTGAATGCTGCAAATTCACTCTTGAAGGTTATTGAAGAACCACAGAGTGAAATCTACATTTTCTTTTTGACCAATGATGAAGACCAAGTGTTGCCAACGATTCGAAGTCGGACACAGATTTTCCAATTTAAGAAGCAAGTCACAACTCTAATATCTCAGCTTGAAGAGGCTGGTTTAGTAAAAAATAAAGCTAAGCTATTGGCCCAATTCAGTCAGTCACAGACGGAGGCTGATAAGCTTGTGCATCAAGCAGGATTTTGGACACTAGTAGATGAAAGTGAGCGCCTCTTTGCTTGGCTTTTAGCCCATAAAAAAGAATCCTATTTGCAGGTTGCAAAATTAACTAGTTTGGCTGATGATAAAGAAAAGCAAGATCAGGTGCTCAGGATTTTAGAGGTATTAGCTGGCCAGGAGATTCTCAACGTTTCAGCTCGGAACATTTTGCAAAATCTCATTCAAGCTCGAAAAATGTGGCGGGCCAATGTCAGCTTTCAAAACGCTTTGGAATACCTAGTTTTACAAAAAAATTAAAGCAATGATAGATTAAAGAAAGGGCTGTAATGAATAAAAAAGAATTATTTGATGCTTTAGATGATTTTTCACAGCAATTGTTGGTAACCTTGGCAGACGTCGAAGCCATCAAAAAAAATCTCAAGAGTCTGGTAGAGGAAAATACAGCTCTTCGTTTAGAAAATGATAAACTGAGAGAACGATTGGGAGAAGTTGAGGAGACAGCTCCATCCAAAACTAAACATGTGAGGGAAAATGTTCGTCGCATTTATGAGGACGGTTTTCATGTTTGCCGTGATTTTTATGGCCAACGTCGAGAGCAGGATGCAGAATGTATGTTCTGTGATGAACTGTTGTTTAGGGAGTAAGTATGCAGATTCAAAAGAGTTTTAAGGGACAATCTCCCTATGGCAAGCTTTATCTAGTCGCAACGCCGATTGGTAATCTAGAAGATATGACTTTCCGCGCCATTCAGACCTTGAAAGAGGTAGACTGGATTGCGGCTGAAGATACTCGTAATACTGGACTTTTGCTCAAGCATTTTGACATTTCTACCAAGCAGATCAGTTTTCACGAGCATAATGCCAAGGAAAAAATTCCTGATTTGATTGATTTTCTGAAAGCAGGGCAAAGTATTGCCCAAGTATCTGATGCGGGGATGCCTAGCATTTCAGACCCTGGTCATGATTTGGTCAAGGCTGCTATTGAAGAAGACATCGCTGTTGTCACAGTTCCAGGAGCTAGTGCTGGGATTTCTGCTTTGATTGCTAGTGGTTTAGCACCCCAACCTCACACTTTTTATGGTTTCTTACCACGAAAATCTGGTCAGCAAAAGCAATTTTTCGAAGTAAAAAAAGCTTATCCTGAGACTCAGATTTTCTATGAATCACCTCACCGTGTATCAGATACGTTAGAAAATATGCTAGAAGTCTACGGTGACCGCTCGATCGCCTTGGTTCGAGAACTGACCAAAATCTTTGAAGAATACCAACGTGGAAGTATTACTGAGTTATTAGAAAGTATTTCTCAAACACCTCTTAAAGGCGAATGTCTTCTCATTGTAGAAGGTGCTAGTCAGGATGTAGAGGATAAGGATGAGAATGACTTGTTCTTAGAAATTCAAGATCGTATCCAGCAAGGCATGAAGAAAAATCAAGCCATTAAAGAAGTTGCGAAAATTTACCAGTGGAATAAAAGCCAGCTATACTCGGCCTACCACGAATGGGAAGAAAATCAATAAAGGGAGACAGGATGTAATAATTCTGTCTGTTTCTGTTTAACTTAATTAGTGATGATAATATTCGGAGTCTAAATCATAGAATTGATTGAGTAGTGAATAAATAAAAACAATGTTCATTCAGTTCACGTTGAATATATATGATGTACTCTATTAGAATTATTTTTAAGTACGCAGTATGGTATAATTATATATGAGAAAATAGTGTGGAGTTTATCAGTTGAAAAAATATAACATTGTAGATTTATTTTCAGGAGCAGGTGGTCTATCTTATGGATTCGAGATGGCTGGATTTAATGTTCTATTAGGAATTGATAATGACGAAAAAGCCTTAGAAACCTTTCAAAAAAATCATCAGAATTCAGAAATATTATGTGGAGATATTGCGAATATATCTTATGAGTAAGATATAAAACCAATAATTGGAGAACAAAAAGTTGACATAATTGTAGGTGGTCCCCCTTGTCAGGGGATGTCGCTTTCTGGACCTAGAAAATTTGATGATCCAAGGAACAAACTTTATTTGTCTTATATTCGATTGGTTCGAGAAATACAGCCAACTGCTTTTGTCATTGAAAATGTGATTGGGATTGTTAGTTTGTTTAAAGGGCAAATAAAAGATACTATCATAAAGGAATTTTCAAAAATGGGTTATAAGGTTCAGTTTAAAGTGTTGCTGGCCTCTGACTATGGGGTTCCTCAAAATAGAAAGCGTGTTATTTTTGTGGGGACGAGGAATGATGGATTTGAATATCCTGATGCACTGGGAACAATCATTACAACAGAGATGGCAATTTCTGATTTGCCAACATTAGAAAATGAACTTGGCGAGATAGAAATGTCTTATGTTTCAGAACCTCAAAATGACTATCAAAAACTAATGCGAAAACGTTCACATGTGGTTTTGAACCACGTTGCAGCCAAGCATTCAGAAAAAGTGACAAGTACAATTGCTCTTGTTCCTGACGGTGGAAATTATAAAAATCTCCCAGAGGAATTACGAGAAACAAGAAAATTTAATGTCGCTTGGACACGATTTGCCAGCTGGAAGCCAGCTCCTACGATTGATACGGGACATAGACATCATTTCTACTATAAGTATAATCGTGTCCCAACAGTGAGGGAGTCTGCTCGTCTGCAATCTTTTCCAGATGATTTTATCTTCTACGGTAGCAAAACACAGCAATTTAGACAAGTTGGTAATGCTGTTCCCCCATTGATGGCTCAGCAAATTGCAAACAGTTTATTGAAATATTTAAAAAATAGCGAAGAGTAACTATGTATCAAGTTCCAGAGAAATATTATTTTAGACTACATCACCCAAGACCTCGTTTTAAAAATGATGTCGAAAATGTACTTGTTTACATGGCAACGAATATTTCTTATTTGGGAATATTGCCTAAAAAGGAATTTAGTCAGCAACTAAATGACATTATCAAACAATATGCAGGAAATGCAGAGAAAACAATCAATAACTGGCAAACAGAGATTTCTTCTTTGTTTGGGATGATGATTGAGAAAGAAGGCTTTGTCTATTCAGGAAATAGGGCTAAGGAATTGACTGAAGAGCCTATTCAGAATGTAGAAGATTATACACCACTAAAAACAATTCTTCAGCAAGATATTGATGAAAAGTATTATTTTAGTGAGAGGGCTGTGCAAGGAATGCTAAATAGTAAATCTGGCAAAAAAATGAATAAAGGACGAGCACAAGACATTGAACAGCCGAGTAATACGGTTAGTTCTCACTTAGCAAAAGTATCCTTAAATAGCACTGACCCTGTTTTGTTAGAAAATGGACGTTACCGTCGCTATACTCCAAGAGAGGTTGCACGTATTCAGTCGTTTCCAGAAAACTATGAATTGCTTGGTTCAGAAGGTGCTCAATATAGAATGCTGGGGAATGCTATTCCACCAGTAATGATGTGGTATATTGCTGAAAAGTTAGTGTCAGATTTACGAAATAGTGATGTAATTGCAAAGCAACAGAAACTCGAAGAAAGTTTTGGTCAACTGGCTTTGTTTGAAGCGAGTTGATGTTTTAAATCTAGGGAACTTGATATGGAATTAAATTTTCAAGATAAGAGTTTTATAAAAGTATTTTTTAATAGTGACGGTTATGTATTAAATTTTTCTAACTCTACTTTTGCTAATTTTACTTTTATAGTTATTTAGTTTTAAAAAAGCACTCTAATGATTCAAAGATATTGGGGACTTCCCTTAATAAATCTGTCACTTTCTTTTTCAAGACTGCCCAAGCTTGTTCAATGGGATTCAAATCTGGTGAATAAGGTGGTAGAGGTAAGAAGAAGTGTTTATCTTTGACGCAAAGTTCATCCAAAATCTTCTTGGGATGAAAACTAGCATTGTCCATGACAATGACATGAGGTGTCTTCAAAGCAGGCAGGAGTTGCGTTTTGAACCACTTAACAAAGAAGTCGCTCGTCATGCTTTCCTTGTAAATCATAGGAGCTATAAACTCTCCATCTACTTGTCCTGCAACAATTGAAGTCCGCTCAAAACGCCGTCCATTAATCTTTTCATAGACTTTCTCTCCTCTAGGAGCCCGTGCATGAGAACGATAGAGGTAGCGGTCGATTCCTGTTTCGTCAATATATACGACTGGTAAATCTTTTAGATTATCCAAAATATCAAGAAATTCAGCGACTTTCTCTGGATCTTGTTCCTTAAAGCTAGTCGTCTTTTTTTAAAGTGACATTGATCTGCTTTAAAGCTGCCCATACTGAAGGAACAGCACAATCAAAATGTACCGCAATTTCCCGTAAAAAAGCATCTGGATGAGCCTCTACAAAGGCCTTCAACTCCTCCAAAGGAATCTTTCGGCTTTTGGCGACTCTCTTTTTCCGCTCTAAGTGCCCTTGTTCACGTCTTTCTTTTCCCATGTGAAGAGAGTTCTGACGCCAACATCAAAAACTTTGGATGCCTCGACATGGCTGTGTCCCTCTTTGATGTAATCTAATGCTCGTTGTTTAAAATCTGTACTATATGCCATGGCTTTATTATAACATGTATTTTATAAACTAAGTGACTATAATTCAGTAGGAGTAAATATTCAAGAGAAATATGGAGGTTCAAAAGGGAAAGCTTTACAGGCTTTTGTAGATAACGAACCAGATGAACTGGTTTTAAAATTGGCTTTAGATTTACTTAGATATTATGAAGACCTTCCTGACTCATATTACGAAAAAACTGAAGAGAGGAACTCTCAGGCATTCAAATTGAAAGAGAGACTTTCGAAATATGAAGTCTCACAAATAGCCTACTTAAATAATGCTGCTAAATCTTTATCTGACTATTTTGATAGCGACTATATAGATAAGCAAATGGGGATTATGAATGAAATGATTTCTCTCTCTCCAGCGGACGCTATTGGAAAAGCTAAGGAATTGTTGGAATCGTGTTTTAAACATATTTTAGACCATGAAAAAATTGAGTATTCTAATTCTAATGATATTGCAACTTTGCAAAAGAAAGTCTTTAAATTTTTAAACTTGGATTCTAATGAAAATATTTCAGCAAAAAATAATCAAGATGTGAAGCTGGTTCTAAGTGGTTTAAATCAAATTATCAAGGGTATTAACAGTCTTAGAAATGATAAAGGCGATGGTCATGGTAAGGGAGCTAACTTTATAGAATTGCCACCAAGGTATGCTTCAGTTGTTGTAGGATCTGCATTAACGGTAGTGTCATTTGTTTGGGAAACATACCAAGATAAGCAAAAATAGTAAGGAGGAGGTTTAATGTCGAAAAATCAAGAAAAATTACACTTTGAACTTAAAAATTTTATAGTAAATGTAGGTTGGACTCACAAAATTCATGCGGTTAGAATTGACGAGTTAGAAAGCTATATTCGATGGTTTAGAATAGCAACAATAATCATTTCTGGAGTTGTCTCTTCTGGCTTAGTTGGAATACTTTGGTTTGATGAATATTGGATAAAGCTTGTTACAGCATTTTTATCATTAGTCACTACAATAATTTTTAGCATCACCAAGGAGTTTAACTTTGAGGAACGACTAGCTTTGGAGAGGAAATCTGTTGATGAGCTTTGGAATCTTAGAGTGTTAGCTGAAATTCTTTTATCTGAGGTGGTTTACAATGGAAAACCATCCAGTGAAATCCAAGAATCTTTCGAAGAATTAAAATTTCGAAGAGATGCTACTTATAGTCAACTTTCTAATGCTTCTCCCAAAAATGTATCCAAGGCTTCAAAACTAATAAAATCGAGAAAAGATAATGATTATGAGGAGGATTATAGATACTTTATTCCAAAAGAATTGATGGAAATTAAGGAGGAAGAGTAATGTCTTTATCTAATGATTTTAAAGAATTTTGCGAAGACGAACTCCCCATGACGGATGAGGAATGGGAAAAATGGAAGAATAGATTAAAAGAGATTACGAAACGACTTAATCGAAAATACTATTCCTTAGATGAGCTTGAAGATGAAGAAATTGACAATGGTTTGATTGTTGGTAGTGTGGGGAGAACGACGGCTGTTCGAAATGTTAGTGATTTTGATTATATTTTTTCACTACCCTCAGAAGTGTACAGACGATTTGATTCTTATGAGGGTAATGGTCAATCAGCACTTCTACAGGAAATAAAAAACGAATTATTAAAAAGATACCCAAATACAAAAATAAAAGGAGACGGACAGGTCGTTGTTATTGATTTTTCGGATGGTGGAAAAATTGAGTTAGTTCCAGCTTTCGAACAATCTGATGGTAATTTTAAATATCCTGATTCTCGTAACGGAGGCTCTTGGAAAACTACTAAACCAAAGCCTGAAATTGAAAAATGCAAATCTTTAAATTCGAATTTTAATAATCATTTTTCTAACTTAACAAGGCTCATACGACGATGGAAAAATCATATGGGCTTTTCATTTAAGGGACTGTTGATAGATGCTTTGATATCTGATTTTATTGATGATAAAGGTATTTCTGAAATATATTACTCTGATTATAATATTCTCTTGAAAGATATTTTTGAATACTTTTCAAGTCAAGATAAAAATAGAGAGTATTGGTATGCTTTAGGTAGTAATCAAAAGATTTATAATAATGATGGAGCAAAATTTATCAATAAAGCTAAGCAGGCTCTCAAGAAAATAGAAGACGCTTCAGAAGAGAAACTTACTGAAGTTTATAGACAGCTATTTGGTAGAAAATTCGCTCAATCCACTTCTACCACAAATCGAGCTTCGAATGAAGAATTTATTGATGAATTGTTTAATGTTAATATCGAATATAATATTGTTTTGGAGTGTGAAATTACACAAGATGGTTTTCGAAAAGCACTTCTTTCAGACTTTTTAAAAAGTAGATTTAAGATTAAAAATAGAAAATCTCTTGATTTTGAAATTATAAAATCAGATATTCCAGATAATCTTTTGTCTGATGTTAAATATTATTGGAAAGTAAGAAATATTGGAGCTGAGGCGATTAGAAGAAATTGTGAGCGTGGTGCTATTTTTTCAGGTAAAATAAAACATCACGAAGATTCTCAGTTTAAAGGAGACCACTATGTTGAATGTTATGCTGTTTTAGATAATACGGTTATAGCAAGAGATAGAATAAAAGTCCCTATCGATCCGTTATGTGGAAAAGATTTTATAGAGTAGCATATAATTGATTCTTAACTGGAATACTCACTATCTCTTTACATCAAAAAAATGACTAAACAGGGAAGTTTGCCTTCTTCCCTTTTTTTGTTATACTAGAAGAAGAAAAAAATAGAAAGATTTGTGGGTGTCAAACAGTCTAATGACTTGTTCTGGAATGAACTTAAGTTTCACCCAAAGAGGTATTAGTGTCGTGTCTCAATCTTATATCAATGTTATCGGTGCGGGCTTGGCGGGTTCTGAAGCAGCCTACCAAATCGCAGAGCGTGGTATTCCAGTTAAGCTTTATGAAATGCGTGGTGTCAAGTCAACACCGCAACACAAAACTGACAATTTTGCAGAATTGGTCTGCTCAAACTCTTTACGTGGGGATGCTCTTACAAATGCTGTCGGTCTCCTCAAAGAAGAAATGCGTCGCTTGGGTTCTCTTATCTTGGAATCTGCTGAAGCAACTCGTGTTCCTGCTGGTGGTGCCCTTGCGGTGGACCGCGATGGTTTTTCTCAAATGGTTACTGAAAAGATTGCCAATCATCCCTTGATTGAGGTCGTTCGTGACGAAATTACAGAATTACCAACAGATGCTATTACAGTCGTTGCGACTGGTCCTTTGACTAGTGATGCTCTTGCTGAAAAAATCCACGCTCTTAATGGCGGTGACGGTTTTTATTTCTATGATGCTGCAGCGCCTATTGTGGATGTTAATACCATTGATATGAACAAGGTTTATCTCAAATCTCGTTATGATAAGGGAGAAGCAGCCTATCTCAATGCTCCTATGACCAAACAAGAGTTTATGGATTTCCATGAAGCCTTGGTCAATGCAGAAGAAGCTCCGTTGAATTCTTTCGAAAAAGAAAAATACTTCGAAGGCTGTATGCCAATCGAAGTTATGGCCAAACGTGGTATTAAAACCATGCTTTATGGACCTATGAAGCCAGTCGGACTTGAGTATCCAGACGATTACACAGGACCTCGTGATGGAGACTTTAAAACTCCTTATGCGGTCGTTCAGCTTCGTCAGGACAATGCTGCAGGTAGTCTTTATAACATCGTTGGTTTCCAAACTCACCTTAAATGGGGAGAGCAGAAGCGTGTCTTCCAAATGATTCCAGGTCTTGAAAACGCTGAGTTTGTCCGTTATGGAGTTATGCACCGTAATTCTTATATGGATTCACCAAATCTTCTTGAGCAGACTTATCGTTCTAAGAAGCAGCCAAATCTATTCTTTGCTGGTCAGATGACGGGTGTGGAAGGCTATGTTGAGTCAGCGGCATCAGGTCTAGTAGCTGGTATTAACGCAGCTCGTCTTTTCAATGGCGAAAGCAAGGCTATTTTTCCAGAGACAACAGCAATTGGAAGTCTAGCTCATTACATCACCCATGCTGACAGTAAACACTTCCAACCAATGAACGTCAATTTCGGAATTATCAAGGAATTGGAAGGCGACCGCATTCGTGATAAGAAGGCTCGTTATGAAAAAATTGCAGAGCGTGCTTTGGCTGATTTGGAAAACTTTTTATCTGTTTAAAATTTTCAAAAGAATAACTCATGAGACTATAAAATTCTCAAAAAATGTGATAAAATAGTTTGAATAAAATAAAGGAGCGAAGTCAGGTGGAACCCAAATATAAACGTATTTTGATTAAGTTATCAGGTGAGGCCCTTGCTGGCGAACGTGGTGTCGGAATTGATATCAAAACTGTTCAAGCAATGGCTCAAGAAATTCAAGAAGTACATAACTTAGGTATTGAGATTGCCCTCGTTATTGGTGGAGGAAATCTCTGGCGTGGAGAACCTGCTGCAGAAGCTGGAATGGATCGTGTTCAAGCAGACTATACAGGAATGCTTGGAACCGTTATGAATGCTCTTGTAATGGCAGATTCATTGCAACAAGTTGGTGTGGATACACGTGTTCAAACAGCCATTGCCATGCAACAAGTGGCAGAGCCTTACGTACGTGGACGTGCCCTTCGTCACCTTGAAAAAGGTCGTATCGTTATCTTTGGTGCTGGAATTGGTTCACCATACTTCTCAACAGATACAACAGCGGCTCTTCGTGCAGCTGAAATCGAAGCAGATGCCATCCTCATGGCTAAAAATGGTGTCGACGGTGTTTACAATGCCGATCCTAAGAAAGACAAGACAGCCGTTAAGTTTGAAGAATTGACTCACCGTGACGTTATCAACAAAGGACTTCGTATCATGGACTCAACAGCTTCAACCCTCTCAATGGACAACGACATTGACTTGGTTGTCTTCAATATGAACCAACCAGGCAACATCAAACGTGTCGTATTTGGGGAAAATATCGGAACAACAGTTTCAAATAATATCGAAGAAAAGGAATAAGAAAGATTATGGCTAACGCAATTATTGAAAAAGCTAAAGAGAGAATGACCCAGTCTCACCAATCACTTGCTCGTGAATTTGGTGGTATCCGTGCCGGTCGTGCCAATGCAAGCTTGCTCGACCGTGTACATGTAGAGTACTATGGAGTAGAAACTCCTCTTAACCAAATCGCTTCAATTACGATTCCAGAAGCGCGTGTTTTGTTGGTAACACCATTTGACAAATCTTCATTGAAAGATATCGAACGTGCCTTGAACGTTTCTGATCTTGGTATTACACCAGCTAACGATGGTTCGGTTATCCGTTTGGTTATCCCGGCTCTTACAGAAGAAACTCGTCGTGACCTTGCTAAAGAAGTGAAGAAGGTCGGTGAGAATGCTAAAGTGGCTGTCCGCAATATCCGTCGTGATGCTATGGACGAAGCTAAGAAACAAGAAAAAGCAAAAGAAATCACTGAAGACGAATTGAAGACTCTTGAAAAAGACATTCAAAAAGTAACAGACGATGCTGTTAAACACATCGACGACATGACTGCCAACAAAGAAAAAGAACTCTTGGAAGTCTAAAAATAAACATAAAAACTCAGTTGGCATTGCTGGCTGAGTTTTATTCGAAAGAAGGAAATATGAATACAAATCTTGCAAGTTTTATCGTTGGACTCATCATCGATGAAAATGACCGTTTTTACTTTGTGCAAAAGGATGGCCAGACCTATGCGCTTGCCAAGGAAGAAGGTCAACATACAGTAGGTGATACGGTTAAAGGTTTTGCTTATACAGATATGAAGCAAAAACTCCGCTTGACGACTCTAGAAGTGACTGCTACTCAGGACCAATTTGGTTGGGGCCGTGTCACAGAAGTTCGTAAGGACTTGGGTGTCTTTGTGGATACAGGCCTACCTGATAAGGAAATCGTAGTGTCACTGGATATCCTACCTGAACTTAAAGAGCTCTGGCCAAAGAAGGGCGATAGGCTCTATATTCGTCTAGAGGTAGATAAGAAGGATCGTATCTGGGGACTCTTAGCCTACCAAGAGGACTTCCAACGACTAGCACGTCCTGCCTACAACAACATGCAAAATCAGAACTGGCCTGCAATCGTTTATCGTCTTAAGTTATCAGGAACTTTTGTCTATCTACCAGAAAACAACATGCTTGGATTTATCCACCCAAGTGAGCGTTACGCAGAGCCACGTTTGGGGCAAGTGTTAGATGTACGTGTTATTGGCTTCCGTGAAGTTGATCGCACACTCAATCTTTCACTAAAACCACGTTCTTTTGAGATGTTGGAAAATGATGCCCAGATGATTTTAACTTACTTGGAAAGCAATGGTGGCTTCATGACCCTGAATGACAAGTCAGCGCCAGATGATATCAAGGCAACCTTTGGTATCTCTAAAGGTCAATTTAAAAAAGCGCTCGGTGGTTTGATGAAAGCTGGCAAAATTAAACAAGACCAGTTTGGTACTGAATTAATTTAGGGAGGCTTATGAGAAAATCATTTTATACTTGGCTCATGACCGAACGCAATCCTAAAAGCAATAGTCCCAAAGCAATTTTAGCGGATTTGGCTTTTGAGGAGTCTACCTTCCCAAAGCATACAGATGATTTCGATAAAGTGAGTCGTTTTTTAGAGGAACATGCTAGTTTTTCTTTTAATATGGGTGACTTCGATCGAATTTGGCAAGAATATCTAGAACATTAAGGCTACTAGATGGGGTTGGGAATAGTAATTTCTCAGCCTCTTTGCTATAATATAGTCATTCAGTTTAACTTTTACTAGGTCCTAATCGACTTTTTAACTACTAAAAGCAAACGAAACATTATATAAAATTAAAAGAGTTAGAGAGGTTCTTTATTTGAAGGAACATTCAATTGACATTCAACTGAGTCATCCAGATGACCTGTTTCATCTTTTTGGTTCCAATGAGCGCCATCTTCGTTTGATGGAAGAAGAGCTCGATGTGGTGATTCATGCTCGTACGGAGATTGTGCAGGTTTTGGGTGAAGAGCCTGCTTGTGAGGAAGCCCGCCAAGTTATCCAAGCCTTGATGGTCTTGGTCAATCGTGGAATGACTGTTGGAACTCCGGATGTGGTGACAGCCATTACAATGGTTAAGAATAATGAAATCGATAAGTTTGTCGCCCTTTATGAAGAAGAAATTATCAAGGATAATACAGGTAAGCCCATCCGTGTTAAGACCCTGGGTCAAAAGCTTTATGTGGATAGTGTCAAGCAACACGATGTGACCTTTGGTATTGGGCCGGCAGGAACAGGTAAGACCTTCTTAGCAGTGACTTTGGCCGTAACAGCCCTCAAGCGTGGACAAGTCAAGCGAATCATACTGACACGTCCAGCAGTAGAAGCAGGAGAGAGCCTAGGATTTCTACCTGGTGATTTGAAAGAAAAGGTAGATCCTTATCTTCGTCCAGTTTATGATGCCTTGTACCAGATTCTTGGGAAGGATCAAACAACCCGTCTCATGGAACGTGAAATTATTGAGATTGCACCCCTTGCTTACATGCGTGGACGAACCTTGGATGATGCCTTTGTCATTCTCGATGAGGCGCAAAATACGACCATCATGCAGATGAAGATGTTCTTGACACGCCTTGGATTTAATTCTAAGATGATTGTCAATGGGGATATTAGTCAGATTGACCTACCGCGTAATGTAAAGTCTGGTTTGATTGATGCCCAAGAAAAACTCAAGAACATTCATCAGATTGACTTTGTTCATTTCTCAGCCAAGGATGTGGTTCGCCATCCAGTCGTTGCTCAGATTATTAGAGCCTATGAACCTCTACCTGTCAAAGCTGAAGAAAGTGAAGAAGAAACAGAATAAAGAGAAAGGTTGGGCAAAAACTAGCTCTCCAATAAAACCACACAGTGATTTCAGTCTTGAATACAATCAAGCTGAAAGAAACACTGTGTGGTTTTTGAATAGGTGGACGTTTTAGATGCTAGATGCTTTGCTAATTTGGTGTGATTCATGCTCATGAAGATGAATGCTATCTCTATTGAGACGGCTTGTTTGCCTCTGACATGCACTCTGCGCACGCCGAAAACTACCAAAAATGGGTTCAACATCAATTTTCCGTTTGGCGTAAATTTGAGAGCCTTCTTCACTATGTAATGTTTGCGTAAGGAGTTCCTTAAAGCAATTCCAAGTTGGATTATAATGGATTTGTTTCTGATTCCCACTATCTGTTTTAGCCAACTGTTCTAACTCAGGAGTGTCTTGAACTTTATCCGCCTCATAAATCTTGAAATCACGTTGAAAATCATACTTATCGGTTTGACTAGAGTAGTTCTTAAAGGAATAAACTAGGTCGTCGGGATTTATAAACTGGTCCGTGTCCTCAAGATATTCCCAGTTCATTGGCGTATCTGTGCTCGTTTAGTACTTTTTAGTCAATTTTGATTAGGTTGTTGGCATGTTTACTGGAGCGGAAGTTATTAATCGTTTTATAGCTAACATAGGTATCTTGGCTCAACCATTTCATGGGAATGACTTCTTCGTTCATTTGAACGATTTTACGTCCAAAGAACACTTGACGACCATAAGCGAATATGGTCATCTTCATGAGCATGGTTGGATGAAAGGCAGGGCGGCCAGTGTGAGAGGTCTATTTCAGTAATACTTGACTAAGGGATATTGTCAACAAATGGGCTAATCATTCTCGCTTCGTGACTTAGTGGAATATCGTAGGCAAGATTCACCTCCAAACTTAACTGAGTTTTTGGTGGTTTTAGTAGTGGTTCAACTTCATTCCTACTATTCTTGATGGTGCGAATGTGCTTATAATGTATTCCAGTTAACCACGAAAGCTTTGGACTCCACAAAATTAATACGCATTAATAAAAAAATTAACCTGTATTAATTTTTTCTTGACTTAACTTTTTTTAATTGATATACTATTTTTCAGAGAGCTAACAATTATATATAAATGTACTACTCTATTTCCTAGATAATACTTAGTAAAACTTTTTATAACAAAGGCTAGCAAAGTTAAAGTTTTCTATCTATCGGAAGTTAAATAAATATGTAAGGAATTAAAATGAAAAAAAGTACAGTATTGTCACTAACTGCAGCTGCAGTTATTTTAGCAGCATATGTCCCTAATGAGGTAGTCTTAGCAGACACATCTAGCTCTGAAGATGCTTTAAATATCTCTGATACAGAAAAAGTAGTAGATAAACAAAAAGAAAACAAAGAAAAACTTGAAGATGTTCATAATGCTATAGAAACTTCAAAGGATACTGAAGAAAAGAAAACAACAGTTATTGAGGAAAAAGAAGTTGTTAGTAAGGAATCTGTGATAGACAATAAAACTAACAACGAAAAAGCAACAATCAAAGAAGATTCCAATCAATCCCAAGGAGATAAAGCGGACTCGTCTGCAAGTAAAGACCCAGAAAGTCCCAAAAAAGAGGATAAACTTGTCTATATTGCTGAATTTAAAGATAAAGCATCTGGAGAAAAAACAATCAAGGAATTATCCAATCTTAAGGATACAAAAGTTTTATATACTTATGATACGGTTTTTAATGGTGTTGCAATAGAAACAACTCCAGATAATCTGGACAAAATTAAACTAATAGAAGGTATATCATCGGTTGAACGATCACAAAAAGTCCAGCCAATGATGAATCATGCTAGAAAAGAAATTGGAGTTGAAGAGGCAATCGATTACCTAAAATCTATCAATGCACCATTTGGGAAAAACTTTGATGGCAGAGGTATGGTCATTTCAAATATCGATACCGGGACAGATTATAGGCATAAGGCCATGAGGATTGATGATGATGCTAAAGGATCAATGAGATTCAAAAAAGAAGACTTAAAAGGTACTGATAAAAATTTCTGGTTGAGTGATAAAATCCCTCATGCGTTCAATTATTATAATGGTGGTAAAATCACTGTAGAAAAAGCTGATGATGGAAGCGATTATTTTGATCCACATGGAATGCATATTGCAGGAATTCTTGCGGGAAATGATACTGAAAAAGATATTAAAAACTTTAACGGAATAGATGGAATTGCTCCTAATGCACAGATCTTCTCTTATAAAATGTACTCTGACGCAGGATCTGGCTTCGCAGGAGATGAAACAATGTTTCATGCTATTGAAGATTCGATCAAACACAATGTCGATGTTGTTTCAGTATCATCTGGCTTTACAGGAACAGGTCTTGTAGGTGAGAAATATTGGGAAGCTATTAGAGCGTTAAGAAAAGCAGGCATTCCAATGGTTGTAGCTACGGGTAACTATGCGACTTCTGCTTCAAGTTCTTCATGGGATTTAGTAGCAAATAATAATCTGAAAATGACCGACACTGGAAATGTAACACGAACTGCAGCACATGAAGATGCGATAGCGGTCGCTTCTGCTAAAAATCAGACAGTTGAGTTTGATAAAGTTAACATAGGTGGAGAAAGTTTTAAATACAGAAATATAGGGGCCTTTTTCGATAAGAATAAAATCACAACAAATGAAGATGGTTCAAAAGCTCCTAGTAAATTGAAATTTGTATATATAGGCAAAGGTCAAGACCAAGATTTGATAGGATTGGATCTTAAGGGCAAAATTGCAGTAATGGATCGAATTTATACCAAGGATTTAAAGAATGCTTTTAAACGAGCGACGGATAAGGGCGCACGCGCCATTATGGTTGTAAATACTGTAAATTACTACAATAGAGATAATTGGACAGAGCATCCAGCCATGGGATATGAAGCGGATGAAGGAACTACTAGTCAAGTATTTTCAATTTCAGGAGATGATGGTGTAAAGCTATGGAACATGATTAACCCTGATAAAAAAACTGAAGTCAAAAGAAATAATAAGGAAGATTTCAAAGATAAATTGGAGCAATACTATCCAATTGATATGGAAAGCTATAATTCCAATAAACCGAATGTAGGTGACGAAAAAGAGATTGACTTTAAGTTTGCACCTGACACAGACAAAGAATTGTATAAAGAAGATGTCATAGTTCCAGCAGGATCCACATCTTGGGGACCGAGAACAGATTTGCTTTTAAAACCTGATGTCTCAGCACCAGGTAAAAATATTAAATCTACTCTCAATGTCATTAATGGGAAATCAACTTATGGTTATATGTCAGGGACTAGTATGGCAACTCCAATCGTAGCAGCTTCTACTGTTTTGATTAGACCCAAGTTAAAGGAAATGCTTGAAAGACCTGCCTTGAAAAATCTTAAGGGAGATGACAAAATAGACCTTACAAGTCTTACAAAAATTGCCCTACAAAATACTGCACGTCCTATGATGGATGCAACGTCTTGGAAAGAAAAAAGTCAATACTTTGCATCACCTAGACAACAGGGAGCAGGTCTAATTAATGTTGCCAATGCTTTGAGAAATGAAGTTGTAGCGACTTTCAAAAACACAGATTCTAAAGGTTTGGTAAACTCTTATGGTTCTGTTTCTCTTAAAGAAATAAAAGGAGATAAAAAATACTTTACAATTAAGCTTCACAATACATCAAATAGACCTTTAACCTTTAAAGCTTCAGCATCAGCGGTAACTACAGATGCTCTAACTGATAGACTCAAACTGGATGAAACATACAAAGATGAAAAATCTCCAGATGGTAAGCAAATTGTTCCAGAAATCCACCCAGAAAAAATCAAAGGAGCAAATATCACATTTGAGCATGACACTTTTACTATAGCCCCAAATTCTAGCTTTGATTTAAATGCGGTTATAAACGTTGGGGAGGCTAAAAATAAAAATAAATTTGTAGAATCATTTATTCATTTTGAGTCAGTGGAAGAAATGGAAGCTTTAAACTCCAATGGTAAGAAAACAAATTTCCAACCTTCTTTATCGATGCCTTTAATGGGATTTGCTGGGGATTGGAATAAGGAACCAATCCTTGATAAATGGGCCTGGGAAGAAGGTTCAAAATCAAAAACAATGGAAGGTTATGATGATGATGGTAAACCAAAAATTCCAGGAACCTTAAATAAGGGAATTGGTGGAGAACATGGTATAGATAAATTTAATCCAGCAGGAGTTATACAAAATAGAAAAGATAAAAATACAACATCCCTAGATCAAAATCCAGAATTATTTGCTTTCAATAACGAAGGGATCAACGCACCATCATCAAGTGGTTCTAATATTGCTAAAATTTATCCCTTAGATTCAAATGGAAATCCTCAAGATGCTCAACTTGAGAGAGGATTAACACCTTCTCCACTTGTATTAAGAAGTGCAGAAGAAGGATTGATTTCAATAGTAAATACAAATAAAGAGGGAGAAAATCAAATTGACTTAAAAGTCATTTCGAGAGAACACTTTATTAAAGGAATTTTAAACTCTAAGAGAAATGATGCAAAGGGAATCAAATCTTCTAAGCTAAAAGTTTGGGGTGACTTGAAATGGGATGGACTCATTTATAATCCTAGAGGTAGAGAAGAAAATGCACCAGAAAGCAAGGATAGCAAAGATCCTGCTACTAAGATAAGAGGTCAATTTGAACCAATTGCAGAAGGTCAATATTTCTATAAATTTAAATATAGATTAACCAAGGATTACCCATGGCAGGTTTCCTATATTCCTGTGAAAATTGATAACACAGCCCCTAAGATTGTTTCGGTTGATTTTTCAAATCCAGAAAAAATTAAGCTAATCACAAAGGATACTTATCATAAGGTAAAAGATCAGTATAAGAATGAAACGCTATTTGCGAGAGATCAAAAAGAACATCCTGAAAAATTTGACGAGATTGCAAACGAAGTTTGGTATGCTGGCGCCGCTCTTGTTAATGAAGACGGAGAGGTTGAGAAAAATCTTGAAGTAACTTATGCAGGTGAGGGTCAAGGACGAAATAGGAAACTTGACAAAGACGGAAATACCATTTATGAAATTAATGGTGCAGGAGATTTAAGAGGAAAAATCATTGAAGTCATTGCATTAGATGGTTCTAGCAATTTCACAAAGATTCATAGAATTAAATTTGCTGATCATGCTGATGAAAAGGGGATGATTTCCTATTATCTAGTAGATCCTGATCAAGATTCATCTAAATACCAAAAGCTTGGAGAAATTCCTGAATCTAAATTTAAGAATTTAAAAAGTGTTAAAGATGATAGCCTAAACAAAGAGACAACTGAAGTAGAACATCATCAAGAAAATGAAGAATCTATAGAAGAAAAATCTAGCTTGACTATTCATAAAACGATTTCAACAATTAGAGAGTTTGAAAGTAAAGACTTGAAAAAACTCATTAAAAAGAAATTTAGAGAAGTTGATGACTTTACAAGTGAAACTGGTAAGAGGACAGAAGAATACGATTATAAATACGATGATAAGGGAAATATCATTGCTTATGACGATGGTAGCGCCTTACAATATGAAACTGAAAAACTTGACGAAATCAAATCAAAAATTTATGGTGTTCTAAGCCCGTCTAAAGATGGACACTTTGAAATTCTTGGAAAGATAAGTAATGTTTCTAAAAATGCCAAGGTATATTATGGTAATAAATATAAATCGATAGAAATCAAAACGACCAAGTATGATTCCCACTCAAAAACGATGACATTTGATTTATACGCTAATATTAATGATATTGTGGATGGATTAGCTTTTTCAGGAGATATGAGATTCTTTGTGAAAGATGATGATCAGATAAAAGCTGAAACTAAAATTAGAATGCCTGAAAAAAATAAGGAAACTAAAACAGAATATCCCTATGCATCAAGTTATGGGAATGTAATAGAATTAGGAGAAGGAGATCTTTCAAAAAACAAACCAAATAATTTAACGGAAATGGAATCTGGTAAAATCTATTCTGATTCAGAAAAACAACAATATCTACTAAAGGATAATATCATTCTGAGAAAAGGCTATGCACTAAAAGTGACTACCTATAATCCTGGAAAAACGGATATGTTAGAAGGAAATGGAGTCTATAGCAAGGAAGATATAGCAAAAATCCAAAAGGCCAATCCTAATCTAAGAGTCCTTTCAGAAAAAATAATTTATGCTGATAGTAGAAATGTTGAAGATGGAAGAAGTACTCAATCAGTATTAATGTCGGCTTTGGACGGCTTTAACATTGTAAGGTATCAAGTGTTTACCTTTAAAATGAATGATAAAGGGGAAGCAATCGATAAAGATGGAAATCTGGTGACAGATCCTTCTAAACTTGTATTATTTGGTAAGGATGGTAAAGAGTACACAGGAGAGGATAAGTCCAATGTAGAAGCTATAAAAGAAGATGGCTCTACGTTATTTATTGATGCAAAACCAGTAAATCTTTCAATGGACAAGAACTACTTTAATCCATCTAAATCTAATAAAATTTATGTACGAAATCCAGAATTTTATTTAAGAGGTAAGATTTCTGATAAGGGTGGTTTTAACTGGGAGTTGAGAGTTAATGAATCGGTTGTAGATAATTATTTAATCTACGGAGATTTACACATTGATAACACTAGAGATTTTAACATTAAGCTTAATGTTAAAGACGGTGACATCATGGACTGGGGAATGAAAGACTATAAAGCAAACGGATTCCCAGATAAGGTAACAGATATGGATGGAAATGTTTATCTTCAAACTGGCTATAGCGATTTGAATGCGAAAGCGGTTGGAGTACACTATCAATTTTTATATGATAATGTTAAACCAGAAGTAAACATTGATCCTAAGGGAAATACTGGTATTGAATATGCTGACGGAAAATCTGTTGTCTTTAACATCATTGATAAAAGAAATAATGGATTCGATGGTGAGATTCAAGACAAACATATTTATGTAAATGGAAAAGAATACAAATCATTTGATGATATTAAACAACTAACAGATAAGACACTAAACATTAAGATTGTTGTAAAAGATTTTGCAAGAAATACGACCGTAAAAGAATTCATTTTAAACAAAGATACGGGAGAGGTGAGCGAATTAAAACCTCATACGGTGACTGTGACCATTCAAAATGGAAAAGAAATGAGTTCTAAGATAGTGTCGGAAGAAGATTTCATTTTACCTGTCTATAAGGGGGAATTAGAAAAAGGCTATCAATTTGATGGCTGGGAAATTTCTGGTGTCGAAGGGAAAAAAGATGCTGGTTATGTTCTTAATCTATCAAAAGATACCCTTATAAAACCTGTATTCAAGAAAATAGAGGAGAAAAAGGAGGAGGAAAATAAACCTACTTTTGATGTATCCAAAAAGAAAGAAAAAACACAATCTGCTTCAACTAATGATGTCAACAGTATTGTTCCTGATAAAAATGATAAAAACTTTGAAATTAAGAAGGAAGTTTATCTTAATGAACAAGACAGCATAGCTAATAAACATACCAACATCAATAGTAAATCAACTATTAACAATGATAGGTTGCCAAAAACCGGAACAGCAAGTGGAGCCCAGACACTATTAGCTGCCGGAATAATGTTTATAGTAGGAGCTTTTCTTGGATTGAAGAAAAAAGATCAAGATTAGGACAAAAGCTATAGAAATATGGTTTGTTTACTGAGATTAGATAGTGTGGTGATGAAATAATTTTGTGAAAATAGCCATCTATAACTCAATTATTTAGTTTACTTTACTATTGATACCCTTTTTGGATCTATTAATAGACTTAGTTTCGATAACTAATGAATTGATTGAAAGGATTAATATTGACAAATAGTGATCACATTGATTAGAAACTAGAGTCTATCAAAATTTAAATTATAAAGCATGACATCAGAAAACGAGCATCTCCAAGAACGGAAATGCTCGTTTTTGAGATTTAGAAGCTAGTTTTCACGTAGCATTCTATTTTTGTAGTTTTAATTTGTAAATCATTTTAGACAAGTTCACTGATTGAAGTGAAGTCACGTTCCAAGCCTTCTGCAACAGGCTGGCTGGTGAGGCATCCTTGATAGGTTGTCACACCTTCAAGCAAGCCTGCGTCTTCTAGGATAGCTTTCTTAAATCCTTTTCCTGCCAAGGCTTCGATATATGGAAGAGTCACATTTGTAAGGGCGATCGTAGATGTGCGAGCAACTGCTCCAGGAATGTTAGCAACGGCATAGTGAAGAACACCGTGTTTTTCATAGACTGGTTCATCGTGAGTTGTCACACGGTCAGCTGTTGCGATAACTCCACCTTGGTCAACAGCAACGTCTACGATGACAGAACCAGGACGCATTTGTTGTACCATTTCATCTGTTACTAATTTTGGTGCTTTAGCACCAGGAATCAAGACAGCACCGATAACAACGTCTGCTTCACGTACACTTGCTTCGATATTAAATGGATTAGACATGAGTGTTTGGATTTGGTGACCAAAGACATCTTCTAGGACAGAGAGGCGTTTAGCACTGATATCAAGAATGGTTACTTGAGCTCCCAAACCAAGAGCTATGCGAGCTGCGTGTGTACCAACGACACCACCACCGATAATGGTTACTTTTCCTTTAGGAACACCAGGAACACCACCGAGTAGAACTCCTGAACCGCCAGCTTGTTTCGTCAAGAAGTGGGCTCCGATTTGGACTGCCATACGACCTGCAACCTCACTCATTGGAACCAATAGAGGGAGTTGTCCTTGAGTATCACGGACTGTCTCATAAGCAACACCAGTTGTTTTAGCTGCAAGCATAGCATCAGCCAATTCTGGGGCAGCTGCCATGTGCAAGTAGGTGAAGAGAAGTAAATCGTCACGCAAGAACTGGTACTCACTAGCAAGGGGTTCCTTGACTTTTACAACTAACTCTGCAGCCCATGCTTCAGCAGCAGTTGCGACAATTTCTGCTCCTTGCTTTTCATAGTCAGCATCAGCAAAGCCAGATCCAAGACCAGCATTTGTTTCGATGAGGACTCGGTGACCACGACCAACAAGACTCTGTACACCAGCAGGTGTCAAAGCAACACGATTTTCATTATTTTTAATTTCCTTTGGAATTCCAATTAGCATAGAGATAACTCACTTTCTATTAAGCTGTTTCGATTTATGTATCACATCATTCTTCAGAGTTTTTGTGATGACTTTATTGTATATGAAACCGTTTTAAAAGGCAAGAGAAATTATTGATTTGTATTGTATTTTTTGTTAAGCTTTTAGAAAATAAACTTAATTTAGTGAGGGACAAGCTGCGTGATTATTTATGAAGATGCCAATATAGATTCTTCTCTTATTCACTTTACATCCGCATTTAATATCTATGCGAGACGTTGGGAGATTATTGGTGACTATAGAAGAAGGGAGGAGTATTTACAGTATTTGATTTCGCAATTATATGATTATTCAACTAAAAATAAATTCAATCTATATTTAGTATTAGGAGATGATTGCTTTAATGATAATACTAGAATATCCCAATATTATAAACTTTGGAAATTGCTAAAAAAGCAACACCTAGAAGTTAGAAATTCAATTTATTCTGATGAGATTATGATTACGAAAAATCATAAAGTGAAATTTTTTGGTGGAATTCAAATATTAGGTAGAGAGTCTGTTCCAGATATTGTTTCAATCTTGCTAGCAAAACAAACGGCTCATTTATTATTGTTGCCAGAGGGACTTAAAGTTACAACTTTTTTACAGTTAGGTTTTTCAAATATAATAGCTGAAAATAGTGAGTATATCGAGAATATGGTTGGTAGTGGTGGAATAGTTTTATTTCGTGAAGGTTATTTTGACGATAGGAACACAGGCTTTATAGTTTTTGGAAGATTACCCTTAATTATTAAAGATTTATTTGGAAAATAGGTAACAATAATTGGAAGTTTATGAGTGAAACTATGAGAGTAACATTTTTATAATGAGAAAATATCTTTGAAAGAAGTGTTTTTTCATTGTTCACATGAAAAACTTGTAAACCTATTTCTTTTATGTTATTCTTTTAGCAACCTATTTTGGGAGGTGTAATCATGGAATCACTATTTATCAAACTAGCCAAGCATCAAATTATCGAAACAGAACGTTTAGTTCTTAGACCTGTAACACTTGATGATGCAGAAGCCATGTTTGAATATGCTTCAAACCAGGAAAATACACGCTATACTTTTCCAACCAATCAAAGTCTAGAGGAAACCAAGAATAATATTGCCCAGTTTTATCTAGCCAATCCATTGGGCCGATGGGGAATTGAACTAAAAAGTACTGGAGAGTTTATCGGAACTATTGACCTGCACAAGATGGATACTGTTCTCAAGAAGGCAGCCATTGGTTACATTATCAATCAAAAATATTGGAATCAAGGCTTGACAACTGAAGCCAATCGTGCCGTGATTGAACTAGCTTTTGAAAAGATTGGAATGAATAAGTTAGACGCTTTTCATGATAAGGATAATCCCGCATCAGGAAAGGTTATGGAGAAATCAGGCATGCGCTTTTCTCACGAAGAACCTTATGCTAGAATGGATAAAAATGAACCTGGAAGATTCGTAACAGATGTCCATTATGTCTTAACCAAGGAAGATTATTTTGCAAATAAGTAAGCAGTTGAAAAGATTTTTCAGCTGTTTTTTTTCTTTCTCTTACGAATAAGCTAAGAGAGGAGAAAATATGGAAGAACTTATTGAGAAAATCAAAGAATATAAAATCATTGTTATCTGTGCTAGTTTGGGTTTGGTCTTAGCTGGATTTTTTCTCCTAAAACCAGTCACTCAAACACCTGCTAAAGAAACAAAGGTGCAAACAGAAGTTACAACTGTTCCAAAGGATTCGACGGATGAAAAGGAAGATGGAAATCAGAAGGAAGAAGTAGTGGAGCAAGATCTAATTACTGTCGATGTCAAAGGTGCTGTCAAAACACCAGGGATTTATGATTTGCCAGTTGGAAGTCGTATCAATGATGCTGTCCAGAAAGCTGGTGGATTGACAGATAATGCCGATAGTAAGTCTATCAATCTTGCCCAGAGAATTAGTGACGAAGCACTTGTCTATGTTCCAACTAAGGGAGAAGATACTAGTCAAGCAACACAATCAAATGCTTCCAACACCAAAGAAAACAAGAAAGTCAATCTCAATAAAGCCAGTTTAGAGGAACTGAAACAAGTCAAAGGCTTAGGTGCTAAACGTGCTCAGGATATCATCGACCATCGTGATTCCAACGGTAAGTTTAAGTCAGTTGATGAGCTCAAAAAGGTTTCTGGTATTGGTGCAAAAACGATAGAAAAGTTAAAAGAATATGTTACAGTGGATTAGTCGCTTTCCTTTCCCAAAAATCTATCTCAGTTTTCTTTTGCTATGGCTCTACTATGCAATCTTTTCTGCAAGCTTTCTAGCACTTTTTGGCTTTGTCTTTTTACTAGTCTGCCTCTTTTTCCAATTTCCATGGAAAACTGTGACCAAGGTCCTCTTGATTTGCAGCATATTTGGGAGTTGGTTTATTTTTCAAAGATGGCAGCAAGAAGAAGCCAATCGGAATCTTGTAGACACGGTTGATACAGTGCGAATATTACCGGATACCATCAAGGTAAATGGAGATAGCTTATCTTTTCGTGGCAAGGCTGAGGGCAGACTCTTTCAGGTCTATTATAAACTCCAGTCAGAAGCTGAAAAAGAAAAATTTCAGCAGTTGTCTGATCTGCATGAAATGGTTGTAAAAGGTAAGCTAGCTAGTCCACAAGGAGTCAGTAATTTTGCGGGATTTGATTATCGGAACTATCTCAAAACTCAAGGAATTTATCAGACCTTGACTATATCAGAAATTGTGGAATTAAAGCAAATTTCCAGTTGGGATATTGGAGAAAATCTATCAAGTTTGCGGAGAAAAGCAGTTGTCTGGATAAAAAGGAGTTTTCCCGATCCCATGCGCAATTATATGACCGGTCTTTTATTGGGGCATTTGGACACAGATTTTGAGGAAATGAATGAACTTTATTCCAGCCTAGGGATTATTCATCTTTTTGCTTTGTCTGGAATGCAGGTCGGATTTTTCATGGATGCTTTCAAGAAGTTACTTCTGCGTTTGGGTTTGACGCAAGAGAAGTTCAAATGGCTAACTTATCCCTTTTCTTTGTTTTATGCAGGCTTGACAGGATTTTCAGCTTCAGTTATTCGTAGTCTTCTACAAAAGCTATTGGCTCAGCATGGCTTTAAGTCACTGGATAATTTTGCTTTAACGATTCTTATTCTATTTTTAATCATACCGAACTTTTTCTTAACTGCTGGGGGAGTTCTTTCCTGTGCGTATGCCTTTATTCTGACAATGACTGGTGAGGAAGTAGCAGGGATAAAAGGTTTGATTAGAGAGAGTTGTATTATTTCCTTGGGAATTCTGCCAATTTTATCTTTTTACTTTTCTGAATTTCAACCGTGGTCCATTCTTTTGACCTTTGCTTTTTCATTATTATTTGATATGGTTCTGTTACCACTCTTATCGATTCTCTTCTGTCTGTCATTTATATATCCCATCACCCAGTTCAACTTTCTATTTGAATGGCTAGAAAACATCATACGATATATTTCTCAGCTATCTACGAGACCTCTTGTTTTTGGTCAGCCGAGTCTTTGGATTTTAATCCTTCTTTTGATTACTTTAGCTCTCATCTACGACTATCGAAAGAATGTGAAAAAAATATCTATACTTGTTATAGTTGCCATCTCACTCTTTTTAGTAACCAAGCATCCACTAGAAAATGAAATCACAGTCCTAGATATGGAACAGGGACGAAGCATTTTCCTAAGAGACATGACAGGAAAGACCATACTACTGGATGTTGGTGAAAAGCTAGCAGTTGAAAAGAAAGAAGTCTGGCAGGAGAAAGCTATTACCAGCAATGCCAAACGTAGTTTAATTCCTTATCTGAAAAGTCGAGGAGTGGCCAAGATTGATCAGCTGGTTTTAACGACTAGTGATACTAAGCAGTTAGATCATGTGTTAGAAATCAGTAAAGCTTTCCAGCTTAGAGAAATTCTAGTAACTGAAGAAACTCTATCACAGAGAGAATTCATGGATAAGTTGAAGGAAAGCAAAGTCAAGATAGTTGCCATCAAAACTGGACAGCAGTTACCTATTTTTGGGAGTAATTTGGAAGTAATCGTAACTCAAAATAAGGATAAAAGTGATTCAATTACAATGTATGGAAAGTTACTAAACCAAACCTTTCTAGTTACTGGAAATACAGAGGAAAAGTTCTTGACGAGTCATTATCCAAAACTCCAAGCAGATGTTGTGATAACTCATCAGCAAGTATCGAAGAAAAAGACAGATGGTGAGGTCTTCAAAACTTTACAAGCTAAAATCACAGTCATTTCAATAGACAAGAAAAAATCATTTAAACTTAAAAATGGGGAGAATAACCAAGAAGATAAAGAACTTGAGAATTTGGTATTAAAAACTGATAAAAAGGGTGCTATACGTTTTAAAGGCTGGACTACTTGGAATGTTGAAACTGTTCAATAATGTTTTCAGAGACAACTAAACATTAAAATTGTCTAAACAATCATTCAAGGCTTGATTTTGAATCCTGTTTACTATAAAATAGTTAAGATTGGTGTCAAACTTTTATATTGCAAATAGGAGAAAAAATGACAAAAACTTTGAAACGTCCTGAGGTTCTATCACCTGCAGGAACTCTTGAAAAACTAAAAGTAGCTGTTCAATACGGAGCAGATGCTGTCTTTATCGGTGGTCAGGCCTATGGTCTACGTAGCCGTGCTGGTAACTTCACTTTCGAACAAATGGAAGAAGGAGTTCAGTTCGCGGCTAAGTATGGAGCTAAGGTATATGTGGCTGCTAATATGGTTATGCACGAAGGAAATGAAGAAGGTGCCGGAGAATGGTTCCGTAAGTTGCGTGATATTGGAATTGCAGCTGTTATCGTTTCTGACCCTGCCTTAATCATGATTGCAGCAACAGAAGCACCAGGACTTGAAATTCACCTTTCAACACAAGCTAGTGCGACCAACTATGAAACTCTTGAATTCTGGAAAGAACTTGGATTGACTCGCGTTGTTTTGGCGCGTGAGGTTTCTATGGAAGAATTGGCAGAAATTCGCAAACGTACAGACGTAGAGATTGAAGCCTTCGTACATGGTGCGATGTGTATTTCATACTCTGGTCGTTGTACCCTTTCGAACCATATGAGTATGCGTGACGCCAACCGTGGTGGATGTTCACAATCTTGCCGTTGGAAATATGACCTTTACGATATGCCATTTGGTAAAGAACGTAAGAGTCTCAAGGGAGAAATTCCTGAAGAATTTTCAATGTCAGCTGTTGATATGTCTATGATTGACCATATCCCAGATATGATTGAAAATGGTGTGGATAGTTTGAAGATTGAAGGTCGTATGAAGTCTATCCACTATGTTTCAACGGTGACAAACTGCTACAAGGCTGCGGTTGATGCCTACCTTGAAAGTCCTGAAAAGTTTGAAGCTATCAAGCAAGACTTGATTGATGAAATGTGGAAGGTTGCCCAACGTGAATTGGCTACAGGTTTCTACTACGGGACACCATCTGAAAATGAACAATTGTTTGGTGCTCGTCGTAAGATTCCAGAATACAAGTTTGTTGCTGAAGTAGTAGCTTATGATGATGCAACACAAACAGCAACTATTCGCCAACGTAACGTTATCAACGAAGGAGACCAAGTTGAGTTTTATGGCCCAGGTTTCCGCCATTTTGAAACTTATATCGAAGACCTTCACGATGCCAAAGGTAATAAGATTGACCGTGCACCAAATCCAATGGAACTTTTAACCATCAAGGTTCCACAACCAGTACAAGCAGGTGATATGGTCCGTGCTTTGAAAGAAGGCTTGATCAATCTTTACAAAGAAGATGGAACCAGCGTCACAGTTCGTGCATAGATAAGGAAAGTCAATGGTTCAAGCTCATGGATTACTAGTAGATAATGAAAGCAGATGTGTTCATTACCATAGTGATAAAGATATCGTAGCGCTCCAGTGTTATGAGTGTCAGAAATACTATGCCTGTTATCAGTGTCACAATGCGCTAGAGGAGCACACATTTTCTCCCTACCCTTTAAGACTTAAAGAGAATAAACCTATCTTATGTGGTTCCTGTAAGAAGATACTAACTTATGAGGAATACACAGAGAAAGGCAGCTGTCCTTATTGTAAAGCTACATTTAATCCAGCTTGCCAGAGTCACCATTCTTATTATTTTAAATAAGAAACGATAAATCCAGGTTGTAAAACTTGGATTTTTGTTTTCAGAAAAATAGGAAAGATAAGGAAAATAACCTGAAAAGACATTAAAATTTTCTATATAATTGTCTTGAAAATCATAAAAATAGAAATAAATGATTAGAAACGCTTTCAATGCTAGTAAAGAGTTGACAAAAGCAAATTTTAGGACTAAACTAGGGAAGTAAATTTAATTTAAAAAAGGAGAATTCGTCATGAATTTAACATTTTTCGGTCTATGTCTTGCCTGTATGGGTGTATCTCTTGCAGAAGGATTTTTGATGAACGGTTTGTTCAAATCTGCAGCACGCCAACCAGATATCATCCCTCAATTGCGTAGTTTGATGATCATGGGGATTGCCTTTATCGAAGGAACATTCTTTGTAACTCTCGTATTTTCATTTATCATCAAATAAAGAGAAGTATAAAATGGAAAAGGGAGGATTCTAGATGGAAGAAAGTATCAATCCAACCATCAATATTGGTCCTGTTACCTTTGATTTAACCTTGACAGCATTGACTTTGTTGTCTGTGGCACTTATTTTTGGCTTTATCTATTGGGCAAGTCGCAATATGACTGTAAAACCCAAAGGAAAGCAAAATGTACTCGAGTATCTCTATGACTTTGTTGTCGGATTTACAGAACCTAACGTAGGTTCACGGTACATGAAAGATTACTCACTCTTTTACTTGTGTTTATTTCTTTTTATGGTTATCGCAAATAATCTTGGTTTGATGGCGAAACTTCAAACTACAGATGGGACAAACCTTTGGACATCGCCAACAGCAAATCTCCAGTTTGACTTGGCCTTGTCATTCGGAATTATCCTGATGACCCATATTGAAGGAATTCGTCGTCGCGGTGTTAAAAAATATCTAAAAGGTTTTGTAACCCCAGGTTTCATGACACCGATGAATCTCCTTGAAGAAGTCACGAATTTCCTATCACTTGCTTTGCGGGTGTTCGGGAATATCTTTGCCGGAGAAGTGATGGCAAGCTTGCTGATTACTCTCTCTCATCAGGCACTTTATTGGTATCCAGTCGCATTTGTTACCAATCTTGTCTGGACGGCATTTTCTGTGTTTATTTCCTGTGTTCAGGCTTATGTATTCACAGTCTTGTCTTCTATGTATCTAGGAAATAAAATTAATGATGAAGAGTAGAAAGGAGTAAATGATGCACGTAACAGTAGGTGAATTGATTGGTAACTTTATTTTAATTGCTGGCTCTTTTATCCTTTTGATCGTCTTAGTCAAAAAATACGCATGGTCAAACTTGACAAGTGTCTTCGAAGAACGCGCTGAAAAGATTGCTGCTGATATTGATGGTGCTGAACAAGCTCGTCAAAAAGCAGAAACTCTTGCTCAAAAGCGTGAAGATGAATTAGCAGGTAGCCGAAGCGAAGCTAAAACTATCATCGAGAATGCCAAGGAGACAGCTGAAAAGAGCAAATCAGATATTCTAGCTGAAGCTAAGCTAGAAGCTGGTCGCTTGAAAGAAAAAGCTAACCAAGAAATTGCGCAAAACAAAGCTGAGGCTTTACAAAGCGTTAAAGGTGAGGTAGCAGATTTGACAGTTAGTCTAGCTGGAAAAATTATCTCACAAAACCTTGACGGTCATGCCCATAAAGAACTCATTGATCAGTATATCGATCAGCTAGGAGAAGCTTAATGGACAAAAAGACAGTAAAGGTAATTGAAAAATACAGCATGCCTTTTGTCCAATTGGTGATTGAAAAAGGAGAAGAAGATTCTATCTTCTCAGACTTGACCCAGATTAAGCAAGTCGCTGAAGAAACAGACTTGCCTTCTTTTTTGGCTCAGGTAGATGTTGATGAGTCTGACAAGGAAAAAACAGTCAGTTATTTCCAAGATTCTGCATCGCCATTATTACAAAACTTCATTCAAGTTCTGTTGTACAATCATCGATCAAATCTTTTTTATGATGTGATTGTAGATTGTTTAAACCGTCTTGAGAGAGAAACGAATCGTTTTGAAGTAACGATTATGTCTGCTCATCCTTTAACGGATGAACAAAAAGAACGTTTGCTTCCAATTATCGAGAAAAAGATGTCTTTAAAAGTGCGCAGCATTAAAGAAGAAATCGACGATAGTTTAATCGGTGGTTTTGTCATTATCGCCAATCACAAGACAATTGATGTTAGTATTAAACAACAACTTAAAGTTGTTAAGGAAAATTTGAAATAGAAAGTGGTGTTCTTTTGGCAATTAACGCACAAGAAATCAGCGCTTTAATTAAGCAACAAATTGAAAATTTCAAACCCAATTTTGATGTGACTGAAACTGGTGTTGTAACCTACATCGGTGACGGAATTGCGCGTGCTCATGGCCTTGAAAATGCCATGAGTGGAGAGTTGTTGATCTTTGAAAACGGCTCTTATGGTATGGCGCAAAACTTAGAATCAACAGATGTTGGTATTATCATCCTTGGAGACTTTACAGATATCCGCGAAGGCGACACCATTCGTCGTACAGGGAAAATCATGGAAGTTCCAGTTGGTGATAGCTTGATTGGACGTGTCGTGGATCCACTTGGTCGTCCAGTAGATGGGCTTGGTCCAATCGACACAAACAAGACTCGTCCAGTTGAAGCACCAGCACCTGGGGTAATGCAACGTAAATCAGTATCAGAACCATTGCAAACTGGTTTGAAAGCTATTGATGCCCTTGTTCCAATCGGTCGTGGACAACGTGAGTTGATTATCGGTGACCGTCAAACAGGGAAAACTACCATCGCTATCGATGCAATCTTGAACCAAAAAGGTCAAGATATGATTTGTATCTATGTAGCGATTGGTCAAAAAGAATCAACAGTTCGTACACAAGTAGAAACACTTCGCCAGTACGGAGCCTTGGATTACACAATCGTTGTGACAGCGTCAGCTTCACAACCTTCACCATTGCTTTTCCTTGCACCTTATGCAGGGGTTGCTATGGCTGAAGAATTTATGTACCAAGGTAAGCATGTCTTGATCGTTTATGATGACTTATCTAAACAAGCGGTAGCTTATCGTGAACTTTCTCTCTTGCTCCGTCGCCCACCAGGTCGTGAAGCCTTCCCAGGGGATGTCTTCTACCTTCACAGTCGTCTACTTGAGCGTTCTGCTAAAGTTTCTGATGAACTAGGTGGTGGATCTATCACAGCTCTTCCATTTATTGAGACACAAGCAGGAGATATCTCAGCCTATATCGCCACAAACGTAATCTCTATTACGGATGGACAAATCTTCCTTGGCGATGGACTCTTTAACGCAGGTATCCGTCCAGCTATTGATGCGGGTTCTTCCGTATCTCGTGTTGGTGGTTCTGCTCAGATTAAAGCCATGAAGAAAGTTGCTGGTACACTCCGTATCGACCTTGCTTCATACCGTGAGTTGGAAGCCTTCACTAAATTTGGTTCTGACTTGGATGCGGCTACTCAGGCTAAATTGAACCGTGGTCGTCGTACTGTAGAAGTATTAAAACAACCTGTTCACAAACCATTACCTGTTGAGAAACAAGTTACTATTCTCTATGCTTTAACCCATGGTTTCTTGGATACAATTCCTGTAGACGATATCGTTCGTTTCGAAGAAGAGTTCCATATGTTCTTTGATGCTCAACATCCTGAAATTTTGGAGACCATTCGTGAAACAAAAGACTTGCCAGATGAAGCAGTCTTGGATGCTGCGATTACTGAGTTTCTCAATCAATCAAGCTTCCAATAAGAATAGAGGTGTCAGATGGCAGTATCTCTAAATGATATTAAAACAAAAATCGCCTCAACAAAAAATACTAGTCAAATCACTAACGCAATGCAGATGGTTTCTGCAGCTAAGTTAGGTCGTTCTGAAGAAGCGGCTCGTAACTTCCAAGTTTATGCACAAAAAGTACGTAAACTGGTTACAGATATCCTTCACGGAGATGGCGCTGGTGGATCAACTAACCCTATGTTGATCAGTCGCCCCGTCAAAAAAACAGGCTATATCGTCATTACATCTGACCGTGGTCTTGTTGGAGGATATAATTCTTCAATCTTAAAAGCTGTCATGGAAATCCAGCAAGAATACCATCCTTCAGGCGATGATTTTGAAGTCATCTGTATTGGTGGTATGGGAGCAGATTTCTTCAAATCACGCGGTATTCAGCCAATCTATGAATTGCGTGGACTTGCAAGTCAACCAAGCTTTGATGAAGTTCGTAAGATTATCACAAAAACGATTGAAATGTATCAAAATGAACTTTTTGATGAGCTCTACGTTTGCTACAACCACCACGTGAATACATTGACAAGTCAAATGCGTGTAGAACAGATGCTTCCAATCGTGGACTTGGATCCAAATGAAGCAGATGATAACTATAGCTTGACCTTTGACCTTGAAACAAGTCGTGAAGAAATCTTGGATCAATTGCTACCACAGTTTGCAGAAAGTATGATTTATGGTGCTATTATTGATGCCAAGACAGCTGAAAATGCTGCAGGTATGACAGCCATGCAAACAGCGACTGATAATGCAAAAAAAGTGATTAATGATTTGACAATCCAGTATAACCGTGCCAGACAGGCGGCGATTACACAAGAAATCACAGAAATCGTGGCAGGAGCTAGCGCTTTAGAATAAAGCCATCCTGCTCATATCAATGAACTTAGGACCTAGCAAAACTAGGAACCGACAGTATCTTATATAGAATAGGAGAAGGAGATGAGTTCAGGTAAAATTGCTCAGGTTATCGGACCCGTTGTAGACGTTTTGTTTGCAGCAGGTGAAAAACTACCTGAGATTAACAATGCACTTGTCGTCTACAAAAATGACGAAAAGAAAACAAAAATCGTCCTTGAAGTAGCCTTAGAGTTGGGAGATGGTATGATTCGTACCATCGCCATGGAATCAACAGATGGTTTGACTCGTGGAATGGAAGTATTGGACACAGGTCGTCCAATCTCTGTACCAGTAGGTAAAGAAACCTTGGGACGTGTCTTCAACGTTTTGGGAGATACCATTGACTTGGAAGCTCCTTTTGGAGAAGACGCAGAACGCCAGCCAATTCATAAAAAAGCACCTACTTTTGATGAGTTGTCTACCTCTTCAGAAATCCTCGAAACAGGGATTAAGGTTATCGACCTTCTTGCCCCGTATCTTAAAGGTGGTAAGGTCGGGCTCTTCGGTGGTGCCGGAGTTGGTAAGACAGTCTTGATCCAAGAATTGATTCACAACATTGCCCAAGAACACGGTGGTATCTCAGTATTTACTGGTGTTGGGGAACGTACTCGTGAAGGGAACGACCTATATTGGGAAATGAAAGAATCAGGCGTTATCGAAAAAACAGCCATGGTATTTGGTCAGATGAATGAACCACCAGGAGCACGTATGCGTGTTGCCCTTACTGGTTTGACAATCGCTGAATACTTCCGTGATGTAGAAGGCCAAGACGTTCTTCTCTTCATTGACAACATCTTCCGTTTCACACAAGCTGGTTCAGAAGTATCTGCCCTTTTGGGTCGTATGCCATCAGCCGTTGGTTACCAACCAACCCTCGCAACAGAAATGGGTCAATTGCAAGAACGTATCACTTCAACTAAGAAAGGTTCTGTAACCTCTATCCAGGCTATCTACGTGCCAGCGGATGACTATACTGACCCAGCGCCAGCAACAGCCTTCGCTCACTTGGATTCAACTACCAACTTGGAACGTAAATTGGTTCAATTGGGTATCTACCCAGCCGTTGACCCACTTGCTTCAAGTTCACGTGCCTTGGCACCTGAAATCGTTGGAGAAGAACACTACGCAGTTGCGGCTGAGGTCAAACGTGTTCTTCAACGTTACCATGAGTTGCAAGATATCATTGCCATCCTTGGTATGGATGAACTTTCTGATGAAGAAAAGACTTTGGTTGCTCGTGCCCGTCGTATTCAGTTCTTCCTTTCACAAAACTTCAACGTTGCGGAACAATTTACTGGTCAACCAGGTTCTTATGTTCCAGTAGCGGAAACAGTTCGTGGATTTAAGGAAATTCTTGACGGAAAACACGATCATCTCCCAGAAGATGCCTTCCGTGGAGTAGGTTCAATCGAAGATGTTATTGCTAAGGCTGAAAAAATGGGATTTTAAGAGGTGATCTATGGCTCAGTTAACTGTCCAGATCGTGACACCAGATGGCCTCGTCTATGATCACCATGCCAGCTTTGTATCGGTTCGAACTCTGGATGGTGAGATGGGGATCTTGCCACGACATCAAAATATGATTGCGGTATTAGCAGTTGATGAAGTTAAAGTTAAACGAGTTGATGATGATTCTCATGTCAACTGGATAGCAGTAAACGGAGGAATCATTGAGATTGCTAATGATGTCATTACCATTATTGCAGACTCAGCTGAGCGTGCTCGTGATATCGATATTAGCCGTGCAGAACGTGCCAAACTTCGTGCAGAACGTGAAATCGAAGAAGCACAAGACAAACACTTGATTGACCAAGAGCGTCGTGCTAAGATTGCATTACAACGTGCTATTAACCGAATCAATGTCGGAAATAAACTATAAAAAAATGAACTTGATTCTCAAATCAAGTTCATTTTTTTATAGTTTAAAATGTAACGCAAACTGCTTCGGGAACGTGGAAATCATTGGAAAGTTCTGCAAGACGACCAGTCTCTGGATTACGTTTAAAGACAGTTGCATTATCAGAATCCTGGTGAACAGCGATAAGAAATTCTTGATCTGGTGAGAGAATAAAGTCTCGAGGAGTTTTCCCGTTTGTAGGAACGAATTCCAACAATTCTAAACTACCATCAGCGAGAATAGTGTAAACTACAATAGAATCGTGACCACGGTTTGATGCGTACAGGTATTTTCCATCTTGTGAGAGACGAATAGCAGCAGTTCCATTAAAGTCATTAAATCCTTCAGGAAGAGTAGAAATAACTTGCATTTTTTCAAATGCACCAACACCATCATAAATCAATACTTCAATTGTACTATTGAGTTCACAGATGAGATAAGCAATCTTGTAGTGGTTGTGAAAAACAAGGTGACGTGCACCAGCACCAGGACTACAATTGTAGGTAGTTAGCTTATTTAGTTTTCCTTCTGGATTGACATCATAAGTAGTAACCTCATCAGTACCTAAGTCGCAAGTGACTAAATACTGATCTGGTGTTAAATCTGTAAAGTGTACATGTGGAGAAGCTTGATTTTCATGAGGACCATGACCGCTATGCTGAACTGTATCAGCCAATTCTAGACTACCATCTTCTTTACGTTTGTAGACAAGAATTTGGCCTTTGTGGTAATTTGCACCATAAACTAGGCTACGTTTCTCATCAACTGCAACATAACAGTGAGGAGCGCCTTCTGTCACAACATGGTTTAGCAAAGTACCATCAGTTTGATAGGCAGCAATTCCACCTTGTCCATCTTTGCTACCGACAGTGTAGAGGTGATTTTCTTGATCAAATGCAAGATAGGTAGGACTTGGCTCAGCCGCAAATAGTTTAAGATTGGATAGTTTCCCAGTTTCTGTATCAAAATCAGCTTGATAAATCCCTTGGGATAAACGACGTGTGTAAGTTCCGAAATAAATTGTTTCAATCATAGCTATACCTCTAAATAAAGATGTTTCTATTATATCATAAATTAGGAGACCTGAAGAAAATAGTGAAAAAAGTATGAAACATCTAAGTATAAAATTAGTAAAATGCAAGGTCTCTTTGTTAAAGTTATCAATCGTCACTTCAACACTTTAAAAACAGTTTATTCCCTATAAAAATGGTATAATGAAAGGACAAAGGAAAGGAAGTAGATATGGAACAAAAAGAGAAACATTTTAATTTATCTTGGTTTTTTAAATGGTTTTTAGATAATAAGGCTGTTACTGTATTTTTGGTAGCCTTGTTATTAGGTCTGAATATTTTTATTTTAAGTAAGATTAGTTTTTTATTTATCCCTGTCGTTGATTTTTTATCAGTGGTCATGTTGCCTGTTATTTTATCAGGATTGCTTTTTTATCTCTTAAATCCACTGGTGGATTTGATGGAGAAGTATAAGATAAATCGTGTCTTAGCCATTAGTATTATCTTTGTCATTATCGCCATACTCTTGATTATTGGTCTGGCCGTTGCGATTCCAAATCTTCAACGTCAAGTAGTTATTTTTGCGCAAAATGTACCAAATTATCTCGAAGATGCTGACAGAGTTATTGATGATCTTGTAACTAAGCGGTTACCAGATGACTTTAGACCTCAACTAGAACAGGTTCTGGCTCAATTCTCAACACAAGCAACTGCTTGGGCAAGTAATATTTCATCAAAAGCTGTGAACTGGGTAAGTGCTCTTATTAGTGGAACGTCACAAGTCATTGTTGCTTTGATTATCATGCCCTTTATGCTCTTTTATCTCCTTAGAGATGGAAAAGGTTTGAGAGATCATATCACTCAATTCTTACCAAATAAATTGAGAGAACCAGTAGGTAAGGTTCTAACGGATGTGAACCAACAACTTTCTAACTATGTGAGAGGACAAATTACTGTTGCTGTTATCGTAGCGATTATGTTTATCATCTTCTTTAAGATTATTGGTTTGAGATATGCGGTGACTCTTGGTATTACTGCTGGGGTTTTAAATCTTATCCCTTATCTTGGAAGTTTCCTTGCCATGCTACCAGCTCTGGTCTTAGGTTTAATTGCTGGACCAGTTATGCTCTTGAAAGTTATTATCGTTTTTATCGTAGAGCAGACAATTGAAGGTCGTTTTGTATCTCCATTGATTCTAGGTAGTCAATTAAACATCCATCCAATCACTATTCTATTTGTTTTGTTGACGTCTGGTTCTATGTTTGGTGTTTGGGGAGTCCTACTAGGAATTCCTGTTTATGCTTCAGCAAAAGTTGTTATTTCAGCTATTTTTGAATGGTATAAAAAAGTTAGTGGTTTGTATGAGTTAGAAGAGGAGGTTGAAGGTGAGCAATAGTCAAGAAATGCTTGAAGCTCTGGATCAGCAAGATTTAACAAAAGCTGATCACTATTTTCAAAAAGCCTTGGAAGAAGACCCTGATGATCTTCTTCTGGAACTGGCTTATTATCTAGAAGGTATTGGTTTTTATCCACAAGCTCGTCAAATCTATGAAAAACTAGCTCCAATATTTTCAGAAGTAAATCTCAATCTAGCTAGTATCGCAAGCGAAGACGGACAAATTGAAGAAGCGTTTGCCTATCTAGAAGAAATTCAACCCAATAGCGATTCTTATGTATCTGCGCTTGTTTTAAAGGCTGATTTCTATCAAATGGAAGGATTGACAGATGTAGCTCGTGAGAAGCTCTTAGAAGCTCTTAATTACTCTGATGATCCTCTATTGATTTTTGGGCTAGCAGAGTTAGATAGTGAACTTGGAAATGATTTAGAAGCGATTAAGGGCTATGCTCAACTGGATAATCGTGAAATATATGAGCAGACAGGGATTTCGACCTATCAACGAATTGGAACTGCCTATGCTCGACTTGGAAAGTTTGAATCAGCCATAGAGTTTTTAGAAAAATCTTTAGAGTTAGAGTATGAAGATCAGACTGCATTTGAATTAGCAAGTCTTTACTTTGATCAAGAGGAATATCAAAAGGCAGTTTTATATTTTAAACAGCTGGATACTATTTCTCCAGATTTTGAAGGGTATGAATATGGTTATAGTCAGGCTCTACATAAGGAACACCAGACTGAGCAAGCCTTACTGATTGCTCAACAAGGTTTGGAAAAAAATCCATTCGAGACACGTTTACTACTCCTTGCTTCACAATTATCTTACGAATTGCATCAACCTGAGCAGGCGGAAGCTTATCTGCTTCAAGCCCAAGAAGATGCGGAAGACCAAGAAGAAATCCTCTTGCGACTAGCAACCATGTATCAGGAGCAAGAACGGTATGAGGATATTCTAGCCTTAGAAGTATATGAACCAGAAAATCTCTTGACTAAGTGGATGATTGCACGGAGTTACCAAGAAACTGAAGATTTGGATGCTGCCTATGAATCTTATCAAGCATTGGTTCCAGAACTCAAGGAAAATCCTGAGTTTTTAGAGCAATACATTCATCTATTACGCGAACTTGGAAGGTTTGAAGAAGCAAAAGAACAGATTCAACACTATCTCAAGTTGGTTCCTGATGATATACAGATGCAGGAATTGTATGAACGTTTATGATAAATGAACAGTAGTCGTCTTAGTAGGCGACTATTTTGATAAAATGAAAGATTTAAAAAACTATAAATTCCATCATAAAAATGAATAGATACAGTATGAATTTTTAGCTTTTTTTTGATATAATTGTTATAGTTAAATTGAAAAAACTCACTCAAAAAGTGAAACATAGAAAGATTTGAATTATGACACAAGTAAAAATCGTAACAGATTCTTCTGTTACCATTGAACCAGAAGTGGTCAAAGAATTAAATATTACGGTCGTTCCGCTCTCTGTAATGATTGATAGTGTTCTTTATTCGGATGCTGATCTTGAAGAAGGAGAATTTCTTCGCTTGATGAAAGAGAGTAAAAATCTGCCTAAAACAAGTCAACCTCCTGTTGGACTCTTTGCTGAAATCTTTGATGAGTTGAGTAAAGATGGTAGTCAAATTTTAGCCATTCATATGTCTCATGCCTTATCAGGAACTGTCGAAGCAGCTCGTCAGGGTGCAAGTTTGTCAACGGCTAATGTGACCGTATTGGATAGTTCCTTTACAGATCAAGCCCTAAAATTTCAAGTGGTTGAAGCAGCTAAGTTAGCTCAAGAAGGACAAGACATTGAGACAATTGTGGCTCATGTTGAAGAAGTAAAGAAGAATACAGAGCTCTATATTGGTGTTTCTACCTTGGAAAACCTTGTTAAAGGTGGCCGTATTGGCCGAGTGACAGGTCTTTTAAGCTCTCTATTAAATATCCGAGTAGTCATGCAGATGAAGGATGACGAATTACAACCAATCGTGAAAGGACGTGGAGCAAAAACCTTTAAGAAATGGTTGGATGAACTAGTTGTAAAACTGTCAGAGCGTTCTGTTGCAGAAATTGGTATTTCCTATTCTGGAACTCGGGACTGGGCAGAAGAGATGAAAGAAATCCTACAACCATTCGTTGAAAAACCAATCTCTGTACTTGAAACAGGTTCTATTATTCAGACCCATACAGGTGAAAATGCTTGGGCTATTTTGGTCAGATACGAGTCCTAAAAAAATAAAGAAAATAGCAAGAAATAGCGTTTTTGACTTGACCTACAAGAGAATTTAGGATATGATTGTAATTGTTAATTAGAAAATATTTGGAGGAATTATTAACATGGCAAACAAACAAGATTTGATCGCTAAAGTAGCAGAAGCTACAGAATTGACAAAGAAAGACTCAGCAGCAGCAGTTGATGCTGTATTTGCAGCAGTAGCTGATTACCTTGCAGCTGGTGAAAAAGTTCAATTGATTGGTTTTGGTAATTTCGAAGTTCGTGAGCGTGCAGCACGTAAAGGTCGCAACCCACAAACTGGTAAAGAAATCACTATCGCAGCTTCAAAAGTTCCAGCATTCAAAGCTGGTAAAGCTCTTAAAGACGCTGTTAAATAATGAATTTAGAAAAAGCCTATTGTATCAAGCTTTCTAGCTTGGTCGATAGGCTTTTTTGTAGTTTTGGGGCAAAAAGGGGGCAGGAGAGAACAGTATTTTCTATACCAGTCATAGATTTTAAGCTCTACTATTGGTAAGAATAGTGAGGCTGAGAAGCCTATCTCAAGTTAGGCTTGCAAAGAAAAGATTTAGGCCATCATCCATACAATTGGCACTAAATGGATAGCAAATAAGGATGGTGAGAAGAGTTTCCTTTCAAGTATTGAGCCCCTTATAGTATTTCTTGACAGAGTTAGTGAAAGGGTTTACAATTATATAAAAGAAGTCAGGAGGAAGTGAAGATGATTATTTCAACTACGGGAATTGAAGGCAAGAAAATCCTAGCCTACAAAGGAATCGTCTTTGGTGAAGTGGTTGCTGGTGTTAATATGTTCAAAGATATGGCTGCTGGCTTCCGTAATGTTTTTGGAGGACGAGCTAGTAGTTATGAAGGCGAGTTGACTCAAGCAAGAGAAGAAGCTCTAGCGGAAATGATGGAGCGTGCAAGTGAACGTGGAGCAAATGCTATTATAGGTATAAAAATGGACTATGAAACTTTAGGTGCTGAAAATGGTATGCTAATGGTCACTTGTAGTGGAACAGCAGTTGTGATTGACTCATAATTTGAAGAAACAAAAAAGAACAGTCGGAACTGTTCTTTTTATGATTATTTGAGACCGTATTTTTTGTTGAAACGATCCACGCGTCCATCTGCTTGAGTGAACTTTTGACGTCCAGTGTAGAATGGGTGTGAGTCTGATGAAATTTCCACACGGATCAATGGGTAAGTTTCGCCTTCGAACTCAACAGTTTCGTTAGAGCGTTTTGTTGAACCGCTAAGGAATTGGTAACCAGTAGTTGTGTCCATGAAGACAACTGGGCGATATTCTGGATGGATATCTTTTTTCATTTTGCAATATTTCCTTTCTGCCATGGTCTCTTTGCGAGCCATAGATTGTTACCATACTAGTCTATCAGATTCTGATAAGTTTGGCAAGCTTTTTATCTCTTTTTTCAGTAAGTTTTTTAATTCTTGATAGATAACTTCATTTTCCTCTAGGCTATAGGAGTTAGCACCACTTGCAAGTGGGTGACCTCCACCATCATGTTCTTTTGCAACACCATTGATTGGAAAGAATTTACTGCGAAGTCGAACGCGATAGTGGCCATCTGCTTGTTCCACAAATATTCCCCAAAGATTAACTGTATCGATACGGCCTGGAGCTCCAACAATGGCTGCTGTTTCAGAATCTGTTACTTGATATGTTTTTAGAATTTCTTGAGTCAGTAAGACACGTGCGACACCATTTTCATCAACTTCTAGGTGATCATAGACATAACCTTGAAGTTTAGCAATTTTAAAGCTCATAGTGTCCATTTTACGTGTTAATTCAGCATAGTCAAAGTTATGTTCTCTAAGTTGACTTGCTATACGAAGAGTACGTGCAGAAGTTGATGGATAAAGGAAACGGCCTGTGTCGCCAATAATTCCAGCACAGAGCATTTTAGCAGCGTAGTCAGACAATTCTAGGTTAGTTGCTTCAGCAAAGAGAGCAATCATCTCACTAGCACTGCTAGAGTTGGTATCTACCCAAACAAGATCTCCATAGACTTCGTCATTTGGATGGTGATCAATTTTAATAATGGTTTCAGCATTAGTATAACGTTTATCATCGATACGAGCGGTATTTGCTGTATCACAGATGATAGCAAGCGAACCTTGATAATCCTTGTCTTCTACCTGATCCATCTTTGTAAGCCATGTTAGGGTTGGCTCATCATAACCAACTACCTTGATTTTTTTTTCTGGGAAATGGTGTTCCAGAAGTGCTTTGAGTCCAACCTGACTTCCTAAGGCATCAGGATCCGGTTTCATGTGACGGTGAATGATGATGGTATCGTATGCTTTAATTTTTTCTAAAATTTGATGGCAAATTTCCATAAGTGACCTCAATTCTTTCTTATTTCATTGTAGCACAAGAGTTTTTATTTTTAAAATGAAAAAGATGTGATATAATGGAGAAAGATAAATTGAGGAGGACGATATGGCATTAGCAAAAATTGTATTTGCCAGTATGACCGGTAATACCGAAGAAATTGCAGATATTGTAGCAGATAAATTGCGTGAGTTGGGCTTAGAGGTGGATGTTGATGAGTGTACAACTGTTGACGCATCTGACTTTCTTGAAGCAGATATCGCGATCGTTGCAACCTACACTTACGGTGATGGAGAGTTACCAGATGAGATGATGGACTTCTACGAAGACCTAGCAGATCTTAACTTGAGTGGCAAAATCTACGGTGTGGTAGGATCAGGCGATACTTTCTATGATGAGTTCTGTAAAGCTGTTGATGACTTTGATCGTGTATTTGTGGCAACAGGAGCTGAAAAGGGATCAGAGTGTGTCAAAGTGGATCTCTCTGCAGAAGAAGAAGATATCGAACGCTTGGAACAATTTGCAGAAGAATTGGCTGCTAAAGTAGGATAAGCATGAAGTTGCACTGATGAAAGTTGTCAGTGCAGTTTTTGTTAGATAACCCTAAGAATGTACTGGCCCATTTAGAAGCTTTTTGATACAATCATTCAAATAATGAAGGAGACTCTATGGATTTAGATATTATTAGACAAGAAATCGATCAAATTGATGACCAAATTGTAAAACTCTTAGAAGAAAGAATGCATCTAGTTGAGGGTGTAGTGGCTTATAAAAAAGCTTCAGGAAAAGCTATTCTAGATACTAAAAGAGAAGAAGTTATCTTTGAAAAAGTCAGAAATCACGTCAGCAATAAAAAATACGAAGAGACAATTGTCGCGACTTTTTCAGACATTCTCAAACGTTCGCGCGATTATCAGGATAAAAACATCAAATGAAAAAAGAACAATTTTACCCACTAGGAATCTTTCTAGCTGCCATGTTGGGAGGACTTGTCCGATATCAGATTTCGAGATGGTTGCCAGCCAGTCCAGATTTTCCATGGGGGACTCTCTTTGCTAACTATCTAGGAATTTTCTGCTTAGTCTATCTTGTAAAAGGTTATTTGGTTTATAAGGGAAGCAGTAAAGGTGTCATTTTAGCGCTTGGAACTGGCTTCTGTGGAGGATTAACGACTTTTTCAAGCCTCATGTTAGATGGCGTAAAATTGCTGGATAGAGGTTCTTACCTAAGTCTAGTAATCTATCTAGTTCTGAGCATTGGTGGAGGACTTTTATTGGCTTATTGTTTAGGGAGGAAGAAATGGTAGTATTATATCTAGCGCTTGCTTGTGGACTAGGTGCTCTCGTGCGTTATTTCTTTTCACGTTATAATCAGGGTTCAGTACTGCCTCTAGGAACTCTCATAGCCAATATTCTGGGCTGTTTTCTGATTGGCTTATTTTATAATCATGTGGAGTCGAAAGAAATTTACTCTGTACTTGCTACAGGTTTTTGTGGTGGTTTGACCACGTTTTCAACCTTGAATGATGAACTCCAAAAACTCTTAGCTGATAAGAAGGTCTTTTACAGATATTTTCTCTTGACCTACTTAGGTGGTTTGCTTGCTATTTTTTTAGGAATTTTACTGTAAATTTCTTTACTTTTTTTAAGAAATTTGGTAAACTGTATCTTGTGTGTAATGGACGCACAAAAATACAGTTTATCCGCTGAGGAAGCTTCCTCAAGATTGACAAAGATAGGAGAATAAAATGAATCCATTAATCCAAAGCTTGACAGAAGGTCAACTTCGTACTGATATCCCATCATTCCGTCCTGGTGACACTGTTCGTGTACACGCGAAAGTTGTCGAAGGTAACCGTGAACGTATCCAGATTTTTGAAGGTGTTGTTATTGCACGTAAAGGTGCTGGCATCTCAGAAAACTACACAGTTCGTAAAATCTCTAACGGTGTAGGTGTTGAACGTATCTTCCCAATCCACACTCCACGTGTTGAAAAGATCGAAGTTGTTCGTTACGGTAAAGTACGTCGTGCGAAATTGTACTACTTGCGTGCTCTTCAAGGTAAGGCAGCTCGTATCAAAGAAATCCGTCGTTAATTCGACCAAAAAACTCTGCTCATTCGGCAGAGTTTTTCTCTAGCTCCCTTAGTTCAATGGATATAACAACTCCCTCCTAAGGAGTAGTTGCTGGTTCGATTCCGGCAGGGGGCATATAAACTATTGATTCTACTTAGTATTTGAGGTGTTTTGCTCCAAATTCGCCCCTAAATTACAAGAATTATATAAAGTGTTGACATAGGTTTGATAAGCAACCCCTAGAATTACTTTGACAAATTATCATGAATTATAAAATTTGGAGTACTAATGGTCGATAAAGATTTTGCTTTTGATAAGATAGAATCTATCTTAAACGGAACTAGCAATTTTTATATTTCTTCAAAAGAAGAATTGAATAAATGCTTAGATCATGTTGTTCAGTTGATTTCGGATTCATATGTTTTATATATAAATAATTCATATACCTCCTCCTCTTTTTTAGCTATTAGTGTGCTAGAAGAGGTTGGAAAAATTCAAATGGGAATATTTATTAAAGGTTCAGATTCCTATGTGAGAAAAGATAAATTAAGAGATCATAAGTCTAAACAAATTGTTGGAGCGAGCTACACTATTTGTATGGGCGAAAGGATTAAAAATGCAATTTCTAATGAAAATTTGGAAAAAATTTTTCAATTTATTTATTCTGGAGAATTGAAAGATTTAAGAGAAAAAGTAATTTATTGTGATAGAAAAAATAACAGTATTGTGACACCAAAAGATTTAATTACTCAAGAACTTGCAAGAAATCTACTTTTATTTGCGATAGAATCATTTGATGATAATCTGGTGGGATGGACAAATTACTCAATCGAGTTATCAAAGAAGACTGATTTGTTTTTTGAAATTATTGCTAATTCTAAAATGAAATAGACAAAAACCGCTCGGCTGAGCGGTTTTCATCTATTCTTTCTTTTTACAGTACCCACGTACGAATAGCATGAGCAACGCCAGATTCATCATTTGATTTAGTGATGTATTTGGCGATTTTTTTGAGTTCTGGATTTCCATTTTCCATGACAACTGGGTTACCTACGACTTCAAGCATAGCACGGTCATTTTCTTCGTCTCCGATAGCCATGGTTTCATCTTTGGTCAATCCTAGTTTCTCAGCCAAGTGAGTAATAGCTGAACCCTTGTCTACATTCTTTTTAAGGAGCTCAAGGTAGAAAGGAGCAGATTTGTTGATGGAGTAGCGCTCATAAAATTCTGCAGGAATCTTTTCAATAGCGGCATCCAGAATTTCAGGCTCATCGATGAACATACACTTGACGATTTCCTTATCAGCCATTTCTTCAGGTGTACGGTAGAAGATGGGCATGCTGACGAGGGTTGATTCGTGAACGGTATATTTTCCGATATTGCGATTAGCAGTATAGATGCCGTCCTTGGTAATAGCGTGCATATGGACGCCAAGTTTGCGGCTAAGGAATTCCATATCTAGATAATCCTCATAAGTCAAGGATTCACTGATAATCTCATGTCCTGTAGCAGTTTCTTGAACAAGGGCACCGTTGAAGGTCACTACATAGTCACCTTCATCTCTTAATTTCAAGTCATCTAGAAGTTTGGAAACTCCTGCGATAGGACGTCCAGTCGCAATCATAACTTTGACGCCAGCTTTTTTGGCATCTTGTATGGCAGAAAAGACTTCAGGAGTGATTTCCTTCTTACTGTTGACAAGGGTTCCGTCGATATCGACAGCGATTAGTTTAATACTCATAAATTTCCTCTTTTAGCTTTTATTTGGTGTAAAATGATCGTTCTCAATTAAGTGTAAAAATTGCTGGGTGATGCTTGCAAAGATGCTGTTTTGATCCAACATTTCTTTTGGGAAATAGAAACGATTATCTCCGTGGCGACTACCAGCAAGGGATTGAACGATAGGCGAAAGGCTAGAAAGTTCTGCTAGTTCACCATTTTTCTGTAAAATCTCAATCTGTGTCCGTGGGTTTTCAGATTCAGGACGATAGATATCATAAGGAAGGTCAAAGTTCTTATGAATAGCTGTGTAATAGTCAGGATCAAAGCCGATATCTTCTACCAGTTTTCTCATAGATACAAGCTGTTCTTGATCTTCTTGTGAAAAGGTGATGGATTTAAAGACCTTGCGATTGACAAAGCGTTGTGACAGGTCAGCTAAAATCTTGTCAGAACTGGTCATCCATAGTTGAAAATAGGTATTCATAACTCCGTCATCCAAAGATAGATAGTCAGCCAAGGTCACATTCTTTTCGAAAAATGGCAGTAGATGCGGGGATGTCAGTGTAAAGAAGTCCTTATTATCTGGATAAAGTTCTTTAGCACGTTTCAAAAGATTCTGCAGAAGGACTTCCATAGCACGTGTTGCAGGATGGAAATAAACCTGCATATACATTTGATAGCGACTTAGAACATAGTCTTCGATGGCATGCATGCCATTTCGTTGAAAGGCAATTCCGTTTTCGATAGGGCGAATAACTCGTAAGATACGTGTTAGGTCAAATTCCCCATAAGAAGCCCCTGTAAAATAGGAGTCACGTAAGAGATAGTCCATACGATCTGCATCGATTTGACTCGAAATCAGTTGGACCACCTGCTTATTTGGATAAGTATGGTCTATAACACTAGCTACCTTTTTGGGGAAATCTGGAGCTACCTGTAAAAGAACCTGGTGAATCTCTGTTTCGGGGCTTTGGATAATTTCCTGCGTAATCGCCTCATGATCGGTATCAAAGAGATTTTCAAAGGTATGCGAGTAGGCGCCATGTCCTAAGTCATGAAGGAGGGCTGCAGTCATGGTTAGGAGGGACTCCGAAGGATCCCATTCTTTAGGATACTTTTCCTCAAAAATCTCGGTGATGCGACGTGCAATCTCGTAAACACCCAGACAGTGAGAGAAACGACTATGTTCTCCACCATGAAAGGTATAACTAGATGTGCCGAGCTGCTTGATACGACGAAGCCGTTGAAATTCTTTGGTATTGATTAAGTCATAGATAATCTGATTATCAACATGGATATAATTGTGAACAGGGTCACGAAATACTTTTTCATTCATAAAACCATTATAGCAAAAAGCCACAGTTTTTGGTAAAATAGTAGGATAAGAGTGAAGAAAGAGGACTTGAAGTGAAGATTCGAATGAGAAATACCATCCAATTTGATGAACAATTGGAAGTGATCGACCAACTTTATGACGTTGAGTTACGTGAGAAAGGTGATTTTTCCTATCTCCTTTTTTACAATGAGGAGAAGGAAAAAGTGGTACTCAAGTTTAATGATACAGAGTTGGTGATGTCTCGATTTTCCAACCCTAAGACCATCATGCGTTTTCTGAAGGAAGCTGATAGTTTAGCCTATATTCCTACACCGATGGGGATACAGGAGTTTATCATCCAAACAAGCCATTATCAAGTTGAAGAACAAAAGATTGAACTAGCCTATCAACTACAAAACAAAGAAGGAACTCCATTTGCGAACTACCGCTTAGAAATTACCTGGGGGTAAAAAGTGGAGGAGAAATCGGAAGTCAAAGATTCGATTTCGAAGTTCCAAATCAACTAGCAGGTCAAAGTTTTTTTGCTAATAAAAAATGAGGTTGGGATTTTTGTCCCAGCCTCTATTTGATATACAGTTCTTGATTTTTCAAGACAATTTCACGTACACTTGCAAATTTCTTCAGCTTTTTGATGTCTTCTGGATGCGTTACAAGTGTGATTACATAGCCCTCTTTGCCCATACGTCCAGTACGGCCAGCGCGGTGAGTGTAAGTTTCCATATCTCTAGGAACGTCAAAGTTAACCACGCATTCCAAGCTATCAATGTCGATACCACGAGCTAGAAGGTCTGTTGCAAGAAGCAGTGTTAGTTGCTTGTCTTTGAATTTTTCGAGAATAACTTTTCTGAACTTAACGTTGACATCGCTAGCTAGAGAAACAGCTAGGACATCACGATATTGCAATTTTTCCTCAGCGCTTCCGAGGTCTGACAAACTATTAAAGAATACCAGTCCACGGAAGTCATCGACATGTGCTAGTTTACGAAGCATATCTACTCTGTGTCGTTGGTCTACTTGCATGTAGAAGTGTTGGATGTTGTCTAGCTTTTGATCTGAAAGGTCAATGGTGCGCGTGTTGGGCGCAATCTTATCTTGGTCAAACTTGGTAGTGGCACTCATATAGATGAGTTGGTGGTCACGAGGTGCGTAGTGAGTGATTTTCTCAACAAAGTGAATTTGAGAATCATCTAGCAACTGATCGAACTCATCAAGAATGATCGTTTCCACATTCATCATCTTGATTTTCTTCAATTTAATCAGTTCAAAGATACGCCCAGGAGTTCCAATCAGAATTTCTGGGCCTTTTTTCAGTCGTTCGATTTGACGTTTCTGACTCGAACCAGAAAGGAAGAGCTGAGCAGTCAAGCCAATAGCTTCACCCCAGGTTTTAGTTACCTCAAAAATCTGACCAGCCAGTTCAGTATTTGGCGCTAAAATCAATAGTTGCTGCGCTTTTTTCTTTTGGAGACGAAGAAGACTTGGTAGGAGATAAGCTAAAGTCTTACCTGTACCAGTTGGACTAACTCCAAGAAGGGTTTGACCGTCTAAAATCGGATCAAAAAGCTGAGTTTGAATAGGGGTGAATTCTTGGAAACCGAGTTGGTCAAGGAGTTCTAGCCATTCAGTTGGTAGTTTGGTTTTCATTTTTCTGCCTCAAATCTAATGCCAGCAGTCTGGCGCATGGTGTAGAGTAGCTTATGGACGTGTGTTGCATCATCCAACCAAGCTTGGTAAAGTTCTAGGTTTGGCTGTTTGATCATGTTAGCAAAAGCAGCGACCTCCTCAGTCATGGTATGAGGTGCCTGCTGAATAGATAGATGTGTTTCATTACCTTGATGATCTGTAAAAATAGCTGATCGAACATGCTCAATAGTGTTGAGCGTCAAGGTTCCATCTGTTGTATATATTTCACAAGGCAGATTAGAAGTAATATTTTTACCAGCCTTGATATGGACTTGATAACCGGGATAAGATAAGATACCATCTCCGTTTAGATCAATAGTGTTGTCAAGTTGTTGAGCTTGATAGGTTGCATCGAGTGCTTTTCCAAATAAGCGAACCGCAGCATAGATCGGATAAATTCCCAAGTCCATGAGAGCCCCACCAGCAAAATGGTCTGAAAATACATTTGGCGTGTTTCCAGAAAGAAGGTCTGGCATCTTAGAAGAATACTTGGCAAAGTTAAGGTCTGCACCTAAAACTTGCTTGTCTGCTAAAAAGTTTTTAATAACGGTGAAGGCTTCCTCATGATAGTTTCTTGCTGCTTCAAAGATAAAACATTGATTTTCTTGAGCTATTTCAACTAAATCCTGCCATTCTTGTGGTTGAGTCACCGCTGGTTTTTCAAGGATAACATGTTTGCCAGCAGATAAAGCGGCCTTGGCTTGAGTAAAGTGCAGAGAATTGGGACTTGCGATATAGACAATATCAAAATCAGACTGGAAGAAATCCTCTAAATTATCAAATAGACTAACATTTGTATAGGAACTAGCAAATTGCTGGGCAGTCGTGAGCTTTCTTGAATAAACAGCCACTAACTGGAATTCCTGACTAGTATGAGCAGCTTCTATAAAGTGGTGACTGATTGCACCAGTACCGATAATACCAAGTTTTAGCATGAAATCTCCTTTTCTACAAGTAATGACTGCTTTCATTATATCACAGATAGGCTAAACTAGCCAAAGGGAGACAAATCTTTTATTTGACACTTCGAATTTTCCTCAAAAAATGGTACAATAGATTCAGAAAAAATAGGAGTGTAGTATGAGATTATTACCTATGAGAAAAATTTCTCGTCATTCAAAAAGATTGGCGCTTTTTTTGACTTTTTGTGCGGGTTATGTAGATGCCTATACCTTTATCATACGTGGGAATACTCTAGTTGCAGGTCAAACAGGGAATGTCGTTTTCCTTTCCGTCGGTCTCATTCAGGACAATGTTTCAGATGCCAGCGCCAAGGTAATGACCTTGATTTCCTTCATGGTGGGTGTCTTCCTTTTGACAGTCTATAAAGAAAAGTTGAGGATTGTAAGAAAACCAATTCTATCCCTTATTCCACTAGCAATTTTATCTTTGATAATAGGATTTGTTCCCTTGACGGTTGATAATATATACATAGTACCACCGTTAGCATTTTGTATGGGACTTGTAACAACAGCATTCGGAGAAGTTTCAGGAATTGCATACAATAATGCTTTTATGACGGGAAATATTAAACGAACTATGTTGGCTTTCGGGGACTATGTTCGAACCAAACATACTCCCTTTTTGCGAGAAGGTCTAATCTTTGTTAGTTTGCTATCGAGTTTTGTTCTTGGAGTTGTTGTCTCAGCTTATCTAAGTATTTTTTATGAAGAAAAAACAATTTTAGGAATTCCAATCATGATGAGTATTTTTTATCTAAGTATGCTTTTTGCTAATTGGAGGAAAAAAGTCGGAGAAAAAGCTTAATTTTGATGATAAATGCTTGTCAAAAAATAGGAATCATGCTATACTTGTAGAGTTGACTATGCACAGTCCTGTGCAACCGCACGAACATCGTTGCTTGATTTTCAAGTGTAAGTGGTTCGTCCCACGATGCTAGGCGAGTCTTCACAAAAATACGGGGAAACCCAAAAAATCATAGGAGGTGCATAATGAGCACATACGCAATTATCAAAACTGGCGGAAAACAAGTTAAAGTTGAAGTTGGTCAAGCAGTTTACGTTGAAAAATTGAACGTTGAAGCTGGTCAAGAAGTTACTTTTAACGAAGTTGTTCTTGTTGGTGGTGAAAACACTGTTGTCGGAACTCCACTTGTTGCTGGAGCTACTGTAGTTGGAACTGTTGAAAAACAAGGAAAACAAAAGAAAGTTGTTACTTACAAGTACAAACCTAAAAAAGGTAGCCACCGTAAACAAGGTCACCGTCAACCATATACTAAAGTTGTCATCAACGCAATCAACGCTTAATTTTAAGGAGAACACATGATACAAGCAGTCTTTGAGAGAGCCGAAGATGGCGAGCTGAGGAGTGCGGAGATTACTGGACACGCCAAAATTGGCGAAAACGGCTTTGACGTCGTGTGTGCATCGGTTTCTACGCTTGCCACTAACTTTGTCAATTCTATTGAGAAATTTGCAGGCTATGAACCAATCTTACAATTAAACGAAGATGAAGATGGTTATCTAATGGTGGAAATTCCTAAAGATATCCCTTCACATCAGAGAGAAATGACTCAGTTATTCTTTGAATCATTTTTCTTAGGAATGGCAAACTTATCGGAGGACTCTTCTGAGTTCGTCCAAACCAGAGTTATCACAGAAAACTAACACGGAGGAAAACATTATGTTAAAAATGACTCTTACTAACATGCAACTTTTCGCCCACAAAAAAGGTGGAGGTTCTACATCAAACGGACGTGATTCACAAGCGAAACGTCTTGGAGCTAAAGCAGCTGACGGACAAACTGTAACAGGTGGATCTATCCTTTACCGTCAACGTGGTACACACATCTATCCAGGTGTAAACGTTGGACGTGGTGGAGACGATACTTTGTTCGCTAAAGTTGAGGGCGTAGTACGCTTTGAACGTAAAGGTCGCGATAAAAAACAAGTTTCTGTTTACCCAATCGCAAAATAATCGCTCTAAGTAGCATTAAATGAGGCTTTCCGAGTTTTCGGAGAGCCTGTTTTTTTGTTTTGATACCCACGCTGATACCCATATTTTAAAAACCAATGTAAGAAGCGAATTTGTCAGCTACTTCATCCTTTGCTTTTTGAGTGACGTGAGCATAGATGTCCATAGTGGTTTGGATATTCTCATGACCGAGTCTTTCCTGGACTTCCTTGATAGTAGCACCAGCTTCGAAGAGTAGTGAGCAGTGTGTATGCCTAAACCCATGAGGTGTGATTCGTTTGAAATCAGGATGCTTCCTCCAGATTCTGTTCAACATATTGTTGACATGGACAACACTCTTAGGATCTCCATTCTCATTTTTAAAAAGAAGTCCTTTCGTACTATATTTGTGCCAATCTTTTAAAACCTTGATTGTTTTCGAATCCAGAGTAATTGTCCGGGCACTCTTTTTTGTCTTTGGAGTCTGAAAGATAAGTTTATTATCTTCACCCTTGGCCAAGGTTTGATTGACAGTAATCTGTCCTTTTTTTAAATCGATATCAGACCATCTTAGAGCGCTGATTTCATTTTTTCGCATTCCGGTAAAAGCTAGTAATCTAAAATACGTCAGCATTTCAGCATCGTCGAAGCCTTTAACGATTTTGAAAAATTCCTTAAGTTCTTCTTTGTTGTAGAACTTTTCAAGTTCATCTGTATTATTTTTTTGTCGTTTAGGCTTCAGTGTCTTTCTCATTGGATTCGTTTCAATCAACTCCATCGAAATAGCGTAGTCAAAGATTTGATTTGCGATGCTGATGATTCCAAAAAATCTTTTGTATTCGTCTGCCCACTTATTAACTTGAGTTTGACACATAGTCATAGTAATCTTGTTTATAGCTTTATCTCCAAAAATCGGCAAGATATGACGGTCGGCAATGCTAGTCTGGCTTACGTAGGTTGACTCTTTAACAGTGTTTTTATAATGGTCCTTCCAAATCTCATAGACTTGTAGGAAGGTAGTTGTAGTGGTGTTCTTTGCTCTGAATGTCTTTTTTTCATAGTCAGTCAGGCACTTTGCTTCAGCAAGTCTTGCCTCACGTTCTGTTTTAAAGCCACGACGGAAGGTTTGAATCTTCTTGTTAGTCAACGGATCTAATCCGTGATAAGCCTTAAAATAGTAAGCAGTGACTCCGTTTTTTTGGTATTTTCCAATCATTGATTTTTACCTCATTTCCTGATAAAATGGGTATAGTAAAAAGGGCTTTTTAATGCCTTTTACTATCCAGAATTTCCTCACACTCAAAGATGGCGGTCGGAGAGTGTGGGGATTTTTTTATTCTACGATGATTTCGCCAACAGGAATAATATCTTTCTGTTTTGAAGATTTAGCGATTAGGTCGTATTGGTCAGCAGATTTTTCGTAACCGAGGGAAAGAGTAGCATTCTCGTCGGGTAGCTTTTTAGCAAATTCAGAAATAGACATACGAAGCAAAGTGATTGCATTTTTCTGATCAGTAGTAGCGGAATTTGATTGGACTGCACCTAGAGCTTCTTTGGCCTTATCTTTAGCCGTTCCAGTTATCAAAATTATGATAGTATCATGTGGTTCAGATGAGTCTGAATTGACTACATTATTTTGAATTTTTACGCTTATTGCTCCAGTTGATTCAGGATCTAATTTTGATTTGATTTCAGAGATTAACTCATCATATTTGCTGTTATCTACTTTGGCTTTTGTATCTGTTGAAGTAGTGTTTTTTTGCTCCGTTTTAGGTTGCTCAGTATTATCTTTTGAAGTTGACTGATTATTAGAACATGCTACTAAAACAGTAGCAGAAAGTAAGATAGTTGTTGTAGTTAGTAGTTTTTTCATGGATATTCTCCTTTTTTAATTTACTAATGCTAAGTATTCCTCTTGAACCATGATTTCATTTGTCACAGTTTTTAGATTGTAGTATTTAAGTAATCAAACTCTGTAGGAACGTCAAGTCTCTTCAGAGCGTCTTTATAGAGTCTTTTGTTATTCGGATTTTTTTGATAAGTGTTGTTGAATAATTAAGGCTACGTTGGCTTTTTCTTCCTCGGTCATAGGAGGTTCGTTTGGATCGTCTACCGAAAACTCGATAGCATGCCACTTATCATTGACTCTAATCCACTCTCTTCGTCTATGACATTGACAATCTAGGTTGTGTTTAATCACTTCCATGGGTCTGCTTTCACTACTCATATTATCCCTCCCTATACAAATCCACGACTTCACCGATAATTCGGAAGTCTGTCTCTGGTGTGATTGGCATATCCTTGTACGCTGGGTTTAGACTATGTAGGTATGCCTGTTCTTTGTCAATGACAAGCTGCTTGATATAAGCATCGCCGTTATAGTTAAATACTCCGATAACACCGTCATTCAAGTCCACGCTGGTCTGAATGAATACCAGGTCACCATCGTGATAGTCTGGCTCCATGGAGTCCCCTTTGATTGGGATGACAAAATCGGCATCGATATCTACTGGCAACTCAATCCGCTCCACTCGTACATCGTTCAAATACTGGCCTGTACCTGCAGAAGCTGGGTGGTCGTAGTAGTCGTAACTGTAGAGCTGAATGACTTCTGATACTTCGTTTATCTTCGTTTCTTCTTCGTTTTTTTGACTCTCCAGAAGCTCCTCAGACGTCCGTAGCACGATTTTTTTATTTGGGGTAGTTAATTGTACCACCTTGTCCGTAATCTGCTGTGTGAGCAAATCTGAAGCGTTCGGGAGAGAGATGGAGGGTGCTATGGATTTTAGTCGAGCAGGAGTAGAATTGATTTGAATTTCCTGATCATCATCAAGCATATTAATTAAAGATTCTACAGAAATTTGCATGCCTTTTGCAATTTTTTCTATTGTCTCATAAGATGGAATAATAGGCTTTTTTGACTTCGGATGTTCATTCTTTTCAAGCATGGAAATGTATCCCTTTGTTAAATCGGATAATTCGCAAAAAGCATCCATCGATAACTTATGCTCTGTTCTATACGATTTTAGTAATTCTCCTAACTTCATAAAAAACTCCTTCCTATATATTGTTTAATCTATTATACATCTTTAAATAAAAAAAGTAAATTTTTTTGTTTAACACACTTGACATTTTATGTTTAACGTGTTAAACTATAATCAAGCTTAAGGAAATAACAAATAGGAGAAAAACAATGACTAAAGAATTGACAACACAAGAACAAATCGCACTAGCAAAAGAAATCTTACAAGTTAAGAACCGTAGAGAACGCTCATTGAAACTTGGAGAAATACTTGACCGTGAAAAATTATCGTCAGATGATATGTACGCATTGTACAACACACTACTAACAGCCATCAGAGTTTACGGCGATGTCATCGGATTTGACGACAAAGACTTTCAGGAAATGGCTCTTACAATCTTAGTTCTTGAAAAGGTTGAAGAAGCTAAACAAGCTAGGGTAGCGTAGAGGGGTGCGATTCCTCTCCTAGTTATTGCTCATAGAGCGAAAAAGAGAGAAAGGAGAAGAAGAAAATAAAATGCTTCATCATTATATTACAAAGTATAAAGAAAATGGGCGATACTATGCAGAAGCATGGTTTCAAATTGATGTTTTCGGAAAAAGTTTTTACTTATCAAAAAAACGCATCTGTTTAGATGCGTAGAGTGATTAGATTATTGTTTAACCCAGTTTCGTCCGGGTTCTTGAGTAGGTGGTAATCTATCACCTTGGTCGATATGGATTACACGACCGCCAGAAACTTGTCCGCCACGAGGGCCCACTTCTTGGTAAGTCCCTGCTGGTTGATTGTCAGTTCCTGGTTTGATTAAGTTTTTACTCATATCATTCTCCTTTCTGTTGAAATTTTGACTAAAACGGGAGAGGTCTTAGTCAAGAATGATTATAACATAGATAGCAGAAAAACACAACATATTGTAATTAAATATATTTGTTTAACAACATATAGTGTTTTTGGAGGTGTAACATGTGGGAACAATTAAACAGAATTATGCAGGAAAGAAATTTGAACGGCAATCAATTATCAAAGATGGCTGGAGTTAATAGAAGTTTCTTTTCTGACTTGAAAAGCGGAAAGGTAAAATACCTTTCTTGGCCTAATATGTGCAAAATTGCTGATGCACTGGAAGTCAGCTTAGATGAATTTAGATAAGGAGGTAGGAACGTGCAAGGAGAACGTTTAAAAAAATGGCGTGAGACAGAGAAAATGTCTCAAGAGGAACTCGCAGAGAAGTCAAATGTTTCTCGAACAACAATACATCTGATTGAATCAGGTCAGTCGTCAACAGTAAAAATTAGAACACTTCAAAAATTAGCAGTAGTTTTTAATAAGCAAGTAAAAGATTTTTTTTAAAACAAATGTTTAACAAATTAAACAAATTAAAGAAAGGAAAGAGGGATGATGAGAGACCTATCAAAAAATTTACTACCAATTCAAAATTTAGAAATTAAGATAGATAGCGACTCTAGCATGCCACGAGTTATTTTGAACGGGATTGATTTTCAAGCAGAAGATATTGGTCTTCAAGGTATCAAGATAATTTGGGAAACAAAGAAAGATGAAGTGCCAGAGACACTTATTCAGGTTGATTATATAAATAACCGTGAAGCGCCTCATATAGTATCCGTCAAACAGTCGTTTAAAAATACTTTACTTAAATAATTTTGGCGAGTTTTATTTACATTATACCAATTTAGAAAGGAATACTATGAACGAAATTTTTAATTTTCACGGGCAGGAAGTCCGTACTTTGACAATTGATGACGAGCCTTGGTTCGTTGGGAAAGATGTTGCAGATATTTTGGGGTATGCTAAACCTCTGGATGCAATTTCTCGGCACGTTGATGAAGATGACTCCGTGAAATACGGACTCACCGACAATTTAGGTCGAACACAAAATACTATCATTATCAACGAATCTGGTCTCTACTCTCTTATCTTATCCAGCAAGTTACCACAAGCGAAAGAGTTTAAGCGCTGGGTGACATCAGAGGTTTTGCCAGCTATTCGAAAACAAGGCGGATTTATCCGAGAGGACTTGGATGAGGATGCCTTTATTGCTCTGTTTACTGGTCAGAAGAAGTTGCGTGAACAGCAGGCGACCATGTTGGAAGATATTGACTATCTCAAGAGTGAGCAACCGATTCATCCGAGCTATGCTCAATCGCTCCTGAAGAAGCGCAAGGCTCGTGTCGTGGCTTGCCTTGGCGGTATTGATAGTCCAGCTTATGCTGATAAAATCTTCGCTCAATCTGTCTTCAGGCAAGCAGAGATTGATTTCAAAGATCATTTCAATATCAGTCGCTATGACTTGCTACCAAAGAAATTTGCAGAAGCAGCCCTCGCTTATTGGATGACTTGGGAGCCGAGCACCAATACAAAAATGAAAATCATGGAGCTGAACGCATTTAGTCAAGCATAGGGAGGGAAGAAATGAAACCAAACCGATATCCGTATAGTGGGAAAAGAAAAAACCTTGAAAGACAAGCTATAAACAGCATTGACATCAAGGCAGGAAATATTAAATTAGATGGTTCAAGTATCACCTTCAGTAGCAGTAAGATTACTATTAAAGGTCAGTCCATTACTGGTGTATAAGTTCCGTCTGGTTCAAGACGAAGCGGTTTATTACTATCTACGTCAATTGTCCCATCTGGAAACATTTCGCAGTTTACTGTTAGACCGTTTGGGTAGAGCAATTCAACATACACATGTCCGGGACCTTTTTCGTGAACAACCTTTGTTACCTGATCTTCAGGGATCCCAGTATTAATAATCAATTCCATAGTATTCTCCTTTCTGTTGAAATTTTGACTAAAACAGTGAGAGGTCCTAGTCAAGGTTATTATAGCAAATTAGGAGGGAATTTCATCAGTCTTGAGACTGATATAGGAGGTTGAATGGAAGATAAAGTCATTGAACTTGCTGATTACTTCATCAGCGAATCTACAACGTACAGAGAGGCAAAAATAGCGTGTGAGAAGCTATTAAAACAAGTCAGCCATGAGATTGAACTCAGGGCGATGGAAAGTAATATTGTATAAACAAAAAAAGCACCTAACAATGTCAGGCGCTTAGAAAAATTAACTAATCAAATTATAACACATAAGGAGGCTGCTGTGAATATTCTTAGCGAAGAATTTGAAAATAGTATCCGTTCAGTTGTAAGAAATCAATTTAAAGAATCATTCGAAGAATTGTTAGAGCATGAGACAACAGAAAAACGATGGCTCTCTATCGAAAGCGCGGCTAATTATGCCGACTGTAGTGCTAACACTATCAGAAAATGGTTAAGAATGGGTTTGAATCTATATAAGATAGACGGAACTAAAAGAATTGACAGAAATGAATTGGATAACTTTGTGCAGTCGCACTTAGTGATTTAGAAGGAGAAGGAAGAAAAAATGACAGAACCAACTTTATCAAGCCAATTGATTGGCTTAGTGGCAATCTTTATCGGGTTCTTTATCTTGATGCTACTGACTGCTAAAAATGAAGAAGAAGCTGAACAAAAAACAGTGATCATCATTGAAGAAGCTGAAGATTTCAGAGAGGTTGCAAGAAGAAACTTGAAAAACTGTGATAGGGGATTCACCTATGATTCCCAACCACCTGTCGGACTTCCTTCAACGATTGAGGACGTACCTCATAGTTTTAGAGAATGCATCGAAGATTATGACAGACTGGCTAGCGACTACCAGGAAGAAGCAAGTAACAATGATCTTCTACGAAAACAAAATGCGAATCTTTTAGAAGAAAATGGGCGCTTGCTGTACAAAGAAATGACCGTTGATTTTCGGAGAAATCAACGAAAATGGGGAGCTAGGGCATGATGCTTCCAAGGAGGAAATATGTCAGAAATTAAATGGATTAAGATTACGACGGACATTTTTGACGATGAAAAAATACGTCTTATTGATGCACTACCAGACCATGATGCCATTTTAGTTATATGGTTTAAAATCCTAGCTCTCGCTGGCAAACATAATCGCAACGGGCTTTTGATGATGTCAGATAAGGTTCATTACACTGATGAAATGCTTGCTACAATTTTTCAAAGGCCTCTAAACACTGTCAGAATGGCCCTGGGAGTCTTTGAGCAATTTGGGATGATTGAGATTATTGACGGTGTCATTACTTTGCCAAATTGGGAAAAACATCAAAATATTGATGGCATGGAAAGAATCAAGGAACAAACACGGAATCGTGTGGCAAGACACCGAGAGAAACAGAAAAATCTTGCTCTCGGTAACGTTACATGTAACGTTACAGTAACGGACGGTAACGCACTAGAAGAAGATAAGAATAAGATAAGAAAAGATAAAGATAAGGATGAGAATACTACTACTACTACTAGTAGTAACGAAAATATCCTTGAATTATTCCAATCTGAGTTCCGTAGATTACTATCAGGTTTTGAAATCGAAGAAATCAACCATCTGCTAAATGAAAATGATGCTGAGTTAGTGAAGGAAGCATTGAAGACAGCAATCAATTTAGGCAAGCCTAACATCAAGTACATTGGTGGAATTTTAAGGAATTGGCAACTGAATCAAGTGACGACAGTTGAACAAGTTCGACAATCAGAAAAGCAACATAAGGAGAAAAAATCAGGTAAGGAGATGTCAGACGAATGGGGATTTTAGAACTTATCAAGCAATTTGAAGAGGAATTTTATCCTATCAGCGAGGAAAAGAAATCTTTGCTTATAAAACAACCTCTTTCTACCGTTACTGCTTGCTTGTCAGATATGGCTAGCTGGAAAGCTTGTGGGGGCAAGGTATCATGGTAACTGATGCACTCGAGGAGATGGCCTTATCTTATAATAGGAATACTGAACAACAGGCTGAAATTTGCGAAAAGCATGGGATTCCCTTAATCAAAATCCTCCGGACAAATGACGTCCTTTGTCGCTTATGTGAATCGGAACGGATCCATGCAGAGAATCAAATAAAGGTCAATGAGTTGGCTGACGCTGAGCATGAACGAGAGCGGAAGTTCTATCTTGAGAGATTCTCTCTCTATGATGATGTCCTGAAAAATGCTACTCTTGATAACTTTGACACGCCGACTGAAAAAGAGGCTGAAAAATTGAAGTTTGCCAAAAAAATTTGTAGAGAGTGGGCAGGTGGAGCGAGAAACAATGTTGTTTTTCAAGGCGAAGCTGGAACGGGTAAAAGCCATCTTGCTTTTGCCATTATGAAAGCTTTATCAGAAGCTACAAAAGAAATTGCTATCTTTATCAATGTCACTGACTTACTGATGAAAATTAAGACGGACTTTAGTCAGGAAGAGTTCCTGGTCAATAAAATCGCTAGTGCAAGGTTCTTGGTTTTGGATGATCTTGGTATGGAAAAGGACAGCGAGTGGTCATTCAGTATTCTTTATAACATCTTGAATAAAAGAGCCAACACAATCGTAACAACCAACCTGACTGCTGAAAAAATCCAGAAGCGATACGGTCGGCCGTTTATGAGTCGGTTGATGAAGGGTGTAGACAATGATCATCTGATGGTATTTAATGACTTGAAAAATAAAAGGAAAGATTATTTTTAGAGAGGTGGGATACCTTGTTATTAAATCTCTATTTTGTCTACAATGGGCACTGCAGGTTTTTTCTTGGAAGTTTTAACAATGTGGATGAACTTATCGAACGGATGAAAGACCATCAATGGGCTTTCTCAGGTATTACCAGACCAAGATTCAAAAAACACATCGGAAAAGATGATGTACGTTTTGATTATGGTGCTGTAGATTGCTATTACTTAGCGACAAAATCAACGTGCCGCGAACCACGTTAAAAGCGAGCTAGGAATGTGTCAGTAAAGGTTATGTGACCTTGGACGAGCGGCTGCCCGTATTTAGCCAAATTCACAAAGGCAGTCGCATTTTTTGGAAAATGATATGAATGAAATCAAAGAAAAAGCCCTGGCGAAGTTGCTGGAGGAATTAAATCAACCACATGATACCGCACTTGACCGTGTTCATAACTGGATATGCGATCAGGAGGATGAGGAATTATTTAAAGGAATCTTAAAAGAGCGATACTCTCTGAAGTGTGCTTTAAGCAATGCTAAAGAAAAAGCTCGTAAATTTGCTGAAAACGGAGTCGCTTGTATTGATGATGCTACTGTCTTCAGATGGGTTAGAGAGTACTTTATCTCAAATTCTAACATCAAGCAGGTGCCTGTTGAGCCCGTCAAGAAGAAAAAGGAAGACAAATCTCAGGCTTCTCCTGAAGAAAAGGTTGATGTCGCCAAAATTAGGAAAGGCGCTGGTCCAGATGATGATATCATCATGAAACCTAAAATTAAAAAAGAGAAAGGAGTAGTCGAAAAGCAAATGAGCATTTTCGATTTCTTGGATGAATGAAACATGAACAATGCAAGCGAGAAGCCGATAGACGATTGAAACCACCTGCAGACTTCTGGAGCTGGTGCTATTCGCAAATTACAACGTACAAATGGACCAATAAGGACAAGACTATAATCGCTTCAGATTTAAACCTTGGCCATTGTATCGAGAAACGACTGACAAAGTCGTCACGGCTCACTTTTTATGACAAGGCTTATTTTTTCTCTATCATTCTCAGCACTTCGAAACGTATCGAGATTCAATCTTATGTATTTTGGTCGAAGTTGGTTGAAGGGAAACAGTTTATCGATTTGCAACTTACTAATCTAGAGCGATTCGAAAATGACAAACATGTGAAGATTGGCCAAGATTACAACGGACAATTTTATCCGTATCTTTTCGCTAATTTCTTTAGCGGAGGATATTATACAGGTAATAAATTCTATCCAAACAACTGGGTTGAAAAACTTAAAAAGGTATCTGAACTCAAATATTTGAAGTTCGGGAATATTTGCTATTGGGAAATAGAACGGCTTTACAAATACAAGTTTGAAATTGAATTTGCTCAGAAAATTCATGCTTACAAATTGGCCAACGAAATCATGAATCCAGATTACACTGGATTCACCAAAAACGTAGATATGCGAACCTTGAATCGCAGATGGCTTCAGAAGAATAAACAATTTTTCAAGAATTCAAATCGTAGTTTTAATGAATTTGAGTTGAGCCGTCGATTAAAAGAACGGAACGGCCAACTGGTGCCTGGCATTGAGTCTTATCTGACTTACCATGATATCAAGCATATACCGAAAGGTGTCGGGATCAATAAGTTTCAAAATTGGATTATCAAGAATCACATTGAATTCAATGAATATCTTGACTATCTCAAGATGCTACGAGAAATGGGCATTGAGCCTGAAGGTGATGCTATGCTTGTGCCAAAGGATTTCACGGCCATGCATAATCACACAGTCGGATTATACAATCAATTCGTCGAAGAAAAACAAAAACTGGAAGATAAGAAGAAACGCAAGCAACTTGAAGCTGAGTTTAAACTTAGAGAAGGAATGGATAAGACAATCAATGGATACGCATTCCATGTCCCAAGAAAAGTGGCTGAGCTGATCTATGAGGGCAAGAAATTACATCATTGCGTAAGCTCATACACAGACAAGCATTTTAAAGGCAATACCTTAATAGTGTTTGTCCGCCTGTCAAATCAACCTAAAAAACCTCTTTACACACTCGAAGTAAGGCAGGGGAAGATAGCCCAATTTCGTGGCAAGTATAACAAAGATGTACCAGCTGAAGTCTGGGACATAGCCAATGAATGGATGAAGCAAACGAAATTAGTATAAAAATCAGCGTAGGAGGTGTGAAGGATGAAAAGAAAAAATTATATTATTTTTATCAGGCACTTGCGAAAAATAAACGGGCCTATTGAGTTTTACGAGTATATTGCTGATTCAAAATTTGGAAGAGTAGCAATTTATTTGTCTCTACTTGTGTGTGCGCCATTTATTGCCTTATTATTCCCAATTGCTTACATAGAACATTGTTTTTATAAAAACAATTTTATTAGAGAGTGTATAAAAAACAAGTGGTGTTTAAGAGAACATCTTGAAGAGGTTGTTGATATCAGAAAAATTGAAAGCGAGGAATTTTAATGAACGTACAGGAATTGATTGAGAAATATAAAAAATACGAAGATGGTTTATTCGATATCGGAGCAAAAGTAGCTTGTCAGAAATTTTTACAAGATTTGGAACAACTAGACGAACCAAAGAAAGTCACTATTCCGCAGTTTGTGGCGGATTGGATTGAGGAAGCTAGAGAAACAACTTACAACATCAGAGGAGCAATCGAAATGGCTCCGAATGGAAGAGTGAAAGATTGGTTGGAATTAAAGAATGTGAATATTTTTGCAGAAGCTTGGGTGAATGGCTACGAGGTCGAGGAAGAGAACCAGTATGTGGTGACTTTAAAAAATAGGCAGCCTTTGGTCAAATCGCAATCAGGGAGTATTCTTTATTTTAGTCAAGATATAACAGCTGGGAATTATAAAGTTACCCGCAAAGAACTAGAAGAAGCTGGCTTTGGCTGGGTGTTCGATTGTGAAGGGATTGAGATTGAGGAGGTGGAACATGAGAATTAAGACATCAAATGGATCCATCATCAACGTTGACAAAATAAAGCATAGCATCACTATTGATGGTGTTGAATATGGTTCAGATTGTCGAGCGCTGGTCTCTAATCATAGAGACGGGACAGGGACGATTACATTAGTATTTGAAGGAAAAATGATTTAAAAAGGAGTAAAAACAATGTTTACACAATACGATAACGAAACAGGAAAAACTAAACTTACGAAACTTGCAAAAGGTGGCATCATCACGGTTGTTGCTATTACTTCACTTGGAATTTTTCGTCTCACGGCCGTGAAGCGCATCCCAGCTAATACGGTTGGAGTAAAGGTCAGTGCGATCGGAGGTGTTCAAGAAAATACCCTACAAACAGGCTATCATCTTAAAATTCCTTTCATCGATACCGTCTATACTCTTTCGACTTCAGTTCAGACGAAGACGATGGAAAAAATCACAACTCAGACCAAAGATGGTCAATGGTTGAACACTAACATCGATGTGAAATATCGCGTTAATAAAGAAAAGGCTATGACGATATTTTCAAACTACACGAAGTTGGAGAATGTTAATGAGAGCGTAATTGCTCCGGCAGTACAGAGAGCTATCGAGTCAGTTACTGGGAATTATGACATCTACGACATTCTTGGAAATAAACGGACAGAAGTTTATGAAGAGATTGACAAGGCGCTAAAAGAAAAATTTGAATCTTATGATCTTGAATTTGTTTCATTCACAATAACTGATCAGGATGCAGGAGATGAGATTGAAGCAGCAATCAAATCTGAATCTGTCAAACAGAAGGAAATTGACACAGCTAGACAAGAACAGGAAAAAGCTAAGGTCGAAGCGGATACTAAGAAGGTTCAAGCACAAGCTGAAGCGGATGCTGGTATCATCAAAGCAGAAGGAGAAGCTAAAGCTAACAAAGCTAAGTCAGACTCAATCACAGACAACCTTATCCGGATGAAAGAAGCAGAAGCCAGAGAGAAGCATGGCTGGGTTACTGTCAATGGAGCAGGTGGTGTGATTACAAATCATGAGTAAAAATTATCAATTGGGTAATAATCAAAATAGGTCAGGAGGTAGGAATTGAAGAAATTAAGCGACGAAGACCTCAAAACATTAGACAGAGAACTTTTCAAATTTCAAAACGTTCAACGTACAATAGATTTGAGAAGGCTAGAACTAGAAACCCGAAATCCAGATTCTCAAAGTGGGCCCAGCGTAGGAATAAGCAAACCTACCGAAACCATTGCAATCAGAATAGCGGATGATCCAACCTTAAAATTTCTCGAAGGGTTCAAAGCTATTATTAACAAACTCTTGATTAATCTAGTTGATGAAGATAAGGAAATCTTTAATCTGCGCTGGAGATATCCTCAACTGAGATGGGAAGAAATAGCAGAACAGAAATTCATGAGCAAAGCCACAATTTATAGAAGGAGGAGGATTATCTTAGAACAGTACGCTATACTGAAAGGTGAGTTGTAAACAAGAATGAGACAAAAGATATCTTGAAGTCTCACAAAAAAAGGTTTATTATGATAGCATGAACTTCTGAAACAAAAACACACATCACACTTTAGGAGTCATCCTTAATTCTAGTAAGAAAAGTTGTCCAACAGAAGTATCGTCAAGAGTCAGCAAATGCTGGCTTTTTGTTTTGGGAAAGGAGGTAGAACATGGAATTTGTATCACCGATAAAAGATAATGATGATATTCAGGCAATGAAAGATTATCTCAAAGAGTGGAATGAGATGTACTATATGCTATTCATTACAGGCCTGAATACTGGTTTGCGAGTCGGAGATATACTTACCTTGAAAGTTAAAGATGTTCAAGGCTGGCACATCAAACTGAGAGAACGAAAGACTGGCAAGCAGATAACAAGACGGATGACAAAAGAACTCAAGAAAGAAATGAGGAGATACGTTGAAGGCAAACCATTTCATCATTTCTTATTCAAGAGTAGACAAGGTCAGAATAAAGCGATCACTCGTGAGAGAGCTTATCAAATCATACATGAAGCAGCTGAAGAACTAGGCATTGATAATGTTGGTACACACACAATGCGCAAGACGTTCGGCTATAAATATTACAACAAGACAAAGGACGTAGGGACATTACAGAAAATGTTCAATCACTCATCACCTGCAATCACCCTGAGATACATAGGAATAGAACAAGCAGAGCTTGATGATGCTTTACGGAACTTTGTCATTTAATTTTTTAGATATTACTTTCACATAATGAGTTAAGCATAAACTGAAAAAATCAAAGACACGAAAAGCTAGGAGCTGTAAGGATTTGAGAATCAAGTGGAGTTTAACAAAATATAAGATATGTGAAAGTGAGAGGTAAAATTGGTATAGTTGGAGGATGAAACATTGGGATTATTTTTAGGATATCTAGTTGTCTATTTTTTAACCTTAATTTTTTTAGTCGTTATTTTTGATTGGGGGAAAAGTGATGTATTAAAGTTAGTTGAGAATGGATTGATATTTCTTTTCTTACCACTCGTATTTGTTTTTGTATTGGCCTATGATTTTATAAACAAAATAAAATGAGACAAAAGACATCTTGAAGTCTCACAAAAAAAGGTTTATTATGGTAACATGGTTTTCTTGTATGAGAGGGGATAGGTCACTGGCCTGTCCCTTTTAGTATTGGAAAGGAGGTTTGCCATGTACAACAAACCTATCAGACCATCCTTGAAGTCTAAGAAGTGGGAGAAGTTCCGTGATAGGATAATGCGTAAGCATGATTATCTTTGTCAAGAAAGTTTGCGTTACGGAATTTCTGTTCAAGCAGAAATGGTTCACCATATCTTTCCTGTATCTGAATATCCTGAACTTGAATTCGTTGAATGGAATTGTTTGCCGTTGACGAATAAGAAACACAATACGTTTCATGATAGAGTGAACGATAGAGTAATCAACCAAGGCTTGTACTGGCAGAAAAAGAGAAAAAAAGAATTTTTAAATTTTTTCAAAAATGAAAAATGAAAATTTTTAGTCCCCCCCCTCTTTTTAAAAAATCATTTTGGCCAGTAGGGTACCGGTGAAGGGAACTTTTTCCAAGTCAGGGACCTTCAAACAAAAAGGGGGTAAAAACTAAGCGATTTTGACGAAAGGAGGTAGTTTTTGGCTAAACCAATTACAGCGAAGTCTATTAAGTCAAAAGTGGTCAAGCAGATGAAAGACTTAGGCACTTATCGAAAAGAATTTGAGATGATCATTGATATTTTTGTAGGAATGCTATATCAGTATCAGAAACTTGCTCAAGATTATGCTGATATGGGTTATCCAGTAACAGATACTTACGTCAATAAGGCTGGTGCTGAAAATGAGCGCAAAGTTCCAATCTTGACAGCGATGGAAATTTTGAGGAAAGACATTCTCAGCTACTCTAATCAGTTGATGATGAATCCGAAGTCACTCGGTGAGGTAGTGGAACAGGATAAAGGCTCACCACTCACAGAAGTCATGAAATTCAAGAATGAACTGAAAAAGAAGCGGGTGAAAGATGGATAAAGACTTTGAAAAACGTTTTGCCGATTTTCGCCACGCTACAACCAATCTTGGAAAAGCTAAAGCCTATGTTGATTATGTCCTGAGCTATCAAGAGGAACATAACGAAGAACGGATTTTGGCTGCTGAACGCTTTTTGAGGGATTTGGAAAATCCAGCATATGAGCTTGATGAGGATATAGTGGATTTTGCTGTTCACTTCATCGAGAACTCAATTGTTCATCAGCAAGGAGATGACATGTTTGCCATGTCTATCCGTAACAAGCCTTTGATTTTGCAACCGTGGCAACATTTCACGGTTGTCAATCTCTTTGGGTTCTATCACGCTGGTACGAACGAGCGTAGGTTCAAGGAAGCCTTGATAATGCTGGCACGGAAAAACGGCAAGACCAGTTTTACTGCTGCTATTGCTCTGCTTTATCAGATTTTGGATGCTGATAGTGGTTCAAAATGCTATATCGTGGCCAACTCTGTCAAGCAAGCACTGGAAGCCTTTAATTTCATCAAGTTCAACGTGGAACGATGGAATGACAAATCTATTCGTATCAAGGACAATAACCAAGAACACTCTATCACAGCTAATTTTGGAGATGATGGGTCATTCTATATTCAGGCCTTGGCCAACGATGAGAGTCGTTTGGACTCTCTCAATGGCAATGTCACGGTCATTGATGAAGCTCACACCATGCGAAATTCTAAGAAGTATGGTCTTATGAAGAAAACAATGTCAGCATACCGTAACAGTATGCTTTTTGTTATCTCTACGGCGGGGGATATTCCAACAGGCTTTCTTGCTAATCGCTTGAAATACTGTCAGAAAGTGCTCAAGCAGTTGGTACAGGATGAGGCTTTATTTATCTTTATTTGTAAAGCCAATCAGACAACGGATGGCGATGTTGGTGATTATCTTGATGATAATGTTTTGAAGATGGCAAATCCGTCTTGGGGTGTCACGGTGTCCATGCCTGCTTTGAGAGCGGAAGCAGAGCAAGCTATGAATGATCCACAGACAAGAAATGAGTTTTTCAACAAGACTTTGAATGTCTTTACAAACTCAATGAATGCTTATTTCAATCCTGATGAGTTCATCGCTTCAGACAGTCAATACGATTGGACCTTAGAGGAACTGGCACGCTTGCCTATTCAGTGGTATGGTGGGGCTGACTTGTCAAGGTTGCACGACTTGACAGCTGCTGCTCTCTATGGTGTCTACCACGATGGAGAAAAAGATGTTGATATTTGTATCACACACGCTTTCTTTCCTCGTGTCAACGCTCAGAAGAAAGCCAATGATGACGGGATTCCACTCTTTGGGTGGCAATCTGATGGTTGGTTGACCATGAGCAACACTCCGACCGTCCTCTATGATGATATTGTTAAATGGTTCATCAAGATGAGGGAGAAAGGGTTCAAGATTGCCGCTGTCGGAATGGATAGGAAGTTTGGTCGTGAGTTCCTGACAAAAATGAAACAAGCTCGGTTCAAGATGATTGACCAACCTCAGCTTTTTTACCTGAAATCAGAGGGATTCAGACGGATTGAGTTCAAAGTTAAGAATAAAGAGTTTTACTATCTTCATTCTGATGCTTACGAATACTGTGTGAGCAATGTTAGAGCGATTGAAAAGGTGGACGATGCTGTGCAATATGAAAAATTAGATGGTGACGGTGGTACTGCAAGAATTGACTTGTTCGATGCCAGCGTTTTTGCTTGTATTCAGGCTCTTGCTAATCTTGGTAAGAACCAGGACGTTATGAGCTTCTTCAAGTAGAGAGAAAGGAGGTGAGAAAATGGGGCTTTTAGATAGGATTTTGAAACGAGGAAAAACTCAAAGTGGCACAAATATCATCACACATTCAGACTTTGGTTTGTTTCTTGACGGGGACGGTTACGTTCCTTTGGCCCGCAATCCTGATGTGATTGCAGCAGTTAACAAGGTTGCTGACATGGTATCCAACATGACCATTCATTTGATGGAAAATACCGACAAAGGCGACATCCGAATTAAAGACGGACTAGCTAGAAAAATCGATGTAAACCCATGCGACAATATGACTCGTAAGACTTGGATTTTCAAGATTGTGCGTGACCTATTATTGTTCGGCGATGGCAATTCGGTTCTTCATGTCGAGTATGACCCCGTGAATGATTATATTTTAAACTTGAGACCATTCGCAATGAGCGAGGTTTCTTTCAAAAGTGATGATGCCAGTTATATCGTGAATTATCGTGGCACTGATTACAATTCAAGCGAAATCGTACACTTTGCAATCAATCCAGATCCAGACAATCCATTTGTCGGTACTGGATATAGGCTTGCTCTGAGAGATATCGTTAGGAACTTAAATCTTGCTACTCAAATCAAAAAAGGGTTTATGAGTGGGAAGAATGTTCCAAGCTTGATCGTGAAAGTTGATTCTTCGAGTGGAGACTTAGGGACCCAAGAAGGTCGTGACCTGGTCGCTAAGAAATACTTAGCAACAAGTCAGGCAGGTGAGCCATGGATTATTCCTGATGCCTTGCTAGAGGTTGAACAGGTCAAGCCATTAAGTTTGAAAGATATTGCTATCAATGAATCTGTTGAAATTGACAAGAAAACAGTTGCTGGGCTTTTGGGAGTGCCAGCTTTTATTTTGGGAGTTGGTAGCTTTGACAAAGAAGAATACAACAACTTTGTCAATACAACGGTCATGAGCATCGCTACGACAATCACTCAGACCTTAACAAGAGACTTACTCGTTTCAAATAATCGGTATTTCAAACTTAATGCTCGCTCGCTATATTCGTATGACATTACAGAGTTATCTTCAGTTGCTGAACAGATGACTAAAAGCATGGCAATGCGTCGCAACGAGTGGAGGGATTGGCTTGGGATGCCGCCTGATCCTGACATGGATGAGCTCCTCGCTCTTGAAAATTATCTACCGCAAGACAGACTTGGGGACCAAAAGAAACTGAAAGGGGGTGAGGAAGAGAATGAACAAACGGAATAGTTATCGTACTGCTCAGTTCAAGACACGAGAAGAAAGTGATACTGGTGATTTGATTTTGAGCGGGTACTTTATCAAGTTCGATGAAGTTACTGAATTATGGCCGGGTTACTTTGAGGTAATCAAACGTGAGGGCGTTGAAAAAGCTATCAAAGGAGCTGACATCAGGGCATTATTTAACCATGATGATAGTTTAGTGCTTGGTCGTACTGGTAACGGGACGGTCATTTTAGGAGTTGATGAAATCGGACTTTACGGTGATATCATCATCAACAAAGATGATCCGCAAGCTGTTGGAGCCTATGCTCGTGTTCAGCGTGGCGATGTGATTGGATGTAGCTTTGGTTTCATCCCAATCAAAATCAATACGGAAGAGCAAGCAGATGGTTCGTACCTGGACACTATCTTAGAATTAGAAATCTTTGAAGTGAGTCCATGTACTTTCCCAGCCTATCCGCAAACGGAAATTGCTGCACGACAGAAAGACTTTGAAAGTCAACAGCGTGCCAATCGTGAAGCGCTGGACAAGCGCAAGAAAGAAATTAAGGAGAAATTTAACCTATGCACAAATCATTGATTTTAGGCGCTCGCATGCGCAACAAAGCAGACAAAGTGGTAGAGCTTGAAGAATCAATCAAAGAATTGAACAAGCGTTCTGAACTTGAAGCGAAGAAATTGGAACAAGCTGGAAATGATGAAGAAGTTTCAGCAGTTGAAAAGAACCTTGAACAAATCCAGAAAGAATTGGACGAAAAGGAAGCAGAAAAAGAACAACTTGAAAAAGAAATCGAAGATTTGAAAAATCAAGTTGAAGAACTAAATCGTAAAGCACCGACTTACCCAAGTCAAGAAAAACGTGGAGGACAGAAATTGGAACAACGTGACGCAATCGCTAAATACATTCGTACTGGTCAAACTCGTGACATCGTAGGCTTGAAAACTACTGATTCAGGAAGCGCAGCTTTAATCCCTACTGAAGTTTTGAAACCTCATTTTGTTAACAAAACACGTAATCCACTTTTGGATCTTGTGGAACGTGTGAAAGTTAACAGTGGATCTGGTAAATATCCAGTTATCAAGAAAACAGATGGTGTAATGGTTTCAACAGATGAATTGAAATCAAATCCAGAACTCGGAAAACCAGCAATCAGCGAGATTGATTATTCAATCAAGACTTACCGCGGATATGTCCCTGTGTCACAAGAAATGATTGACGACGCAGACTATGACATCATGTCCATTGTTGAAGATGAAGTGTTCAATCAAGGTGAAAATACTGAATTGTCATTAGTTACAGCTGTCCTCAAAACAGCTACCCAAGCAGATGCAGCTGGATTTGATGGTATTAAAGATATCTACAACAAGAAGCTTAAATCAATTTACAAAGCAAGCATCGTTGTAACTAAGTCAATGTTTGCTGCACTAGACAAGGTGAAGGACAAAGATGGACGCTACATGCTTCAAACTGATGTAGCTTCACCTACTGGATATTCATTTGGTGGTAAAAAAATCTACAAAGTAGATGACACAGTGTTTGGAAATGAAGGGGACATGAAATTCTTCATCGGTGATGTCACTGAGTTCGTCAAAGAGTTTGACCGTGCTCAAGTATCCGTTAAATGGGTGAACAATGATATTTACGGACAATTGCTTGGGCTTTTTATCCGTTTGGATATTAAGAGAGTAGATGAAGAAGCTGGATTCTTCGGAACTTATACTGATGTTGTAGCTTAAGGAGGTAGCGTATGAGCTATAAAGTAATCCGTCCTTTCAAGGACTTGGCCGATCCTGAAAATCATGACTATGCTGTTGGCGATATCTTTCCTCGTGAAGGATATGAGCCCACAGATAGCTTTACCAATGGCCTTTTGACTGGTGCCAACACTGCTGGCTCTATCTTCCTTGAGGTTTTGGGAGATGATGAGCCTAAGAAACCAGATCCTGAAACAAAAGAAGTTAAGGAAGAGCCCGCAGTTGAGCAGGAAGAAACAGTTAAGGGAACTGCTGAAGAGCCTGTTAAAGAAGTTGAGGAGTAAACATGGACGAAGGTCAGCTTTTAGAATTGCTGAAGCTTAAGTTGGGTATTTCAACCCGCTTGAGAGACAAGCCGTTAGAAAAAATCATTTCAAGTGTCATCACTGAATTGACCGATAACCTAGGTATCGAGCTTGTTGGTGAGCGTGCTGACCATGAAATGTTTATCGTTGACTATGCTGCTTATCGCTATGAGGGTGGGGTGGATATGCCACGTCACCTTCAATGGCGATTGCATAATTTACAGATAGCATCAAAGAAAGAGGTCAAGAATGTGGAATCATGAAATCAAACTGATCTCTAAAAAAGTCACAGGTAAGGACAAGTTACTACAACCAATCTCTGAAGATGTTGAAGTTACTCTGTTGTGTCGTAAAAAGAAGGTTACTCGCTCTGAATTTTATCAAGCAAATCAGGCAGGTTTAAAACCGAGCTTGGTTGTTGAGATTCGAAATTTTGAGTATGAGAATCAAGAATTTGCGAAGTTCGAAGGTAAACAATATCGCATTTTGAAAACCTATCCTATCGATTCTGAAATTTTAGAGTTGACTTTGTCAGAGGTCTTGAAATGAGTAATGATCTTGCTGATTTGATAGCGAAAGAGCTTGCAGCTTACTCTGATGAGGTTACTGAAGAAGTGGATAAGATTGCAGAGCAAGTGGCTGATGAGACTGTGGATGAGTTGAAAGAGACAAGTCCGAAACGGTACGGAAAGTATCGTAGAAGTTGGAAAAAGAAGAAGTTGGCTAATGGCTCTTTTGTTGTCTTCAACGCAGTTGCAAGTCTTACTCACATACTTGAGAACGGGCACCTTTCAAGAAATGGTGGCCGTGTCGCTGGTATCGTCCACATCAAACCCGCTGAAGAAAAAGCAATTCAGAACTTTGAGAAGCGTATCAAGGAGATTGGGAAATGAAGCTATCAGACTTTGCTGCTATTTTGGAACAGGTAAACTTGCCTGTCACCTATCGAGCGTTTAAAACTGGGAACGCTCCCGACCTACCTTACCTGGTCTATTATGAATCAAGTCCAGCCATCAATGCAGCTGATAACACGGTTAATCATCAGATTAAGAGCGTGACAGTTGAGCTGGCTTTTGAGAATAAGGATGAAGATTTGGAAGAACGTCTGGAAGAGCTGTGGACAACCCACGAGCTCTTTTTCGATGTTCAAGAAGAAACATTTATCGAGACGGAAAGACTCTATGTCAAGTCTTATACGGTCTATCTATATTAAGGAGGAATGACATGACTCAAGAAAATAAAGTAACCTTTGGTTTAAAAAATGTTCACGTTGCGCCAATTAAATCGATTGGTGCAGATGGAGTGATTGCTTACGATGAAATTTTCCGCTTTCCTGGTGCAATGGAATTAACATTGGATCCAAAGGGTGAATCAACACCAATCAAAGCAGATGACATCGATTATCACTTTATGAATTCAAATGAAGGATATGAAGGTAAATTCAAAATCTCTCACATTATTGAAATGTTTGCGACTAAGATTTTGGGTGAAATCAAAGATGCTCAGACGGGTGTTTTGACTGAAAAAGCTGATGCAGAATTCACATCATTTGCCTTGATGTTTGAATTTTCAGGGGACAAGAATAAAACACGTCACGTCCTTTACTACTGTTCAGCAAGCCGTCCAGGCAATGGCTCAAAAACCAAAAATGGTACAAACGTCAACGAGCGTGAACTTGGCTTTAAGGCAAGTCCTCGTCCTCTGGATTCAGTTGTTAAACGTTCTATCACATCAGCTGATAATAAGGAAATTTATGACAACTGGTTTAAGAAAGTGTATGAACCTACTGCGGTTGCAGCTTAAGGAGAAGATCTATGCGTAAAATCGTTTTGGTTGGCGATCAGGAGTATGAGTTAGGCACTAATGGTTATACTCCTATAGCTTACAAGCAACAATTTGGGAAAGATTATTTTCAAGATTTGTTCTCGATGTTGAAAAATCAATCATTCATGAATGAATTGAACAAGCTGGAAACCGCTAAGGAGTCGACAGCGACTAATGTTGATATTTCGATGTTGTCAGATTTTGACATGACCTTTTTTAATCGTCTTTTTTGGACCTTTGCTAAATCTGCAAATCCTCACATCAAGCCTTATGAACAATTCTTCATGGAAATGGAAGTCTTTCCGATTCAGGAAGTTGGGCCTGTGCTGATGGAAATGCTGAATGCGAGCATGACGACAAAAAAGCACCAGATGAATCAGAATCAGCTAGCGAGGAAATCTTCACAGTAGAGTCTTATCTGTCCTGTTGTAAAGAAACTGGTCTGTCTATCGATGATCTAAAGCACATCTCAATCGGAATGGCTCTGGATTATCAGACGGATTATGTGAATTTACGGAGTGAGGATAAGGGTGGCGAACGGAAAGCCACGCAAGCTGATTTTGACAGCTTTTAAAGAAAAATGAGTACTGAGAGAGCGATTCTGAGACCAAGTTCGTTGGTCTGACTGCATTATCAGTGGTAGAAATTCTCTCAGCGCTTTTCTATTTTTTATGAAAGGAGGAAATATGGCAGGAAATATCAAAGGTATCAAAATTGAAATCGATGGCGACACGCAACCCTTGCAGAAGGCGTTAAAAGCTATTAATAAAGAGTCTGTTAATACTACAAATGAACTAAAACAAATTGATAAGGCTTTAAAGTTTGACACTGGGAATGTTATTTTACTAACCCAAAAACAAGAAGTCTTACAGAAACAAATAGGTATAACCAGAGACAAACTAGAAACTTTAAGACAAGCTCAATCTAAAGTAGACGAGGAATTTAAAAAGGGGAATATTGGTTCTGAACAGTATCGCGCTTTCCAGCGTGAAGTAGAAGTGACTCAAAATGTCCTAAAAGGATATGAGGGAAAGCTTGCTAGTGTCACTCAAGCTCTTGAAGGAAATGGTGATGCAGCTAAGAACAATCAAGCTCAACTAAAAGAATTGCAGAATGAACAAAAATTGCTTGCTAGTGAATCTGAAAAAGTAGTTAGTTCGTTTAAACTGCAAGAAAGCCAGATGGGTGCCAATGCTAGCGAAGCAGACAAGTTAGCATTAGCCGAAAAAAAGATTGGCGCACAGTCTGAAATCGTCACTCGTCAAATCGAAAACCTTGAGAAGCAGTTAAGCCTAACTAAAGAACAGTATGGCGAAAACTCAGCCGAAGCTAACAAGATGGAAGCGGAGCTAAATCAAGCTAAGACCGCCTACGCTAATCTTAATCAGGAATTAGGAAAACTTGGTAGTACAGCTAAGAGCAATCAAACGCAACTGAAAGAATTGCAGAATGAACAGAGTCAACTTGCGTCAGAGATGAGTAAGGTGACAAGTTCATTCAAACTGCAAGAAAGTGCTTTAGGTTCAAATGCTAGTGAAGCCGAGAGAAATGCTCTTGCCCAGAAAAAGATTGGTGCTCAGTCTGAGATTGTAAGTAAACAAATTTCTAATCTAGAACAGCAATTGGAAATTACCAAAAAAGAATTTGGTGAGAACTCCACACAAGCCAACAGGATGGAAGCTGAGCTAAATCAGGCTAAGACTGCTTTTAATCATCTCAATGATGAGATGAAGGGAACAAAGTCTGCTGCTGATGGCACTCAAGAAAGTTTAAGTGAAATCTCAAGAAATTTAAGGGCAGAACTACTTCAACAGTTTAGTGAGAAGTTGAGTGCTATTTCAGATAAACTTGTGGAAGTAGGGAAAGAAGCGTTAGAAGCTGCTGCTCAAATGCAAGCTAGTAATGCTCAATTTACTACCGTTTTCGGAGATATGGAAACCCAAGCAAGAGAAGCGTTGAATGCTATTGGTCAGGAAATGAATATTGTCCCAGAGCGATTGCAAGGATCATTCACTCAGATGGCTTCATTTGCCAAAACTTCAGGATTGGATACAGCAGAAGCTTTAGACCTGACTTCTCGTGCAACTCGGGCGGCAGCAGATGGTGCAGCCTTTTATGATAAGTCTATTGAGAGCGTAACAGAGAGCCTACAATCTTTTTTGAAGGGAAACTTTGCTAACGATGCCGCTCTTGGTATCTCTGCGACAGAGACAACTAGGAATGCCGCTGCAAATAAATTGTACGGAAAGTCATTCAAGGACTTGAGCGAAGCGCAGAAGCAATTGACCTTGCTTCAGATGGTTGAAGACGGGAATAAACTTTCAGGAGCACTTGGACAGGCTGCAAGAGAATCAGACGGCTTAGAAAATGTGATGGGGAATCTGAAACAAGCCGGAATCAATGCATTGTCTGCTATAGGTCAGCCACTTTTAGAAATGATGATCCCTGTTTTCCAAACCTTGGCAAGCATTGTGAAGGGTGTAGCTGAGCTGTTCAGTTCGTTACCTGCTCCTGTAAAAGATTTTGTTGTTATTTTAGGGACAGTTGTGACTGCTGTAGGGGTCATAGCCCCCATATTCTTATCTTTGCAAGCCCTTGCTGAGTTTTTAAAAATATCTATTGGAGAAATGATAATTGCTGCATTGCCAATTATTGGAACAGCAATTGCAATTGCTGCTGCAGTTGCTGCAATTATTGTTATTGTAAAATACCTCTGGGAAACTAACGAAGGTTTTCGAAATGCGGTCACGACCGTTTGGAATGCGATTCTTGAGGTTATCAATGCAGTCGTATCAGAGATTTCTAATTTTGTCATGAGTATCTTTGGAACGGTTGTTGCTTGGTGGACGGAGAACCAGGAACTTATCAGGACAAGTGCTGAGACTGTCTGGAATGCCATTTATACGGTCATCAGTACAATACTGGATATACTTGGCCCCTTGCTACAAGCTGGCTGGGATAACATTCAACTGATCATTACAACAACTTGGGAAATCATCAAGACCGTTGTTGAGACTGCAATAAATGTTGTCCTTGGTATTATCCAAGCAGTTATGCAGATCATTACTGGTGACTGGTCAGGAGCTTGGGAAACTATCAAGGGAGTATTCTCTACTGTATGGCAAGCTATTCAAAGCATTGTTCAGACCATTTTTTCGGCTATCCAGAGCTACATTTCAAATGTTCTCAATGGTATTTCAGGAACTGTATCAAATATCTGGAACGGCATCAAGGATACTGTCTCAAATGTGTTAAATGCTATATCTAGTACTGTATCAAGCGTTTGGGAAGGCATCAAGAGTACCATTTCAGGTGCAATCAACGGTGCAAAAGATGCCGTATCTTCAGCTATTGAAGCCATCAAAGGATTGTTTAACTTCAACATCAGCTGGCCACACATCCCACTACCTCACTTTTATGTGAGTGGTTCGGCCAATCCATTAGATTGGTTGAGTCAAGGTGTTCCAAGTATTGGAATTGAATGGTATGCCAAGGGCGGTATCATGACAAAACCAACCATCTTTGGAATGAATGGAAATAACATGATGGTTGGCGGTGAAGCTGGGAATGAAGCAGTATTACCACTCAATGACAAAACACTTGGTGCTATCGGTCGAGGTATTGCTCAGACAATGGGTGGAACTTCACCGACCATCAACATTAACATTACTGGTAATACTATCAGAGAAGAAGCTGACATCATTCGGATTGCTGATGAGGTAGCGCAGAGGATTGCTGACGAATTGCAACGGAAGACACAATTGAGAGGAGGGTTTACATGATAAAGCATAATGAGCTTGTGATTGACGGTGTGAGAACATCGTCTTTTCCTTTTAAGGTCATTGTCCATGATTCTCCCTCAATTGCTTTAGGAGAGAGCAAGACAGCTCTCTTGGAGCATGGTGGTATCAGTGGAGCAATCGTTCAGACAAACAAGCATAGGGAACTGGTCAAGAAAACTTATACGATTTATTTGGTCAAACCTACTGAAGAACAGATGAATCAATTTATGAGTCTATTTATCCGTGAGAAGTTCTGGCTAGAGAGTGAGCGAGTCAAAACAACTCGTCTTTGGTGCTATAAGGTCAATGTGAGTGACCTTGAAGAAGTGCAACCTGGTCTTTACATGACTAAAGCAACCTTCACTTGCCATCCTACCAAATATTTTAAAGGCACCGATACGCAGAGATTGACAAGAAGTGGGACCTTGACCGTTCAAGGTTCTGCTCTTGCATTTCCTAAAATCACAATCGTTGGCCAGAGCGCTTCTGAGACTTCATTTACAATTGCTGGTCAGGTCATTAGGCTTGAAAGGCTTGCTGAGTCGCTTGTGATGGTCAATAATCCTGACAACCCTAGCTTTAAAACGACAACAGGGAAGCCAGTGAAATGGTCAGGGGATTTTATCACAGTTGATCCAGCGAAAGTGAAGAATGTTGGGGTTGTTCTAGGCTCAGGTATTCAATCGCTTGAAATCGAGACGGTTTGGGGGTGGGCATAATTGCTTTATTTACTTGATAAAGATGTGAGAACCGTGCGTTGGAACGGGGAGCCACTTCATGAAGCGACTTCGGCGATTGTTAAAGAGACCATGAATGGCGATTTCACCCTAACTGTGAAATATCCTATTTCTGATTCTGGTATTTATCAGCTTATCCAAGAAGATATGTTGATAAAAGCGCCGACTCCTGTTCTTGGTGCGCAGCTATTTCGCATCAAGAAACCTGTTGAGAACAATGATCATCTGGAAATCACAGCCTATCACATTTCAGACGATGTGATGCAACGTTCTATCACACCAGTGAGCGTGACTAGTCAGAGCTGTAGCATGGCTCTTTCTCGCATGGTTCAAAACACCAAAACAGCTTTGGGAGATTTTTCTTTCAACAGTGACATCCAGGATCGTAGGACCTTCAACACGACTGAAACAGAAACTCTCTACTCTGTATTGCTTGATGGCAAGCATAGTATCGTCGGGACATGGGAAGGCGAGCTGGTTCGTGATAACTTCGCGATGACTGTCAAGAAGAGTCGTGGTGATAATCGTGGTGTTGTTATTACAACGCACAAAAATCTGAAGGATTACCAACGCACAAGAAATAGTCAGAATGTTGTCACAAGAATTCATGCTAAATCGACGTTTAAGCCTGAAGGCGCTGAAAAAGAAACGACTATCAGAGTGACTGTTGATAGTCCTCTTATCAACTCATACCCCTATATCAATGAAAAAGAGTATGAGAACAACAATGCTAAAACTGTTGAAGAGTTGCAGAAGTGGGCACAGTCTAAGTTCTCAAATGAGGGCATTGACAAGGTCTCTGATGCTATCAAGATTGAAGCTTATGAACTTGCTGGGCAAGTTGTTCACATGGGTGATACGGTCAATCTCAAGAGCTGGAAACATAACGTCGATGCATTCAAGAAAGCTATTGCTTATGAGTTCGATGCCTTAAAAGAAGAGTACATCTCTCTGACTTTCGATGATAAGGCAGGCACTGGTGGTTCTAGAGCTTCTGGTGGGCTATCTAGCGCAGCTGATGCCATCCTTGGAGTAACAGAATCTGCACAAGAAGTCGCCCTTGAAAAGGCTCTTCAAAATGCTGACTTAGACTTTGATCATAAGGCTGGATTGCTTAGACAGGAAATTTCTGACGGTATTGAACTGGCCAGAGCTGAAGAAGTCAAGAAAGAACTGTCTGACAATATCGATCAGCGGTTTAACAGTTTTAACAACGGCCTTCTACAAGAAGCCAAACGCAGGGCTGAAGAAGCCTTGCGAAACGCTGGCGCAAGTACCCTGCTTGCACAGGAAGCCAAGCGGATTGGGTTGGATTCTGTTGCTAAACTTGAAGAGTTTAAGAGACAGGCTACAAGCGCTCAGACGGCTCTGTCGGGTGATTTGGATGTTCTGAAACGAACCATCGCGAACGATATTCGACCGAAGCAAGAACAGGTTACAGCTGAGATTGAGAAGCAAGTAAAGGCACTTATCCAGACTAAGAATGAATTGGCTGGTGTGAAGTCAGCGCAAGCGACGTATGAGGAGACGACAACTCGCAGACTGTCAGAGCTGACCAACTTAGCTAATGGCAAGGCAAGCAAGTCAGAACTCACGCAGACAGCCGAGGAGCTAGCTAGTAAGATAGCGAGTGTGCAGATTGGGGGGCGGAATTATATCCGAGGAACAAGACGCATGGCTCTAGCCAGCGGATTGTGGGCATCAGGTACCTTTAGACCATCAGGCGCTGGAACAGCAAAGACTATTGATGTATCAAACAGTCCAGCGACTGGATTTGATAAAGCAATACGATTGACCTCAAGTAACGCTAGAGACCAAATCGGCATCGCTCAAGATGGCTTTTTTATTTCGCAAGGCACCTACACGATGACTTGTTGGGTCAAAGGTAAAAGAGGTCAAAAAGTCAAGCTGCAAACTTATTGGCAAGTCAATGATAACTCTGGCATTTCGCCCATTTTCACTCTTTCAGATGAAAATTGGACAAGACTATCTTTTACAACTACAAGAGATATAGCTGGAACCGTATCAATTGGCTATGTATATCTCGTAAATGCTGATGCGGGAGAATACTTAGATGTTCTTGCGCCCCAGTTGGAAAACGGGAGTTTAGCGACAAGTCCGAAAGAAGCTCCAGAAGATACAGACGGCCAAATCTCAGCCGTCGAATCAACCTTTAAGCAACGAGCCGATTCGCTCGAGGCTGGTGTAAATCGTCTGACCGAAGGGCTTAGAACTAAAGCGGATATCAGCTCACTCAACGTGACTGCTGAGAACATCAGGCAGTCCGTGAAGAGTTTGGAAACAAGCACGCAGAACAAGCTGGACAAGAAATTGAGCATGGCTGAATTTGAGGTGCGGGCATCTGGTATTAGACAAGAGATTGTCAATGCAACTGAAGACAAGGCAGACAAGACCTTAGTTGTGGCTGAAGCTGGGAAATTGCGTGAAGAATTTTCAAAAATGAAGGTCGGTAGTCGCAACTATGCTGAAGACTACGACTTTTCAAGAGGACTTTGGCACTATAGTCAAGGAGATAACAGTCCACAAGATTGGACTATCTCAAACGGCGAATACAACGTCAAAGGCACGACTAACACTTGGAAGCAGATGCAAATCCACTCAAAAGAGGGGAGTCGATCTTCGTGGAAGAGTTCGACTGCTCTTCTTGATTTGGAGGTGGGAGAGACTTATACTCTCTCATTTCAAGGAATTTGCTACTCTGGCTCTTCAAGTGTTTGGCTATCACTAAGGGCTAACCGTACAGTTTCCGGTAATCCTGAAATTATACCTGGCACTTTCAACCTCACGTCTAGCTGGCAGACTTATCAAGTTACTATCCCAGCATTGACCAAGCCTGATAATTTTGACTTCTGGCGAATTATTCTTGGTTATGACGGAATTGGCCATGTGGCATTTCGCAAGGTTGAATTGACCAGAAGCTCGACTCGTATAGATGCAGGACCTGCTCCTGAAGATGGCAAGACAGACCTTGTCGTAGCTAAGTCTGAATTTGAGAAGACGGCTGAAGGTCTATCTTCTAAATTGGCGACGGTTGAAACCTATGTCAGCCAAGACGGACAGAGACAAGAAGCCTTACGAAAATATTCTCGTGATGAGAGCGCCCGACAAGCGACAACAGTCCGTGAGCTTGTGAGTCGTGATTTCGTCGGAAAGGCAAGCTATCAGGAAGATGTCCGCGGAATCAACCAACGAATCGAAGAAGCCAAGAAAAATGCAAGCAATGAACTTACAACTCGACTTGCGAATTATCGGCAGACAGTCGATGGTAAGTTCACGGATATTTCCAGTCAAGTTACGACTTATAAGCAGGTTACAGATGAAAAATTTGGAGATCTATCAAACCAAATTGTAAACAACAAAAATAGCACAGATGGTCAAATCGAAAATGTAAGGAATCAGCTGGCAAAAAAAGTAGAAGTAACTGACTTCCAGCGTGTACAAGAAACAAGCAAGTTATATGAGCGAATCCTTGGCAGTACAGACAATGTGATTGCGAATAATGTCGCTCGCATGGCTATGACAAGCCAGCTATTCCAGGTTGAAGTCGCTAAAAGCCTTGGAAGCGACAATAACTTAATCGTCCGCTCGAAGTCGATGGATAGGCATACACTTGTTAACGAAGGCGATACGAAGAGAGTATTCGTGAATAACGGTATATTTACCATTCGATGCACTACAAATTCAGGGTATACATTCACAGGATTCACACTACCACTGTACATCGATAGAATGGCTAGAGGTGAGACATATACTCTTAATTTTAAGTATCGCATTATGGGACGATTAGACCATAATTTCACGGTTGTTGCTAAAAATCACCAGTCGAACGAAGGAATTTTCTCTTCAAACATAGCTATAAGTTCGACAGCTGTTTCTACTGAATGGAAAGAGTTCACAGAAACATACAACATTACTAAAGATTTCGAATTTGGAATCAGTAATCTCTATCCACTCTATTTCTACTTAGCTAAAAATGGTTGGATTGAAATCAAAGAGATTATGCTTGTTCGTGCTTCTCAAACGAACGGATATAAAGCCAGTCAATTTGATGATATGTCCGAAGCCGTTCTCTCGGTTCAAAGTCAGTTATCTGGTTCATGGGCAGTTCAGAACATCAACAGTGCAGGTTCAATCGTTTCGCAAATCAATGCGACTAACAATCAAATTTTGATTGAAGCTGAAAAGATTCGATTAAAGGGTAAGACCTTACTTGATGAATTGACGGCTATTCAGGGTTACTTCAAACGCTTGTTTGTAGGCGATGCCAGTGTCGGAACGCTCAATTCAGACATCATTAGGTCTAACTCTATCACAGCAGATAAGCTGGTCATGGATATTGCAATGGCAAGACGTTTCGTCTCAAGTGATATTTTCACTGATACGCTTGCGGCTAAAGAGGCCTTCATCAACAAGTTGCGGTCTGTAGTAGTCACGGCGACTTTGCTAGAAGGTTATAGAGGGCAGATTGGTGGATTCCAGATTGGTACGCACGAAAAAGATTCGTCGGTGTACTGGATAACTGGTCAAAACCAATTTTCTGTCGGTATGAGTAACGGGTCTGGTCATTGGTCGCAAACAGCTTTGTGGGTTAATTGGGGTAACGATTGGGGGTATCCTGGAGATTATGCATGGTACGTGAAAAACAACGGCAAAATGTATTGTTATAACACGGCAGAATTTTGGAATACGCCAGTCATACACGGTAATCTCCGTGTTACCGGACACATTTACTACAACAATGAGAACTCAGGAAAAACTGGTCATTGGATTCACTCGTCTAAATACTCAAATTTTGAGCCTTCGGATAACTATCTTTACCTCTATTACAGCGGTTCAGGATACGACTGGATTCCGATGAATAAAGAAATCTCAGACCGTCGTTATAAATCGAATATCGAAGCTAGTACAGTTTCTGGGCTAGATGTAGTCGAAAGTCTGAAGACGTACAGCTACCGCAAAGAATACGATGGGAAAATTGAGGACATTTCTTGCGGTATTATGGCGCAGGATGTCCAGAAGTACGCTCCTGAAGCATTCTTTGAGAATCCAGATGGTGCATACTCTTACAACACATTTGCTCTTGTGCCTTATCTAGTCAAGGCCATTCAAGAGCTCAATCAAAAAATAGAAAAATTGGAGAAAAAAGCATGAATGAACAAGATAAACAAATCAGCACCTTAACAATTAAATCACTAAGTGAGAGAGTCGGTAATGAGGCTACTCAATCAGCAACGCTCGAAGCCCTCTACACAGTAACTGCGATGGAGCTTGAGCAGATGAAACGAATCATCGAATCAGACGAAGAGCTCAAAGCAAAATTTGAAGAAGCGAAAGGAAAAATGACAAATGGCAATTAACAATTATGAACTAGCGACCAAACCTTATACTCGTGGTTTTGGAGATAAAGTTACAACCGTTGTAGAAATCCGTTTGCAAGACGGGAATCGTTATAGCACTAACCAGCGGGAATTGGCTGGTGATCGTACACAAGACCAAGAAGACGTTCTTGTTCAAGCGGTGCTGGACATCCTAAAAGCCGAGCTGGATCCAGGGAGTGCCATCGTCAAAACACAGGCACAGCTTGAACAGGCTAATCAGAAGATTGCGCAAAACAAGAGCGAACAGGACCGACTCTCTGCACTTGCAAATAAAATCGATAAAGTAGTGCGTGTCATGGCTCAGGATTCTATCATGGGTGAAAAAATCGCCTACGGAACAACTTACAGGGAGCTTGTCGAACTCTTCCCATTTGCTAAGGAAGGTAAGGCCTATCAGCCGGGTGATATGTTTGTGATTGAAGATCCTGAACACGTCGAATTGAACGGTGAGGGCAAGCGCGTCTTGATTCAGACAAATCAGGCTTTCACTTACAAAGGCGAATCTCTCAAACAACTTGAAGGCGGACCATCTCAAAATGGCCTTCTTGCAATTTGGAAGTGGGAAGGTCAAAAGAATGGAAGTGATCTTGAAACTACTCGAGTTTCTGCACAGTAGATTGGAAGTGATCTGATTGGAATTACTAGCATTTCTGGATAAATTGAGTCCGATTCTAATCGTGATCGTTCCTAGCTATTTCTCTTTCAAAAGCACGCAGAATACAAAAGAGACTGACAAGCAAATCAGTCTCTTATCTGACAAAATTAGTGCTATTGAAAAGACAGTCTCAAATGTTGAGAATATTGGTAAAGATAATAGCAAAGGATTGAGCGTTATCGGAAAAGGTCTTCAAAGATTACAACGTTTTCGATTGCAAGAAAACCTAAAAAAAGCAATTAGACGAGGCAATACCAATCAGCATGAGATTGAGGAATTGTCTCGTCTTTATGAAAGTTATGTCGAGCTTGGTGGAAATGGAGCCATCAAGGTACTGTATGAAAAATTTCTAGAATTAGAAATTGTGGAGGAAAATATAAATGCAACAGATTAACGAAATTATCGCAAACGGAGCAATCAGCATCCTAGTTATTATGCTGGGTATCGCAGTTAAAGCAGTCAAGGACTACCTTATTAAGAAGGGTGGTGAACAGACTGTTAAGATTGTCGAAATCTTGGCTAAAAACGCAGTCAACGCAGTGGAACAGGTCGCATCCGAGACTGGCTACAAGGGCGAAGAAAAATTGGAGCAAGCACGAACTAAAATCCGTGCAGAGCTTAACAAATACAACATCAGTATGACTGATAAGGAACTTGATACATTTGTCGAGGCATCGGTTAAAGAAATGAATGACGCTTGGAAAGGAGATGACACTAATGTCTAAGAAACAAGATATGATTAATGACCTCATTGCTCACGCTGATGCAGGAACTGGGGTTGACTATGATAAAATGTACGGCTATCAATGTGCTGATGTGACGTGCTACGGAATCTACGAGTATTTCGGTACTCGTCTATGGGGTAATGCTATTGACTTGCTACGGTCCGCAGAAGCAGCAGGCTTACAAGTCATCTATGGCGCCCAATATCCTAAGGCTGGTTGGTTCTTCGTTAAGAATTTTGTAGCGGGAGATGGTGTGAATTATGGTCATACTGGTCTTGTATACGAAGACTCTGACGGCTCTACCATCAAGACTATTGAGCAGAATATTGATGGCAACTGGGACTATCTAGAAGTCGGTGGACCTTGCCGTTACAATGAGCGCTCAGTCAATTCAATCGTAGGTTATATCGTACCACCTGAAGAAGATCAATCAGGCTGGAAACGTAATGAAACCGGCTGGTGGTGGAGCCGTAAAGATGGTTCGTATCCTATTTCAAAATTTGAAAAGATTGCAGATACTTGGTATTATTTTGATTCTCGTGGTTATATGTATGCTGAGCGCTGGTTAAAACATACTGATGGATATTGGTATTGGTTTGATACTAGTGGCTCTATGGTTACTGGTTGGAAGAAAATCGGTGGAAAATGGTATTACTTCAATCGTGAGGGCGCTATGCAGACTGGTTGGGTTAAATATTATGAAAAATGGTATTACCTGGATGCCGTCAATGGCGATATGAAATCGAACACATTTGTGCCGTACAATGGCGGATACTATCTGCTTCTTCCTGATGGCCGATTGGCTGACAAGGCTGCATTTACTGTGGAGCCTGATGGACTTATCACCACAAAATAAAACAGAAAGAATAAAAAATTATTACACTAACCGCAGGCTGTTTGGCTTGCGGTTTTTTTGATACCCAAAATGATACCCATAATTATTGACTATGTAATTTTACGGTAATTTTTGGGAATGTAACTTGTTGATTTTTCAAGGTTTTGAAGGCCATTGCATAATAGTTTTCTTTTATTGCAACAACAAGTTTCTGTTTACCCAATCGCAAAATAATCGCTAGAAGTAGCATTAAATAAGGCTTTCCGAGTTTTCGGAGAGCCTATTTTTTTATCCAAAAAGAATATAAGAAATTCAAACCCTGCTCCTTCGTATTTTATATATAAAACAAAGTATGAAAACGTAACGCAATTTTAAGACTTTTTGGTAAATTAAGAGTATAATTAAAGTGTGTTACCTTTTCATAAGATAACAAGCTAATATAATAAAGTTTAGCTTGCATATTTTTAAAATTTTATTTCAAGGAGGAATCATGGAAAAGTATTTTGGTGAAAAACAGCAGCGTTTTTCATTTAGAAAATTATCAGTAGGACTCGTATCTGCAACGATTTCAAGTTTATTTTTTATGTCTGTATTAGCTAGTTCATCTGTAGAGGCTCAAGAGACTAAAGGTGTTCACTATAAATATGTGACAGAGTCAGAGCTATCATCAGAAGAAAAGAAGCAGCTTGTCTATGACATTCCGACATACATGGAGAATGATGATGAGACTTATTATCTTGTTTATAAATTAAATTCCCAAAATCAACTGGGAGACTTACCAAATACTGGAAGTAAGAATGATATGCAAACCCTAGTTGCTGGTGCTAGCTTAGCGGCTCTGGGGATTTTAATTTTTGCCGTTTCTAAGAAAAAAGTTAAGAATAAAACAGTATTACATTTAGTATTGGTTGCAGGAATAGGAAATGGTGTCTTAGTTTCAGCTCATGCTTTAGAAAATAATCTCTTACTGAATTACAATACTGACTATGAATTAATCTCAGGAGAAAAATTACCTCTTCCTAAAGGGATTTCAGGTTACACTTATATTGGATATATCAAAGAGGGAAACATAACTTCTGAATCTAAAGTAAGCAATCAAGAGAAATCAGTAGCTACTCCTAAAAATCAACAAAAGGTAGATTATAGTGTTACACCAAATTTTGTAGAACATCCATCAACAGTACAGGCTATTCAGGAACAAACACCTGTTTCTTCAACTAAGCCGACAGAAGTTCAAGTAGTTGAAAAACCTCTTTCTACTGAATTAACGAATCCAAGAAAAGAAGAGAAACAATCTTCAGATTCTCAAGAACAATTAGCCAAACATAAGGATGTACAAGCTGGAACTCTGGTAACCGACAAGGGTGAGCCTGCGATCCAGCCAGAGTTACCAGAAGCAGTTGTATCCGATAAAGGGGAGGCTGCAGTCCAACCTGCCTTGCCAGAAGCTGTGGTAAGTGATAAAGGCGTACCGGAAGTTCAACCAGCGTTACCAGAAGCAGTAGTAACAGACAAAGGCGAATCTGAAGTTCAACCAACGTTACCCCAAGCAGTTGTAACCGACAAGGGTGAGCCTGCAGTCCAACCCGCCTTACCAGAAGCGGTTGTAACTGACAAAGGTGAACCAGCAGTCCAAGCAGAGTTGCCAGAAGCTGTAGTCAGTGACAAAGGTGAGCCTGCAGTCCAACCCGCCTTGCCAGAAGCAGTTGTTACTGATAAAGGAGAACCTGAAGTTCAACCTGAATTGCCAGAAGCAGTTGTTACTGATAAAGGAGAACCTGAAGTTCAACCAGCGTTACCAGAAGCAGTCGTGACTGATAAGGGTAAGCCGGAAGTTCAGCCAGAATTACCCGAAGCTGTTGTAAGCGCCAAAGGTGAATCTGAAGTTCAACCTGAATTGCCAGAAGCAGTTATAACAGACAAAGGTAAACCAGAAGTTCAACCTGAACTACCAGAAGCAGTCGTGACTGATAAGGGTGAGCCGGAAGTTCAGCCAGAATTACCCGACGCAGTTGTAACTGACAAAGGCATACCAGAAGTTCAACCTGAATTGCCAGAAGCAGTTATAACAGACAAAGGTAAACCAGAAGTTCAGCCAGAATTACCCGACGCAGTTGTAACTGACAAAGGCATACCAGAAGTTCAACCTGAATTGCCAGAAGCTGTTGTAACTGACAAAGGTGAACCTGCAGTCCAAGCAGAGTTGCCAGAGGCTGTAGTAAGTGACAAAGGGGAGCCTGAAATTCATCCAGCGTTACCAGAGGCTGTAGTAACCGACAAAGGCGAACCCGAGGTTCACCCAGCGTTGCCAGAAGCTGTAGTAAGTGACAAAGGTGAGCCTGAACAGGTAGCCCCACTTCCAGAATACATTGGTGATATTGATCAAGTAAAGCCGGATATTCCGACTGAAAAAACGAAAAAGCAGGATCCAGAAAAAACACTCGAATTAAGAAATGTTTCGGATATTGAGTTGTACAGCCAGACGAATGGGACTTATAAACAACATATCTCATTGGATGGAATTCCAAAGAATACGGATAATTACTTTGTCAAGGTAAAATCTTCGGCATTTAAAGATGTCTATCTGCCAGTCTCCTCAATAACTGAGGAGGAAAGAAATGGTCAGCCAGTTTATAAAATTACAGCTAAGGCTGAGAAACTCCAGCAAGAGCAGAACAATAAATATGTCGACCATTTCACCTTCTACCTCGATAAGAAGTCTAAAGAGGAAAAGACAAACTTTACTTCCTTTAGTAATCTGGTCAAAGCTATAAACCAAAATCCCTCTGGAACCTATCATTTAGCGGCCAGCCTGAATGCTAACGAAGTGGAGCTTGGTCCTGATGATAAATCCTATATCAAGGGCACCTTTACTGGTCAGTTGATTGGTGAAAAAGATGGCAAGAATTATGCTATCTATAATTTGAAAAAACCTCTGTTTGAAAACTTGAGTGGTGCTACAGTAGAAAAACTAAGTCTAAAAAATGTTGCTATTTCAGGGAAAAATGATATTGGTTCACTGGCAAATGAAGCTACGAATGGCACAAAGATCAAACAAGTTCATGTCGATGGTGTTCTGGCTGGAGAACGTGGTATCGGTGGATTGCTTGCTAAGGCAGACCAATCAAGCATCGCAGAGAGCAGTTTCAAGGGAAGAATTGTCAATACCTATGAAACAACTGCTGCCTATAATATCGGTGGTCTGGTCGGTCATTTGACAGGAGGCAGAGCTTCACTGACTAAGTCAAAAGCGACAGTAGCCATTTCATCCAACACCAATAGTTCAGATCAGACTGTTGGTGGGCTAGCAGGTCTAGTAGACCAAGATGCGCATATACAGGATAGCTATGCTGAAGGTGATATCAACAATGTCAAGCACTTTGGTAGAGTTGCGGGTGTGGCTGGATATTTGTGGGATCGAACTTCTGGTGAGGAACGGCATGCTGGAAGCTTGACCAATGTTCTCAGTGATGTCAATGTAACCAACGGGAATGCTATTACCGGTTACCACTACAATGGAATGAAGGTGAAGGATACATTCAGCAGCAAGGCGAACAGAGTATACAATGTCACCTTGGTTAGGGATGAAGTCGTCAGCAAAGAATCCTTTGAAGAAAGAGGAACAATGCTAGATGCTTCTGAAGTGACTAATAAAAAAGCAGAAATCAATCCTCTCACTCCTCCAACAGTGGAGCCCCTTTCAACAAGTGGTAGTAAAGAAAGTGATTTTTCTAAGGTGAAGCATTATCAAGCTAACCGTGCTTTGGTTTATAAGAACATTGAAAAATTGTTACCTTTCTATAACAAGGCGACCATCGTGAAATACGGAAACCTGGTCAAGGAGAACAGTCTCTTATATCAAAAAGAACTCTTGTCCGCAGTTATGATGAAGGATGACCAAGTAATCACAGATATTGTTTCTAACAAACAGACTGCAAATAAACTCTTGCTTCACTATCAGGACCATTCATCTGAGAAGCTCGATCTCAAGTACCAGACTGATTTTGCCAAGCTAGCAGAATATAGTTTAGGGGATACAGGACTCCTCTACACTCCAAATCAATTCTTGTATGACCAAGACTCTATCATTAAGCAAGTCTTACCTGACTTACAAAAGATTGACTATAAGTCGGATACTATCAGAAAGATACTCGGAATTTCCCCAGAGGTCAAGCAAACTGAGCTCTATCTGGAAGACCAGTTCGCCAAAACAAAACAAGATTTGGCAAACAGTTTGAAAAAACTCTTGTCAGCAGATGCTGGACTTGCTGGTGACAACCCAGTTACCAGAGGCTATCTTGTAGATAAAATCAAGAACAATAAGGAAGCCTTACTACTCGGCTTAACTTATTTAGAACGTTGGTATAACTTTAGCTACGGTCAAGTGAATGTCAAAGACCTGGTGATGTATCGTCCAGACTTCTTTGGTAAAGGAAATACTTCACCACTAGATACTCTGATTGAGTTAGGGAAATCAGGATTTAATAATCTGCTTGCTAAAAACAATGTCGATACTTATGCTATCAGTCTTGCCAGCCATCATGGAACGACAGATTTGTTTAGCACGTTGGAAAATTACCGAAAAGTCTTTCTACCAGACAAAACCAATAATGACTGGTTTAAATCACAGACCAAGGCTTACATCGTCGAAGAAAAATCCACTATTGCAGAGGTCAAAGCCAAGCAAGAGCAAGCAGGGACTAAGTATTCTATCGGTGTTTATGACAGAATTACTAGTAGTACTTGGAAATACCGCAATATGGTCTTGCCTCTCCTTACCTTGCCAGAAAGATCTGTATTTGTCATCTCAACCTTGTCTAGCCTAGGATTTGGTGCTTACGATCGCTATCGCAACAGCGATTATAAGGCTGGAGATGAACTCAATAAGTTTGTTGAAGATAATGCGCGTGAAACAGCCAAACGTCAGCGAGATCACTATGATTATTGGTATCGTATTTTAGATAAAGAAGGACGTGAAAAGCTCTATCGTACAATTTTACTTTATGATGCCTATAAGTTTGGAGATGATACAACATCTGGAAAAGCTACAGTTGAGGCTCAGTTTGATAGTACCAATCCGGCGATGAAGAATTTCTTTGGTCCAGTGGGGAATAAAGTAGTTCACAATCACCATGGTGCTTATGCAACTGGAGATGGCGTTTACTATATGTCCTATCGTATGTTAGATAAGGATGGAGCTATCACCTATACCCATGAGATGACACATGATTCAGATCAGGATATTTACCTTGGTGGCTATGGTCGAAGAAGTGGCTTAGGACCGGAGTTCTTCGCAAAAGGCTTATTGCAAGCTCCTGATCAACCAAGTGATGCAACCATTACCATCAACTCTATCTTGAAACATAAAACATCAGATAGTACAGAAGGCCAGCGATTGCAAGTACTTGATCCAACTACAAGATTTAATGACGCAGCAGATCTTCAGAACTACGTCCACAATATGTTTGATGTCGTTTACATGTTGGAATATCTCGAAGGGCAATCTATTGTGAAACAGTTAGATGCTTATCAGAAAATGACGGCTCTGAGAAAAATCGAGAATAAATACGTGAAAGATCCTGCAGATGGAAATGAGGTTTACGCTACTAACGTTGTACAAAATCTGACAGAAGAAGATGCCAAAAAATTGACTACCTTTGATAGTTTAATTAAAAATAATATCTTGTCAGCTCGTGAATATAAGTCTGGGGAATATGAAAGAAACGGTTACTATACGATTAAACTCTTTGCCCCAATCTATTCGGCTCTGAGCAGTAAGGGAACTCCGGGTGATTTGATGGGACGTAGGATTGCTTATGAACTTCTGGCTGCCAAAGGCTTTAAGGATGGAATGGTACCTTATATCTCAAATCAATATGAAAAAGATGCAAAAGCGGCGGGAAGTAAGATTAAGTCTTATGGTAAAGAAGTAGGTTTAGTTACAGATGATCTTGTTTTGAAAAAGGTATTTGAAGGGAAGTATTCTTCTTGGGCGGATTTCAAGAAAGCTATGTACCAAGAACGGGTGGATCAGTTTAGAAACTTGAAAAAGGTGACCTTCAACGATCCAACTAAATCTTGGGCAAGTTTTGCAAGAAAGACGATTCATAGTGTAGAAGAACTGCAGCGATTAATGGACGAAGCTGTCCGTAAGGATGCAGATGAGAATCGTTATTCTTGGGACAACTATAATCCAGAATATGATAGTGCAGTTCATAAGTTAAAGAGAGCAGTGTTTAAGGCCTATCTAAATCAAACTGATGATTTTAGAAGTTCAATTTTTAATAATAAAAAATAGTGTTTACTATTAGGAAATAAAATTAAAGAAGGTGATTACGATTGTCATTATTTAAAAAAGAACGGTTTTCAATCCGAAAAATCTGTGGGATTGTTGGTTCAGTTTTACTCGGAAGCATCTTGGTTGCACCGTCAATCATTCATGCTTCTACATATCATTATGTTGAAAAAAGCGCTCTTACAAAGGAAGAACAAAGCAAGATTCAAGCAGGAATTCCTACTGATAATGAGGTAACTTATGCTCTTATTTATCAGCAGGAAGCTCTTCCTGCGACAGGTTCATCGACTTCTGTGCTTACAGCTTTAGGTCTATTAGCTGTTGGTAGTTTAGTCCTTTTGGTTCATAAAAAGAAAAAAGTTTCTAGTTTGTTCTTAGTTACTACTATCGGACTGATTAGTCTTTCTAGTATGCAAGCTCTCGATATAAGCAATCCTTTGAAAGCTCCAAGTAATGAAGGAGTGGTTCAAATTGCTGGATATCGTTATATTGGATACTTACCCCTTAATGATGATGCAATTTCAGAAATTCAACATAAGAATGAGGGGACAAAAAATGTTCCAGTATCTGAAATTCAAAGTATCCCTAATGAAGCGCCTAAAGCAGAAAAACCAGAACATACAGCACCAGTTGGTGGTAATCTGGTTGAGCCCGAAGTTCATGAGAAACCAGAATATACTGCACCGGTAGGAACAGTTCCTGATATGGCTCCTAAAGCTGAGAAGCGAGCATACACTGAGCCTGTAGGTATGGCTCCAGACGAAGCACCTAAATCAGAGAAACCAGAGTACACTGCACCAGTAGGCACAGTCCCAGACGATGCTCCTAAGTATGAGAAGCCTGACTATACGCAACCAATAGGTACAAACCTTGTAGAACCAGAAGTTCAACCAGCGTTGCCGGAAGCTATTGTGACTGACAAAGGCGAGCCGGAAGTTCAACCGGCATTACCCGAAGCTGTTGTGACTGACAAAGGTGAACCGGAAGTTCAACCAGCGTTACCCGAAGCTGTTGTGACTGACAAAGGCGAACCGGAAGTTCAACCGGCATTACCCGAAGCTGTTGTGACTGACAAAGGTGAGCCGGAAGTTCAACCAGCGTTACCCGAAGCTGTTGTAACTGATAAAGGTGAACCGGAAGTTCAACCAGCGTTACCCGAAGCTGTTGTGACTGACAAAGGCGAGCCGGAAGTTCAACCAGCGTTACCCGAAGCTGTTGTGACTGACAAAGGTGAGCCGGAAGTTCAACCAGCGTTGCCGGAAGCTATTGTGACTGACAAAGGCGAGCCGGAAGTTCAACCAGCGTTACCCGAAGCTGTTGTGACTGACAAAGGTGAGCCGGAAGTTCATGAAAAACCAGCATACACTGAACCGGTAGGCACAGTTCCAGAAGAAGCACCTAAGTCTGAGAAGCCAGAGTACATTGCTTCTGTAGGTACAGTCCCAGACGAAGCGCCTAAGGCTGAGAAACCAGAATATACGGGTTCTGTAGGTACAACAGGAGTAGATGAAACAGGAAACTTAATTGATCCGCCGGTTATTGAAATCTCAGAGTATACTGATCCACTAGCTACAGTTCCTGACGTTGCTCCAGAGAGAGAAGAGCTTCCTGCTTTACATACTGATATTCGTACAGAGACTATTCCTAAAACTATCACAGAAGAATCTGATCCTACCAAATTTATAGGTGATGATTCTGTTAAACAAGTTGGTGAGGACGGCGAACGTCAAATTGTTACTAGCTATGAAGAGTTACATGGCAAAAAAATCAGTGAACCAGTTGAAACCGTAACTGTGTTAAAAGAAATGAAGCCTGAAATTCTTGTAAAAGGTACAAAAGAAAAGCCAAAAGAAAAAACAGCTCCTGTTTTGACTCTGACCACTGTATCTAAGGATGTTTTAGCTAAGTCTGCTACAATTAACTACAATCTAGAAAATCAAGACAATGCTACAATTACACGCATTGTAGCGACTATCAAAGAAGGTGGAAAAATTGTAAAAACGCTTGATTTAAAAATCGATAACTTATCTCAAGTATTAGAGAACTTAGACTATTACAAAGATTATACGATTTCAACCACTATGACTTATGATGTAGGTAAGGGTGCAGAAGTATCGACTTTGGAAGATAAACCTTTACGCTTAGATTTAAAGAAAGTTGAGTTGAAAGATATTGCAAATACCAGTCTCGTACAAGTAAACGAAAGCGGTGTCGAAAGCGATAGTAATCATTTAACATCTCTTCCAAGTAATGTTAACAACTATTACTTAAAAGTAACCTCCAGAGAAAACAAAGTGACTCGTTTAGCAATTGATAAGATTGAAGAGGTCATTGAGGAAGGTAAGCAGCTTTACAAGATAACGGCAAAAGCACCTGACTTAGTTCAACGTGATAAAGACGGTAAGTTAAGAGATACTTACACTTATTATCTTGAAAAACCGAGGGCTACCGAGGATAAGGTTTATTACAACTTCCATGATTTAGCAAAAGATATGCAAGCAAATCCTACCGGTGAGTTTAAACTTGGTGCAGATTTGAATGCAGTTAACGTTAAGCCAGCAGGTAAAGCTTATGTTATGGCTAAGTTTAGAGGTACTTTATCAAGTGTAGAGAATCATCAGTACACGATTCATAACTTAGAAAGACCTTTGTTTAATGAGGCTGAAGGTGCTACACTCAAAAACTTTAACTTAGGTAATGTAAATATAAACATGCCTTGGGCTGATAAAGTTGCACCTATTGGTAATATGTTTAAGAAGTCTACACTTGAGAATATCAAAGTAGTAGGTTCAGTAACAGGAAATAACGATGTAACCGGTGCTGTTAATAAGTTAGACGAAGCTAATATGCGCAATGTAGCTTTTATTGGCAAGATTAACAGTCTTGGAGATAAAGGCTGGTGGTCTGGTGGACTTGTCAGCGAAAGTTGGCGAAGTAACACGGATAGTGTTTATTTTGACGGTGATATTGTAGGTAACAATTCTAAGTTTGGTGGTTTAGTAGCTAAAGTCAATCACGGAAGTAATCAGTGGGATGTTAAACAAAAAGGTCGTTTGACAAATTCTGTTGTTAAAGGTACTATGACTCTGAAAAATCATGGTCAAAGTGGTGGTTTAGTTCACGAAAACTATGACTGGGGTTGGGTTGAGAATAATATTAGTATGATGAAAGTCAATAACGGTGAAATTATGTATGGTTCAGCTTCTATTGACGGTGACCCATACTTTGGTTTTGACTACTTCAAAAATAATTATTATGTAAAAGATGTTGCTACTGGAGAAAGTACCTACAAGCGTTCGAAACAGATTCAGTCTATCTCTCAAGCAGAAGCAGACGCCAAAATCGCTAATATGGGGATTACTGCGAATACCTTCGCTATTCAAGATCCAGTTGTAAACAAGTTAAATCGTATCGTTGATAGAGATTCTGAATATAAAGCGATTCAGGACTACCAAGAAACAAGAAACCTAGCTTATCGAAATTTGGAAAAACTGCAACCATTTTATAACAAAGAGTGGATTGTAAACCAAGGGAATAAGTTAACAGATGAGTCCAATCTTGTTAAGAAAACTGTTCTGTCTGTAACAGGTATGAAAGCAGGGCAATTTGTCACTGATTTATCGGATATTGATAAGATTATGGTTCACTATGCTGATGGTACAAAAGAAGAGTTAACTGTGACCGCTAAAACGAATTCTAAAGTAGCTCAAGTAAAAGAGTATGATGTAGCAGGTCAAAACATTGTCTATACTCCAAATATGGTTATGAAGAATCGTAGCCAGTTAGCAAGCAATATCAAAGAGAAGTTAGCTAGTGTTACCCTACTTTCAGATGAAGTTCGTAGCTTGATGGATAAGCGTGAGAAACCTTGGCAAAATACCCCTGAGAAGAAAACTGAGTACATTAAGGGCTTGTATTTAGAAGAAAGCTTCGAAGAAGTCAAAGGAAACTTAGAAAAACTTGTTAGTCAGATTTTAGAAAATGAAGATCATCAGTTAAACGGTGGGGAAGTAGTCGAGCGTGCTTTACTTAAGAAAGTTGAAGATAACAAAGCTAAAATCATGATGGGGCTGGCCTACTTAAATCAATATTATGGTTTTAAATACGATGAGTTATCAATTAAAGATATTATGATGTTTAAACCTGATTTTTATGGTAAGAATGTTAATGTTTTAGATTTCTTAATCAAAATTGGTTCAAGTGAAAGAAATGTTAAAGGAGATAGAACTTTAGAAGCTTATCGTGAAACTATAGGTGGAACAATTGGAATAAATGAATTAAATGGATTCTTACATTACAATATGAAGCTATTCACTAACCATACAGATATAAATGACTGGTTTAAGAAAGCTATTGAAAAGAACGCGTATGTAGTTGAACAACCATCAACGAACCCTGCATTTGCTAACAAAAAATATCGTCTATACGAAGGAATTAATAATGGGCAGCATGGGCGCATGATTTTACCTCTTCTTAATTTGAAAAATGCACATCTATTTATGATTTCAACGTATAATTCAATTTCATTCGGTGCATTTGAAAAATACAACAAAAATACTGAAGAAGAACGTGAAGCCTTTAAAAAAGAGATTAATCTACGTGCCAAAGAGCAAGTTAATTACTTAGATTTTTGGTCACGTCTTGCTACTGATAATGTACGCGATAAACTTCTTAAGAGTCAAAATGTAGTTCCAACTCCTGTATGGGATAATCATAATGCTCCAGGTGGCTGGCCTGACAGATTCGGACATAGAAATGGAAAATCAGACTATACTCCAGTCAGGGAATTCTTTGGTCGTATTGGGAAGTATCATGAGTATAAGTATGGCTATGGAGCCTATGCTTACATCTTTGCTGATCCACAACCTATGGATGCTGTATATTTTGTTATGTCGGATTTAATAAGTGAATACGGCACATCTGCCTTTACACATGAAACTACCCACGTAAATGACCGCATGGCATATTTGGGTGGTCATAGACATCGACAAGGTACAGACCTTGAAGCATTTGCTCAGGGTATGTTACAAACTCCAGCACAACACGGACATCAAGGTGAATACGGTGCACTTGGATTAAATATGGCATTTGAACGTCAAAATGATGGTAACCAATGGTACAACTATAATCCTAACAAGCTGGATTCGCGTGAAACTATAGATAAATACATGAAGAACTACAATGAAGCTATGATGATGCTTGATTATGCTGAAGCTGAAGCTGTTCTTCCTAAGGTTAAAGGTGACAATAGTAAGTGGTTCAAGAAAATTGACCGTGAAATACGTCGACCAATGGATAGAAATAAACTAAGTGGTCCTCACCAATGGGACAAAGTGCGTGACTTGACAGACGCTGAGAAAATAACCAATCTTGAAACCATTGATGATTTGGTAAATAACAATTTTATGACTATTCACGGAAATCCAGGCAATAAAGTCTTCCACCCAGAAGATTTTGGTACGGCTTATGTCAATGTCAATATGATGGCTGGTATTTACGGTGGTAATACAAGCCAAGGAGCACCAGGTTCATTATCATTCAAACATAATGCCTTCCGTATGTGGGGGTACTATGGATATGAACATGGATTCATTGACTATGTTTCAAGCAAACATCAAGGTGCTGCTGATAAAGAAAATAAAGGTCTTTTAGGCGATGATTTCATTATCAAGAAAGTATCTGGAGACAAATTCAAGACACTTGAAGAGTGGAAGAGACATTGGTATCATGATGTGAAAGTCAGAGCTGAAAAAGGATTCACAGAGATTACAATTGATGGACAAACCATCCACAATTATAATGAACTCAAAGCCTTGTTCGACAAAGCGGTCACAGAAGACCTCAAGAAGGCTGGAAACTACTCAAATACTGAAAATTTGAAATCTAAAGTCTTTAAATCCCTTCTAAAAAACACAGATGGTTTCTTAAATCCATTGTTTAAAATATAAAAGGGACAAGTTTTTTGGCTCTTTGTCAACTGTAGTGGGTTGAAGAAAAGCTAATCTCGAGAAAGGACAAATTTCGTCCTTTCTTTTTTGATGTTCAGAGCGATAAAAATGCGTTTTTTGAAGTTTTCAAAGTTCTGACAACCAAAGGCATTGCGTTTAATAAGTTTGATTAGATTATTAGTGGCTTCCAGTTTGGCGTTAGAATAGGGTAGTTGAAGAGCGTTGACAGTTTTCTCTTTGTCCTTTAGAAAGGTTTTAAAGACAGTCTGAAAAAGAGGATGAACCAGCTTTAGATTGTCCTCAATGAGTCCAAAGAATTTCTTCGGCTCCTTATTCTGAAAGTGGAAAAGCAAGAGTTGATAGAGATGATAGTGGTGTTTCAAGTCTTCGGAATAGCTCAAAAGCTTGTTTAGGATTTCCTTATTGGTTAAATGCATACGAAAAGTAGGGCGATAAAAACGTTTATCACTCAGTTTACGACTATCCTGATTGATTCATAATTTGGACACGCACACGACTCATAGCACGGCTTAGATGTTGTACAATGTGAAAGCAATCCAGAACGATTTTAGCGTTTGGGAGTGAAACAGTCTCGTAGACTGTTTCAGCCTGAGCCTAGAAATTCGAAAGCGAAGTTGTCTAGTCAAGTCATAATAAGGGATAAACATATCCATAGTAATGATTTTGACGCGACTTCGGACAGAACTCTCATATTTAAGAAAATGATTTCGGATGATAGATTGTGTTCTACCTTCCAGAACTGTGATGATGTTGAGATTGTCAAAATCTTGAGGGTAATTTCTCAAAGTAATTTCCACTTTCCTGACCAAAGTGGAAATTAGTCTAAAACGGATTTTTATGGTGGAATTAAGTGTGAGACGTTTGTTAATTATTTTATAGGATTGGCTATTAGTAAGAAATATGGTATAATATAGGGTGAGACCTTCTTAATAAATAGTGAAAGAGTATAAAATGAAAAAAATTGTCATTAACGGCGGGAGACCATTGAAAGGTGAAATTACAATCAGTGGTGCTAAAAATAGTGTCGTTGCCTTGATTCCTGCCATTATTTTATCAGATGATGTTGTGATTTTGGATTGTGTTCCAGACATCTCTGATGTAGCTAGTCTTATTGAGATTATGGAGATCATGGGAGCTAGTGTCAAGCGTTATGACGATGTTCTTGAGATTGATCCTCGTGGTGTTCAAAATAAACCAATGCCTTATGGTAAAATTAATAGCTTGCGTGCGTCTTATTATTTCTATGGTAGTCTTTTAGGACGTTTTGGTGAAGCAACTGTAGGTTTGCCTGGAGGGTGTGACCTAGGACCACGTCCGATTGATTTGCATTTAAAAGCATTTGAAGCTATGGGAGCTAAGACAACCTACGAGGGAGATAATATGAATCTCTCAACCCAAGGATCAAGTCTACATGGTGCACATATCTATATGGATACTGTTAGTGTTGGTGCAACAATCAATACGATGCTAGCAGCAGTAAAAGCTAAAGGTCGAACAGTTATTGAAAATGCTGCTCGCGAACCTGAAATCATTGATGTGGCTACATTATTAAACAATATGGGAGCTCACATTCGTGGAGCAGGTACGGATATGATTACAATCGATGGTGTGGATAGCTTGCACGGAACACGTCACCAAGTCATCCCAGACCGTATTGAAGCAGGTACATATATTTCAATGGCAGCTGCAGTAGGTCATGGGATTCGAATTAATAATGTACTTTATGAGCATTTAGAAGGATTTATTGCTAAACTTGAAGAAATGGGTGTTCACATGACTATTTCTGAAGACAGTATTTTCGTCGAAGAGCAAACAAATCTAAAGGCTGTTAATATCAAAACAGCTCCTTATCCAGGTTTCGCAACAGATCTTCAACAGCCTATTACTCCTTTGCTATTAAAAGCAGAAGGTCGTGGCACATTGATTGATACAATCTATGAAAAACGTGTCAATCATGTTTTTGAATTAGCCAAAATGAATGCAGATATTTCAACAACAAACGACCACATCCTTTATAAGGGTGGAAATCCTTTGCAGGGTGCAAAAGTTAAGGCGACAGACCTACGTGCTGGAGCTGCCTTGGTTATTGCTGGCTTGATGGCTGAAGGAAAAACAGAGATTACCAATGTAGAATTCATCCTTCGAGGCTACTCGAATATTATCGAAAAATTGCGTAATCTTGGAGCAGATATTGAGCTAATCGAAGATTAGCACTTTGAGGATTGCAATGAATATCTGGACTAAATTAGCAAAATTTTCTTTCTATGAGACGGAACGTTTATATTTCCGTCCCTTCTTTTTTACAGATGTAGATGATTTTCATCAACTTGCATCAGATCCTGAAAATCTCCAATTTATCTTTCCTGCACAAGCAAGTATTGAAGAAAGTCAGTATGCTCTTGCCAATTATTTTATGAAATCACCTTTGGGGATTTGGGCTATTTGTGATAAAAAAGAGCAACGGATGATTGGAGCTATCAAGTTTGAAAAACTTGATGAAATTAAGAAAGAAGCAGAAATTGGCTATTTTTTAAAGAAAGACTATTGGTCTCAGGGGTATATGACTGAAGCAGTTACCAAATTACGAGATTTATCCATGAACGAGTTTGCCTTGAAGCAACTTTCGATTGTGACACATCTAGAAAATGTTGCTAGTCAGAAAGTAGCAGAAAAATCAAATTTTGTTCTTTATCGTCATTTTAAAGGTAGCGATCGTTATACCCGAAAGATGCGGGATTATCTAGAATTCCGTTATACAAAAGGAAATCTAAATGAGTAAACACCAAGAAATATTAGCCTACTTGGAAGAATTACCAGTTGGGAAGCGTGTCAGTGTTCGTAGTATTTCAAATCGACTAGGAGTAAGTGATGGTACGGCATATCGGGCTATCAAAGAAGCTGAAAATAGGGGACTTGTTGAAACACGTCCTCGAAGTGGAACAGTACGTGTAAAGTCAAAAAAAGTAGCTATTGAGAAATTAACGTTCGCAGAAATTGCAGAAGTTACAGGCTCAGAAGTTTTAGCTGGTCAAGCTGGATTGGATAGAGAATTTAGTAAATTCTCCATTGGGGCGATGACTGAAAAGAATATTCTTTCTTATCTTCATGATGGCGGCTTACTTATCGTAGGAGATCGAACACGTATTCAGTTATTAGCACTTGAAAATGAAAATGCTGTCTTGGTAACAGGTGGATTTGAAGTTCATGAAGATGTTTTAAACCATGCTAATAAAAAAAATATTCCAGTATTGCGCAGTAAGCATGATACATTTACAATTGCGACTATGATCAACAGAGCTTTGTCCAACGTTCAGATTAAGACAGATATTTTAACGGTTGAAAAAATCTATCGTACCAGTCATGAATATGGATTTCTACAGGAAACGGATACTGTCAAAGATTATCTAGACTTGGTTCGTAAGAATAGAACGAGCCGTTTCCCTGTCATCAATCAGCATCAGGTCGTTGTTGGTGTAGTTACTATGCGTGATGCTGGAGATAAATCACCTGGTACAACGATAGATAAGGTCATGACAAGGACAGTCTACATGACTGGTTTAGCGACGAATATCGCTAATGTTAGCCAGAGAATGATTGCTGAAGACTTTGAAATGGTGCCTGTTGTGAGAAGTAATCAAACTTTACTTGGTGTTATTACTAGACGGGATGTCATGGAAAAGATGAGTCGCTCTCAAGTTTCAGCATTACCAACATTTTCAGAACAGGTTGGTCAGAAGTTATCTTACCACCATGATGAAGTTGTCATTACGGTTGAACCATTTATGTTGGAAAAAAATGGAGTCCTTGCAAATGGAGTTCTTTCAGAAATTTTGACCCATATGACGCAGGATCTGGTCGTGAATAGCGGACGTAATCTCATCATTGAACAGATGCTGATTTACTTTTTACAGGCTGTTCAGATCGATGATATCTTGCGGATTCAGGCTAGAATTATTCACCATACGAGAAGGTCAGCCATTATCGACTATGATATTTATATCAATCATCAAATCGTATCAAAAGCAAATGTTACTGTAAAAATTAATTAAAACTAGGAGAAAACATGATTACATTAAAATCAGCTAGAGAAATCGAAGCAATGGATAAGGCTGGCGATTTTCTTGCCAGTATTCACATCGGTTTGCGTGACATCATCAAACCAGGTGTAGATATGTGGGAAGTAGAAGAATATGTGCGTCGTCGTTGTAAAGAAGAAAATTTCCTCCCTCTTCAAATTGGTGTTGATGGGGCAATGATGGATTATCCATACGCAACTTGTTGTTCGCTTAATGACGAAGTAGCCCATGCTTTTCCACGCCACTATATTTTGAAGGAAGGCGATTTGCTGAAGGTAGATATGGTTCTTGGTGGGCCAATCGCTAAGTCTGACCTCAATGTTTCTAAACTAAATTTTAACAACGTTGAGCAGATGAAAAAATATACTCAAAACTTTACGGGCGGCTTGGCAGATTCTTGTTGGGCTTACGCTGTTGGAAAACCATCAGAAGAAATTAAAAACTTGATGGATGTTACCAAAGAAGCTATGTATAAGGGAATTGAGCAGGCTGTTGTAGGAAATCGTATTGGAGATATTGGAGCTGCTATTCAGGAATATGCTGAAAGTCGTGGTTACGGAGTTGTTCGTGATCTTGTAGGACACGGAGTTGGTCCAACTATGCATGAAGAACCAATGGTGCCTAACTATGGTATCGCAGGTCGTGGTCTCCGCCTTCGTGAAGGCATGGTCTTAACCATTGAGCCTATGATCAATACAGGTGATTGGGAAATCGATACAGATATGAAAACAGGCTGGGCACATAAAACTATCGACGGTGGTCTATCATGTCAGTACGAGCATCAGTTTGTTATTACAAAAGATGGGCCTGTAATTTTGACAAGTCAAGGTGAAGAGGGAACTTATTAATCAAAAAAGGGCTCTTTGTCAACTGTAGTGGGTTGAATAAAAGCTAACATCTGGAGAGGACAATCGTTGTCCTCTCCATTTTTATATTCAGAGCGATGAAAATTCGTTTCTTAAAGTTGTCAAAGTTCCTAAAACC
>NZ_JASHCG010000001.1:0-242501 GCF_047464215.1 Streptococcus infantis | reverse complement strand
TCAAAAACTTTGGCCGCCTCGACATGGCTGTGTCCCTCTTTGATGTAATCTAATGCTCGTTGTTTAAAATCTGTACTATATGCCATGGCTTTATTATAACATGTATTTTATAAACTAAGTGACTATACCACTAATACTATACTCGAAACTAATAAAGTACTAAAGCTATATATTAAAAATATTTGATCTCCAAAAATAAATTGTACAATTAAAACTGCTATCAAATGAACCAAACTTGTCATCAGAATCAAACAGCTTGCTACAATAATTTTTGATATCCAAATCTTTCTTAAATCAATACTTAGAGGATAAACTGCCCTATATTTTATTTTTTTATCTTCGTATCGATTCATTAAAGCAGGAATCAGTGCATAAGTAATTGGCATAATTATAGTATACCACCAATTATATGAATCTACTGTAAAATATGGTGGTGCCAGTATATAAGAAAGAATTATCAAAGATATAGGTATTATATAGATTATTTTTTTTAAAAAAGTTCTTTTATATTTTAAATAATCACTAAGGATATAATTTATCATTTATAATTCTCCTTCTTTACTACTTCCAAGAATAAATTTTCTAAACTTTCTTGAGAGTTTTTTATATCTTGGTATTTTAATTCGCCTTCACATATTATTCCGATATAATCTGCAACTTGCTCAACTTCGGAAATATTATGGCTGGATAGAATTACTGTAATGCCTTGTTTTGGAAATCCAAGAATCATCTCCCTTAATTCTTGAATTCCCAATGGATCTAAGCCATTGGTTGGTTCATCTAAAATTAATAATTTAGGATTATTTAATAGTGCTATTGCAATTCCTAATCGTTGTTTCATTCCCAAAGAAAATTTTCCACTTCTTTTTTTACCTGTATTTGATAGACCAACGATTTGTAGAACTTCATCAATTCTTGATTCGGGTAATCCAAGTAACATTGTTCTTACTTTTAAATTTTCTCTTGCACTTAAGTTCTCATACAAGGGAGGTAACTCTATCAAGGCACCAATTTGTTCGAGATCCTTTCTACTCCATATATGATCATTAAATATAATATCTCCGGACGATTTATGGAGCATTCCTGTTATCATCTTTAGTGTAGTTGATTTCCCAGCACCATTTGGACCAAGTAATCCGTAGATACAATTCTCTTTCACTTGTAATGAAATATTATTCACTACAAGTTGATTCCCAAATTTCTTTGACAAATTCCGTGTCTCTAAAATATTTTTTTCCATTTTGATCCTCCTTAAATTTACACTTCAATAATAAAATATAAATTTAAAGATTTTATAAAGAAAATACATAACTATCTATTAATTTTTTAAAAAACTATAACTACGCAATTTAATGAAGATTAAAAATAAAAATTTGAAATTTTTAGAATTCTATCTAGAACCTTAATCTCTTAAAACAACGAATCCTCTGAAAATGAAAATTCTACTGAATGAAACTTCAGTAGAATTTTTTAAATTATGTGACTTTCAGTCCGTCTCGCTCCGTTAGGTGCGAGACAAATAAACCACCCGCTATGCGGGTGCGCGTCGAAGGTTATACCAAAAAAACTCCAAACGCGATACAATAAAGGTGTTCAAGCCAATTGTAAAGCGAGAGGAGAAAAATATGGCACAAAAAGCACATAGTTTATCACACACAAAGTGGATGTGTAAATATCACATTGTGTTCACCCCTAAGTATAGACGAAAAGTAATCTATAATCAATATCGGAGTAGTTTAGGTGAAATATTTCATCGCTTGTGTAGTTATAAAGAAGTTGAAATTATCGAGGGTCACTTAATGCCAGACCATGTACATATGTTAGTCAGTATTCCACCAAGGATAAGTGTTTCTAGTTTCATGGGTTATTTAAAAGGTAAAAGTGCACTCATGATGTTTGACAAACACGCCAACCTCAAGTACAAGTTTGGGAATCGGCATTTCTGGGCAGAAGGTTATTATGTGAGTACAGTAGGGCTTAATGAAGCCACGATAAGGAAATACATACAAGATCAGGAAAAGCATGATATAGCACTAGATAAATTAAGTGTAAAAGAATATGAGGGTCCCTTTAGGGATAGTGGTAAGTAATACTCACGCCTCTTCAAGAGGCAAGTGACGAGTCAAGAGCAATGAGGCTTGAACAACGTGAAAGCCAGCGTCTTTAGGCGCTGGCTGGTAATTTGGGCTTATAGCCCTGGTGCAAACCACCCGTTTGACGGGTGGTTATGATTTGAGGTTATTTTAAAAATTTTTAAACATCAATCTCGATATATCTTTTTTGAACATCAATATATTATATTTTACAGTTCCTCTGCAATTTTGTTGATCTTTCTCAGGCGATGATTAACGCCACTTTTGGTTAAGGGATTTGTCAGACTATCTGCCAGCTTCTGGATAGAATAGTCTGGATGCTGAATACGCAGACGGGCAACTTCCTGCAAGTCTGCTGGCAGATTATCCAAGCCAATTCTATCTTTGATTTTACTAATATTGTTAATGGTTTTCATACTCGCTGAAACCGTACGAGCAATATTAGCCGTCTCTGCATTATTGGCACGATTGAGGTCATTTCGAGTTTCTCGGAGAATCTTGACACCTTCAAAAGTATCACGTGCCTGCATAGCTCCTACTAAAATCAGGAAATCCATAATATCTTCTGCTCGCTGGAGATAGGTCACTGCACCTTTTTTTCGTTCAATCACCTTGGCATCTAACAAGAACTGCTGCAAGAGCGAAGCAATCCCTTGGGCATGATCTAGATAAACTGAACTAATTTCCAGCTGATACTTGCCTGACTCGGGATCCCGAATACTCCCATTTGCTAAAAATGCACCACAGAGATAGGCACGACCTGCTTCTTCATCTCCTAAAATATCTGGATCAATTCCCGTCTCCAGACCAAAGAAAGAATCAGCCAAACGTAAATCCGCTAAAAGTTCTTGGACTTGTTCATCTGTAAACACAGTATAAACACGATTTTTACGAAGATTGCTTCTCTGATGATGACGAATCTCCGACTTAATACCATAAAAGTGTAAGAACGATTCATAGAGATGGCGGGCAAGCTTGGCACTCTCTGTAACAACGGATAAGGTCAAGCCAGAACTAGACAAACCTACGCTTCCAGACATCTTGATAATGGCTGATAACTCATAGCGACTCAGGTGGTGTTGACCTAGGATTTCTTCTTTTACTGCTACTGTGAAACTCATTTTCTCACCTGTATGATGCGCATTAATTCATCCACGATTAAATCCCCATCATGGAAGGCACCACCATTTTCCAAGCGTAGGAAGTTGGATGAAATGACACGGGGAACTTGTTGATGCAAACCATCAAAATCATGCTCAACCTGAACTAGATACTCATCGAAACGGTTGGTGTCCATATAGTCTCTTGGAACCTTTTCAATATTAACAAGTACGGTATCAATAAAGGGGCGACCAAGATGACGATGCAAGACTTCCACATGATCACTATCTGTAAAATGCTCAGTCTCACCACGTTGGGTCATGATATTGCAAACATAAGCCACCTCTGCTTTGGTTTCAAGAAGGGCTTGTCCAATCTCTTCAATGACAATATTCGGCAAAATGGAGGTAAAGAGTGAACCAGGCCCTAAGACAATCATATCACTCTCAAGAATGGTATTCACAACTCGGCGGCTAGCCTGCGGTTTTTCATCATTCAGGGTATTGATGACATAAACATGGTCAATCATGCCTGGATGGTCTGCAATGTGACTTTCCCCAGCTACTTCTGAACCATCTTTAAAGACTGCATGCAAGGTCAAGGGATGATCACTAGATGGATAAATCTTTCCAGTCGTATGGAAAAATTTACTCAGCAATTGCATGGCGTTATAGGTTGAGCCCTGCAATTCAGAAAGCCCTGCTATGAGAATATTCCCTAGCGGATGTCCAGCAAAGGCACCTGCATCTTCCGAGAAGCGGTATTGAAAAACCTTTTCATAGAACTTTGGCATATCTGACATGGCAACAAGCACATTGCGTAAATCTCCAGGTGGTGTCAACTGCTGCATATTTTTACGCAGTTCACCTGAAGAACCTCCGTCATCAGCAACAGTTACAATGGCTGCAATGTCAACATCTCTTTCCCGCAAACTTTTTAAAATAACAGGGATTCCAGTTCCTCCACCAATCACCGTAATTTTTGGTTTTCTCATGAACGGTTTACCGTTTCCTTTCTTCGGTCTTTATCACGATGACTTTCATTAACAGGCCAATTCTTAGACAAATCAGTGGCTAATCGTTTGGCAAAGGCAACACTCCGGTGTTGTCCACCTGTACAACCTACTGCAATGGTTAAAACAGATTTTCCTTCTTTTTTGTAGCCAGGTAGGATTGGTTCGATCAAGGCCAACAAATGGCGGTAGAAATCTTCAGATTCCTCATGATTCATAACATAGTCATAAACGGCCTGGTCTTCACCTGTCTGATTGCGAAGTTCTGGTAGATAGTAGGGATTCGGGAGGAAACGAACATCAAATACCAAGTCAGCATCAATAGGAATGCCATATTTAAACCCGAAAGACATAACCTCAATACGGAAGGACTGAGCCTGTTCTTGATCTGAAAACTGCTCTGCAATGGTCTTACGGAGTTCACGAGGAGTTAACTCTGTTGTGTCAACCACGTTTTGACTCATATTTTTCAAGGGTGCCAAGAGTTCGCGTTCCAGCTTAATCCCGTCCAAGATACGACCATCTGCTGCCAGAGGGTGACTTCTTCTAGTTTCCTTATAGCGTGCCACCAATTCCTTATCTGCTGCATCCAAAAAGAGGATTTTAAAGTCCAAATCATCTTGATTTTCCAATTCATCCAAGACAGCCTGAATCTCTGAGAAGAAAGAACGGCTACGCATGTCCACCACTAGGGCTAACTTATGGTCATCGTCCTTGGTCTCGACCAACTGCAAAAACTTTGGCAATAGAGCAGGCGGCATATTATCAATGGTAAAATATCCTAAATCTTCAAAGGATTGAATGGCTACAGTTTTCCCTGCACCACTCATCCCTGTCACAATCACCAGGTGAAGTTGTTTCTTTGTCATCATTGTCTCCTTATATCAAAAGAAGTTTGGAAGAACCAAACTTCAACTCGCTTATCCAATCTCTGCGATGACTTCAATTTCGACTTTTACATCGCGAGGAAGACGAGCTACTTCTACAGCTGAACGAGCTGGAAATTCCTTGTTAAAGGCTGTTTGGTATACCTCATTGAAAGGTACAAAGTCGTTCATATCACTCAAGAAGCAAGTTGTTTTAACAACATGGTCAAAATCTGTTCCCGCTTCTGCCAAAATAGCTCCAATGTTTTTCAAAACTTGTTCAGTCTGTTCTTGGATTGTTTCTCCTACGATTTCTCCAGTTTCAGGAGATAGAGGAACTTGACCGCTAGCAAACAAAAGATTGCCAACGATTTTTCCTTGAACGTAAGGTCCGATTGCCTTTGGAGCTTTATCTGTATGAATTGTTTTTGCCATATGTATTCCTCACAATTTTTCTAAAATAGCATCCCAAGCTTGATCCATTCCTGCTTTTGTTACGGATGAAAAGAGGATAAAATCATCACTTGGATCAAAGTTTAATTTCTTTTTAATAGCTGATTCGTGCTTGTTCCATTTCCCACGCGGAATCTTGTCTGCCTTGGTCGCCACAACGATGACAGGAATCTCATAATATTTAAGAAATTCGTACATCTGTACATCATCTGCCGATGGATCATGGCGAAGGTCAACGAGACTAACAACCGCTCGAAGATTTTCTCTAGTGGTCAAGTACTCCTCAATCATACGTCCCCATTTTTCGCGTTCCTTCTTGGAAACACGGGCATAACCATAGCCAGGCACATCCACAAAACGCATCTTGTCATCAATATTAAAGAAATTGAGTAGTTGTGTTTTTCCTGGTTTCCCAGAAGTACGAGCTAGATTCTTACGATTAAGCATGGTGTTGATAAAGCTTGACTTCCCAACATTTGAGCGACCTGCAAGAGCAATCTCAGGAAGTTCATCCTGCGGATAGTGGGACTTGTTGGCTGCACTCAGCAAAATCTCAGCATTGTGTGTATTGATTTCCATAGTCACCTCTAGGCTGTCTCTAGAATTGGCTTAGCCGTTCCGTCAACCGCTTCTTTTGTGATACGAACTGTTTTCACATTTTCTTGACTTGGAACTTCAAACATAACGTCTAGCATGGTTTCTTCGATGATTGAGCGAAGACCACGGGCACCAGTTTTGCGTTCGATAGCTTTGTTAGCAATTTCCTGGAGGGCTTCGTCGTCAAATTCTAACTCAACATCATCATAAGAAAGCAAGGTCTGGTATTGTTTAACCAAGGCATTTCTTGGTTCCTTCAAGATGCGAACCAAGTCATCTACTGTCAACTGCTCCAAGGCTGCAAATACTGGCAAGCGTCCAATCAACTCAGGAATAATACCGAATTTTTGAATATCTTCTGCAATGATTTCTTGCATGTAAGAGCTGTTTTCGTCAATAGCCTTGTTGTTTTGTCCAAAGCCGATAACTTTTTCACCAAGACGCTGTTTGACAATCTCTTCGATGCCATCGAAGGCACCACCCACGATAAAGAGGATATTCTTAGTGTCCACTTGAATCATTTCTTGTTGTGGATGTTTGCGTCCGCCTTGAGGTGGCACACTAGCTACAGTTCCTTCGATAATCTTGAGGAGAGCTTGTTGCACACCTTCACCAGAAACATCACGTGTGATAGACACATTCTCGCTCTTCTTAGCAATCTTGTCGATTTCGTCTACGTAGATAATTCCACGTTCTGCACGTTCGATATTAAAGTCAGCTGCTTGCAAGAGTTTGAGGAGGATATTTTCCACGTCCTCACCTACGTAGCCAGCCTCAGTAAGAGCTGTTGCATCTGCAATAGCAAATGGTACATTCAAACTTCTAGCAAGTGTTTGAGCAAGGAAAGTCTTCCCTGAACCCGTTGGGCCAATCATCAAAATGTTTGATTTCTGCAAATCTACATCTTCTGTCTCTTCACGAGTGTCATGGAAATTGATGCGTTTGTAGTGGTTATAAACAGCTACTGCCAAGGCACGTTTAGCACGATCTTGACCAATCACATAGTGGTTCAAGATGTTTAAGAGTTCGATTGGTTTTGGTACTTCAGACAAGTCTGCCAAGACTTCCTCAGCCAACTCCTCACGAATAATTTCCTGAGCCAACTCCACACATTCATTACAGATAAAGGCGTTGTTCCCAGCGATTATTTTTTTAACTTCTTCTTGGCTTTTGCCACAAAATGAGCAATAAACCATCATATCATTTTTCCTATTTGTAGGCATGATTCCCTTCCGTTCTAAATGATTTTTCTATCTAAAATAAGGTCATATAAAAAGCATGAATGCTATTCACCAGGTTTGTAAAAGCATTAAGCCAAAGTAGAGTAGCAAGTCCAAAGCGCTTTTTACGAAAAGCGTGTGTTCCAGCTATAAGACAGACAGCACACAAAAGAGCTGTAAAAAATCCAAAAATACTGCGCTCCATTAGACTTCCTTTCTCTTTCTATATTCGATGGTGAAATCATAGGCATTTTTCTCATCTTTGCTATAAGATTTGCTTGCAAGAGTCTCAAAAACAGTCAAGTCAAAATCTTCCGGGAAATAAGTATCCCCTTCAACTTGAGCATGAATTTGTGTCACAATAATTTCATCGAGATAAGGTTCAAAAAGCTGAAAAATCTGCTTACCCCCAAGGATATAGAGATTTTTATCCTGGTTATGGTACCAGTCTAAAACATCCTCAACATTTTGGAAAACCAGAACACCCTCAATTGACTCTTCAACATTACGCGTCAAAATCAGAGTCTCACGTCCTGGAAGCAAACGTCGTCCCATTCCATCAAAGGTGACACGTCCCATCAAGATGGCATGATTCAAGGTTGTTTCTTTAAAATGTTTTAACTCTGCTGGCAAATGCCATGGTAAGCGATCCTCTTTTCCGATTACACCCTTTTCATCTTGGGCCCAGATGGCTACGATTTTCATTGTCATGCTTTCATCCTTTTCATTGATAGTTCTATTTTATCAAAAAACTTCAAAAAAGACTGTTTTGGAATGCCCTCCTGAATAGAAAAAATCCGTAGAAAACTTCTACGGATTTTTAGAAAAATACAGTATCTTACAAACCAGGTGTTTGTCCTAATTCTGCTGCAAGCATCCAGACTGTTTTTTCAAGATCTGCCTTAGCACCAACGAAGATATCATTGGTTACATCATCACCTTCTTCATCTGTTACATCCAAAGCTTTTTGGAAAAGAGTGATAAGGTAACGATAAATTTCAAGGACACGTTCCAAACTTTCTTCTACGTTACGGAATTCTCCAATTCCTTCTTCGATTTCACTGTGTTGAAGGAATTCTGTCAAAGTAGAGTATGGTTTGCCACCAAGTGTAATCAAGCGTTCACTGATTTCATCAAGGTAACCATCAAGGCTATCCATGTATTCATCCATCTTAGGATGCCATACCATGAATCCACGGCCACGCATGTACCAGTGTACTTGATGAAGAGCGATATGTGCTACGTACAAGTCTGCTACTGATTGATTCAAAACTTCCTTTGTATTTACTAGCGCTTCTGCCGCTGGTTTAGTTAATGTTGCTACGTCTTTTACTGCTTCTTTTTTTAATTCAACCATATTTCTCACCTCGTAATATAATTTTTGCAACCATATTTATTGATTACTACATCAGTATACTACTCCTAGTAGACAAAAGCAAGGAAATTAACTCATATTAAAAAAGTTCTAATTGACTGATAATTTAAGAATAGGAAACTGTAATTTTTAGTTGTTTTCTGTGCCTTTACCAGAGAATTGACTTTGATAAAGGTCATAATAGAAACCTTTTGCATTTAAGAGACTTTCATGATTTCCTTGTTCGATAATCTGTCCATCTTTCAGCACCAAAATCTTGTCAGCTTCCTGAATAGTCGAAAGCCGGTGGGCAATAACAAAGCTTGTTCTTCCCTTCATCAAACGTTTCATGGCCTTTTGAATCAAGAGCTCTAGACGAGTATCGACTGATGAGGTTGCTTCGTCCAAAATTAAGATTTTAGGATCCGCCAAGAGAGCACGCGCGATAGTTAACAACTGTTTTTGCCCAAGAGAAATATTACTTGACTCTTGGTTCATTTCCATGTTATAGCCACCAGGAAGGGTGCGGATAAAGTGGTCAACATTGGCCGCCTTAGCAGCTTCAACGATTTCTTCATCTGTTGCATCCAAATTTCCAAAGCGAAGATTTTCCTTGATGCTACCTTCATAGAGCCAGGCATCCTGTAAGACCATGCCAAACTGGCGACGATAGTCCTGACGAGACAAGTCTCGAATATCTTGTCCATCCACTAAAATAGCACCAGCTGTTACATCGTAAAAACGCATGAGAAGGTTAATCAAGGTTGTTTTACCTGCTCCAGTTGGTCCTACGATGGCTACCATCTCTCCTGGTTCAACATCTAAGTTGAAATTACGAATCAATGGTTTATTTTCCACATATTGGAAATCAACATTCTTGAAGCTAACTTGACCTGTCAACGGCGCCAACTCTTTCACTTCCTCACTTTGAACTTCTTCCTGTTCATCCAAAACTTCAAAGACACGATCAAGCGAAGACTTGGCACTTTGCATTTGCCCTGCTAGCTGGGTGATATTTTGAATCGGTTGGCTGACTTGCCATACATATTGAACGAAGGCCTGCATGTTACCAATAGTCAAGCGCCCTGCAATAACCTGTAAACCACCTAAGACAGCAACTATTAGGTAAGTTAAATCAGACACGATGTGAAGGGCAGGCATCATCAATCCTGAAATAAAACTCGCCTTGAATCCGACTTGTTGCAATTCATCCGTAATCTTTTCAAATCTTTCTTGAGAATTTTCTTCACGCCCGAAAAGTTTTAAAACATTGAAACCTGTCAAGTTTTCCTGTACAAATCCATTCATACGTCCCAATATAGCTGCCTGCTGTTTAAAATATGGCTGCGAACGATTTAGAATCGTTTTAGCTCCAAAATAAGTCACTGGAATCGACAAGATAACAATGATAGCCAACTGAAGATTTAGATAGAGGACCATACCCATAACAAAAAGAATGGTAAAGACTGCATTGACAATCTGTAAGAAAGATTGTTGTAGAGCGTTCGAAACAGTCTCAACGTCACTTGTAAAACGACCTAACAAATCTCCAAACTGATGCTTATCAAAGTAGGACACAGGGATGCGGTTGATTTTTTCACTCATTTCATTTCGCAAATCCTGTATCATGGACTGTACCGCATTGGTCATAAAGTAGTTTGAGTAATAAGAACCCAACTCATAGAGAAGCCCACGCAAGAGATAGATCACTAGAATCACTGCGATATAGCTGGTATTGATACCCGCTCCTGCAACACCATTTGCCATGGCAAGGAGATTGCTGGTTAATTCTGTGATGGCAAGCCCTAATACGAAAGGCTCGATAACACTCATAATGACGCTGACTATTTTCAAGAAGACTGCAAAGAAAACAGAGAATCGGTAGGCTTTTAAATAGCTCCATAGACGAGCTAGACTAGATTGTTGTTTCATCCTTTACCTCCTATTCTTCTGTCAGAGACGCATTTTTCAGCTGCGACTCAGCAATTTCTCGATAGATGTCATTAGTCTCCATCAATTCTTCATGACGTCCACGACCAACGATTTCGCCCTTATCAAGGACGATAATCTGGTCCGCATCCATAATGGTTCCAACACGTTGCGCGACAATCAATACCGTAGCATCTTGAGTCACTTCCTTGAGACGACGGCGCAAGATTGCATCTGTACGATAGTCCAAGGCTGAGAAGGAATCATCAAAAATGTAGATGTCTGGACCCTTGATAACTGCGCGGGCAATCGACAAGCGTTGTTTCTGACCACCTGATAGGTTGCTTCCGCCTTCAGCCAGATGAGTCGCAAAACCTTCTTCTCGACTTTCGATAAAGTCTTTGGCTTGGGCTACATCAGCTGCTTGGTGCAAGTCCTCATGACTGGCATCTTCTTTCCCATAGCGGAGATTGTCTGCGATAGTCCCAGTAAAGAGCAAGGCCTTTTGTGGAATAAATCCAATCTTCTGACGGAGTGATTTGAGACGGTAATCTCGGACATCAACACCATCGACCTTGATTTTTCCAAGGATAACATCGTAGAATCTAGGAATCAATTGAACCAGAGTAGACTTACCTGAACCAGTTGAGCCGATAAAGGCAATGGTTTCTCCCGGTTTAGCAGTAAAGGAAATGTTATGCAAAACAGGGCTTTCTGTTTCCCCTGGATAGGCAAAGGTCACATTATCAAATTCTAAGTAACCATGTGTTTCTGTTTCTTGAATTCCGTCCTCATTTGGATCAATGGAAATAGGCATGTCCATGATTTCCTTCAAACGCTCGCTAGATACAGCAGTACGTGGATACATGGTAAAGAGGTTTGACAAGAAAAGGAAGGACAAGAGGGCGTGGAAACTATACTCGATGAAGGCCACCAAATCCCCAATCTGCAAACTTCCCTGTTTGAGAGGATCCAAAGCAAACCAAACGATAGCCACAATCATGGCAATAATGATTTGCACAAAAAGCGGCTCTGTCAAACCTGTCAATTTGAACAAGCGATTGGAATTATCCGCATAGATTGCATTTTTCTCTTCGAAACGGTTTTCTTGAAAGTCTTCACGAGCAAAGGCACGAATCACTCGTAGCCCCATCAAATTTTCACGGACATACTGGTTTATCTTGTCCAAAGTTTTCTGTTGTTTTTCAGATAAGGGACGCGTTTTGACCGCAACATAAAGGACTACTACAGCTAGAAAAGGAACTGAAAAAGCTACAATCCAAGCTAGTGAAGGGCTGGTCAAGAAAATCATAAGAATACTCGACAGCATCATCATGGGAGTGATAACACCCAACTTAAGCGTTTGTTCTGCAAACTGCATGAGGACAAAGGCATCACTGGTAATACGAGTGACTAGTGAAGACACACCAATTTGTTCATATTCGTGATGAGAATACTCTTGCAACTTCGCATAGACATCATTGCGCATGTCCTTAACCATATTCGTGGTCAGTTTACTAGCAGCATAAGCCAGAACAACCCGTCCAAATGTTCCCAAGACGATAATAACCAACATGATTACGGCCCAAAAATAGAGTTTTTCCTGATCACCTTGGTTGATTCCCTGGTCAATCATGCGGGCTAAAACTGTTGGTAAACCTAGATTGACAATGACAAAGAAAATTGCCCCGAGAAAGTCTAACACTAACCACTTGGGATAGCGTTTGAGATAAGACCAAATATACAGCATAATTCTCCTTTCTTTTTCTTCTAAAATGCAGAAAAGAGCGTGCTTTCGCACGCCATTTTACTAAAAAGAAGACAGGCAGCCAAAACCTCGAGAGAGGGAACTGTCTGTCTCAGATATTTAAGGCTTATTTTACAAAGTCAAGCAATGCCAAGAAGCTTTCTGGGTCAAGTGATGCACCACCAACAAGAGCTCCGTCAACGTCTGGACAAGCCATGTATTCAGCAACGTTTTCAGGTTTCACTGAACCACCGTATTGAACACGTACTTTGTCAGCTACTTCTTGACCGAAGTCAGCAGCTACAACGTCACGAACAACTTTACACATTTTTTGTGCATCGTCTTGTGAAGCTGATTTACCAGTACCGATAGCCCAGATTGGCTCATAAGCGATAACTGTTGAAGCTACTTGTTCTGCAGTCAATCCAGCAAGAGCAGCTGAAACTTGAGCACCTACGAATTCTGCTGCTTTACCAGCTTCGTAAGTTTCAAGTGACTCACCACAACAGATGATTGGAAGCATGCCGTTCGCAAAGATTGCTTTTGCTTTTTTGTTGATGTCTTCGTCTGTTTCGTGGAAGTAGTCACGACGTTCTGAGTGACCGATAACAACGTAGTCAGTACCGATTTCTTTCAAAACTTGTGGGCTAGTTTCACCAGTGAAAGCACCAGCATTTTCAAAGTAGCAGTTTTGAGCAGCAACTTTAAGGTTTGAACCTTTAGCAGCAGCAAGAACAGTTGTCAAGTCAAGAGCAGGAGCTGCGATACCTGCTTCAACAAGGTCTGATGAAGGAAGTTTTGATGCTACAGCTTCAACGAATGCTTTTGCTTCTTCTGGGTTTTTGTTCATTTTCCAGTTACCAGCGATAAATGGTTTACGTGACATTTCACATACCTCTTTTTTCATTTTATTTTCTACTTATTTTATCATAAATATAGGGAGCTTGCAAATCTTACTCTGTAATCGGAAAACTGATTTTCAAAAATTTTCGTGCTCTTATTTCTATTTAGAAGATGATTCGCGCTTGGTCAATTTGACCACTGCTTCCGTCCTAGCCGTATGCGGAAACATATCAACCGACTGGATATAGTGGAGGTCATAGACCTCTACCAAACGGACTAAATCACGCGCTAGGGTAGATACATTGCAAGAAACATAGACCATCTTTTCAGGAGTGTATTTGATTATGGTATCCAAGAGCTTGTCGTCTAAACCAGTACGTGGCGGGTCCACAATCAAGGCATCAGCACGATAGCCTTCCTTGTACCAACGAGGGATGATTTCTTCTGCTGTACCTGCCTCATAGTGGGTATTACTATACCCCATACGCTGGGCATTTGCCTTAGCATCCTCAATAGCTTCAGGAATAATATCCATCCCTCTCAGGCTTTTAACTTTTTTGGCAAAGGCAAAACCAATGGTACCAACACCACAATAGGCATCTATCAGATGGTCATTCTTATTTACGTCCAAGGCCTTAACCGCTTCACTGTAGAGGATTTCCGTCTGTTCAGGATTAAGCTGATAAAAAGCTCGAGGTGAAAGAGAGAACTCATAGTCTAAAACACCCTCACGTATACTATCTTGACCCCAAATAATCTCTGTCTTGTCCCCATAAATCTCAGAAGTTTTGGCAGTATTGGTATTGACTGCGACAGTCACTACTTCAGGATAATCCTTGACTAGGTCTTTCACAAATTGAGTCAAATTCAATTGGCGATTGGTCACAATGATAATCTGGACTTGCCCAGTTTTCCGTGCTCGACGAACCATGATGGTCCGAACCCCAAGGATTTTCCGTTCATCTGTAATCGGAATTTGATGGTAAGTCAAGAGTTCAGCAATGCGATTAGCAATAGATTGCGTCTCCTTGTCTTGAACAAGACAGTCCTTTAACTCGACCAAATAATGGGAATTTTGAGCATACAAGCCAGCCTTGACTTGCCCCTTGAATTTTCGTGTTTGAAATTGCAGTTTAGCCCGATAATATTTTGGTTTCTGCATGCCAATGGTTGGTCTTATTTCAAAGTTTTCATAGCCAGAAGGGGCAAATTTTTTCAGAGCTTGATGGAGGAGATCCGTCTTGAACTCCAACTGCTTGTCATAATGTAGGTGCATAATCTGACAGCCACCACACTCATTATAGATAGTACAGTCTGGTACCACTCGAAACTTAGATTTTTTATTGACCTCAAGGAGTTTAGCCTCAACGTAGTTACGCTTAACGGAAGTCACCTGACAATAGATATCTTCACCCTTGAGGGCGCCTGGAACAAAAACAAGGGTTTTCTGGTAAAATCCGATTCCTTCCCCGTTAATCCCCATACGCTTAATTTTTAATGGAATTTTTTGTTTGACTTTAAGACTCATAAGTCTATTATACCACGTAGTTTCTCAATGTTTAAGAATATGTTACAATAAAACCATGAATACAAAGATATCTCATTTTTCCCCATTGGATTTTCCTGAGCAATTACGAACTTATATAGAGGGAGCAACTCTTTCTGACAGCTCTTCTCATTCAGGCGCAAGGGTTCTCTATCTCGATTCAGGTTACTATTTGAAAATTGATCAAAAGGGAAGATTAGAGCGAGAAGCTCGCATTGCAAGTTGGTTTGAACAAGAGGGAATAGGAACACCAGTCATCCACTATCTATCTACGGATAAAGACTACCTCCTGACTAAAGAGGCTATTGGTCATGATGCTCTCGCTTTTTTAGACCAGCCAGAGACAATCTGTCAAACCATGGCAGAGGCTCTCAAAAAGCTTCACAGCTTATATCCGAAAAATTTTCCATCAGAAAATCATTTACAAACCTATAAAGACAGAACCTTGAAAAACTATGAAAAAGGCGAGTTCTATGCCAAGGCGCTCCTACCCCAATTCCAGATTAACAGTCGCGAAGAGGCCTTCCAACTCATCCAAGAACAAGGGCATCTTTTAAAAACTGATGCCTTTATTCATGGGGATGCCTGCCTTCCAAACTTTATTCTTAAAGATGCCAGCCATTTCTCTTGTTTTATTGACCTTAGTTTGGCTGATTTCAGTGACCGACATATCGATCTCTTTTGGGCAGTTTGGTCCCTCAATTACAACTTAAAAGATCACAAATATGCTGAACTATTTCTCGACCATTACGGGAGAAAACAGGTCGATAGCAATAAACTTCGACTCGTTGCTGCCTTCGAAGCATTTGGATAAGAGGTAAACCATGAAAATCACAAAACTTGAAAAGAAAAAAATACACTATCTGCTCGAACTTGATAGGGACCAAACCTGCTACATTACAGAGGATACCATTGTTCGCTTTATGTTGACTAAAGGGAAAGAGATCTCAGCTGAAGAACTAACTGAGATTAAATCCTTTGCGCAATTTTCCTACAGTAAAAATCTAGCTCTTTACCACTTATCCTTCAAGGCCCGCACTGAAAAAGAAGTTCGAGATTATCTAACCAAGCATGAAATTGATGGGAAAATCATCCCCAAAGTTATCCAGTCTTTAAAAGATGATAATTGGATCAATGACCGGCAATATGCTTATGCCATCATCAATTCCAATCAGCTTTCAGGAGATAAGGGAAGCTATATGCTGATGCAGAAGATTTCTCAAAAAGGCGTTTCTAAATCCATTATCCAAGAAGTCTTACAAGAATTTGATATGACGGAAGTCGCAGAGCGCACAGCTGAAAAACTACTGAAAAAATACCAGGGGAAATTACCTGCTCGTGCTCTACAGGATAAGATTATCCAAAGCCTAACCAATAAAGGATTTTCCTACACAGAAGCCAAAACAGCCTTTGACCAATTGGACAGCCAGGTCGAAGAAGAAACCGTTCAGGAACTTATTTTTAAAGAGTTAGACAAGCAGTATCGGAAATATTCACGAAAGTATGAAGGATACGAACTGAAACAACGTTTGACCCAAGTTTTAGCTAGAAAAGGTTATGATTTTTCGGATATAGCCAGCGCTCTCAGAGAATATCTTTAATTTTTTCATGAAAAAACTAAGAACTTTAAACAAAAATGTGATACAATAGTAAACGATAAACTTATAAATTGTAGAAAGTTGGTTAGTTATGAAACTTCCAAAAGAAGGCGACTTTATTACAATTCAAAGTTATAAGCATGATGGGAGTCTCCACCGTACTTGGCGAGACACCATGGTACTAAAAACAACAGAGAACGCTATTATCGGCGTCAACGACCACACACTTGTTACCGAAAGTGACGGTCGTCGTTGGGTGACTCGAGAACCGGCTATTGTTTACTTTCACAAGAAATATTGGTTTAATATTATCGCTATGATTCGTGAAAATGGTATCTCCTACTACTGCAATATGGCAAGTCCTTACTATCTGGATGAAGAAGCTTTAAAATACATTGACTATGATTTGGATGTTAAAGTGTTTACAGATGGTGAAAAACGCCTCTTGGACGTTGAGGAGTATGAACGACATAAGCGAAAAATGAAGTATTCTTCTGATCTAGACTATATTCTGAAAGAGCATGTAAAGATTCTTGTTGATTGGATTAACAATGAGCGAGGTCCTTTCTCAGAAGCCTATGTCAACATTTGGTACAAACGCTACGTAGAACTAAAGAATCGGTAAAGTTGTCAGAGGTCAGGATTAAAATCCTGACCTCGTTTTTTGATTTTCAACGAGCCTTTGAGTGGCGACTAATTGAACTGTTTATCAGCATTCTAAATTCCAAAAAACTCATTTAATCAAAACTTCATTTTTCATCCACAAGTTTTAAGATGCACTGATTTATTAAAGGATTGAGATTCTAGGACTAGGAATTCATAGATTAGTCAATCAATTTCTGGCTATCACTTTTCCCTAGTAAAAAACCTGCCTTGAGGCAGGTTTTCGTCTAAATATCTAACTTCGTAACGGTGAACTTGATATGGGAATAATCTTTCTCGATATCCTTATCTACCATAAAGGCTGTTGCATCCTTCTTGACCTGTACCAAGTCGATATTCTGGGCTTGAGCTGCATAGACACAGCCACAGTAACATTGGCGATAAATGTCGTACTCTTCACACATTTCTACAGAGCGTTTGTAGCCTTGATTTTTCTTAAAGTCGCTCGGAAGATAATGAGTAGTGTAGATTTTCTGCACATCAATCCCGATACTATTGATGGTTTGTGAATTTTTGTGAGGACTGATGGTTAGGGCTGAGCCAAAGTAGTCAAAGCCTAAGTCCATAGCCACTTGCGCTGTCTTGTCCAAACGATAGTCAAAACAAACCTTGCAGCGATCGCCACCTTCAGGTTCTTCTTCCAAACCTCTGACTAGTTGACGATATTCGTTGGGTTCATAGGGTGCTTCTAGGTATTGGACCTTATTCCCAGTTCGTTCATTGAAATCACTAACAAACTTTTTTGTCACATAGGCACGCTTGTGATACTCAGCTTTAGGATGGATATTTGAATTAGCAAAATAAATAGTCACATCCGCATACTTGGTCAAGTACTCTAGAGTGTAGGTGCTACAAGGAGCACAACAGACGTGCATGAGAATGGTTGGTCTTTCTTCATTTTTTTCCCAAACTTGAACCATCTTTTGCATGACACGGTCATAGTTGATCTTTTGATTGGGATTCATCTTACTTAGAATTTCTTCTACATCGATCATACTCTTCTCCTTTTCCTCTTGCTATTGTACCACAGGATGATCCTTTGGGCAAATAGGTTTTCGTGCTTTACTCAGTTTTTAAGTCCTTCTCTAATAGCTTGCCCATCCTTGTCAGACTGATTATTAGGATAGGACAGGTTAAAAGCAAGATAAGACCTAGAACTAAAAAGACAGCTATAAGACCCCAACGATCGATTAACCAACCTGTCAACGGGAAAATGACAATCATAGAAAGACTAAAAAGCATGGAATTGATACTAAGCATAGTTGCTCTTACACTGGACGGTAAATAGCCTTGTAAGTCATTGAAATAGATCGGCTGATAAACTGCATAAAGTGTATCGGTCAAAAGATATACGAGAAGAAAAGCAAAGGGAGTTCCAGAAAACACCAATAGTAAGGCCAAGCCCGTTAGTGCAACAAGAGTCGGAAAAACTCGATTGCTATTCCATTTTTTACCAATTTGACTAGCTATATAAACCGCTATAAGATTTAAGCCACTACCAATCAGCATGACCAGCGAAACCTGCCACCCTGCTAAGTCACTTATTTTCTGCTGATAATAAAAGTAAAACATGCACATGAGTGTCCCGACTAGCTGATAAGTCATCATCCAGTAAAAGAGTACTGGTTTTTCATGCCATTCTTTTCGTACTTGCAGGACAATCGTTTTAAAGGTTAAGCCTTGATTTTTCTCTCTCTTAGCCATTGGTTCTTTCATAAAATAAATCAAGATTATAGAAAGAAATGAAAATCCAATAGCAATCAGATAGGTCCAAGCCAATGCTCCGTGAATAAAGAAGCCTGCCACAACTGTACCTAAGGTTCGGGTGACTTCGGCCACACCAGACAAAAAACTAGAAATCTGAAGATATCGGTCCTTTTGACCCGCTTCTACCGCAGAATCATATAAGAAAGCGGTACTGGTCCCCGAATCAAAATTATAGGACCAAGCGTTGACCATCATAGCAAAAGCATAAATCCAAAAATTCCCCTGACCAAACAAAATCAAGATAGAGGACACAATACTAGCCAAGCGAGCCAAATAGAGATTGGTCTTGTAGCTAAATCGATCGGCCAACATACCAGATGGGATTTCACACAAGAGACTTGTACCGTGAAAGATACTTTCTAATAGACCAATTTGAAGTAAGGAAAGACCATTTTGAATGAAAAATAAAATCCAAAAACTGGTAATTCCAAAATAAGAAGTGAATTCCAGACCTGCTAGGAGTGGAATATTGCCTTTGTAAGTTCTTTTAAACATTGTTTTCTCTCTTTCAATATATAATATGAGTTTTTCTAAAAGACTTACTTAGAGTTGCCTACATTTTCTCCACCTCTTTCGTTTAAAGTAATACTCAATGAAAATCAAAGAGCAAACTAGGAAGCTAGCCGCAGGCTGCTCAAAACACTGTTTTGAGGTTGTGGATAGAACTGACGAAGTCAGTAACATATATACGGCAAAGTGAAGCTGACGTAGTTTGAAGAGATTTTCGAAGAGTATAAAAACGCCAGACGGCGTTTTTATGGCTATTAAGGTTTGATACGGTGCAACATACGTGGGAATGGAATAGCTTCACGGATGTGTTTAGTTCCAGCTGCGAAGGTTACCATACGCTCGATACCGATACCAAATCCACCGTGTGGTACTGTACCGTATTTACGAAGGTCAAGGTAGAATTCGTACTCTGTACGATCCATACCAAGCTCTTCCATCTTAGCCACAAGGGCATCGTAGTCTTCCTCACGCATTGAACCACCGATGATTTCTCCGTAACCTTCTGGTGCAAGCAAGTCTGCACAAAGCACACGCTCTGGATTTCCAGGAACTGGTTTCATGTAGAAGGCCTTGATGGCTGCTGGGTAGTTCATGACAAATGTTGGTACACCAAAGTGGTTTGAAATCCACGTTTCGTGTGGTGAACCAAAGTCATCACCATGCTCGAGATGTTCGTAGTCTGCATCTTCATCATTTTCATGCTCTTGCAAGAGGTCAATGGCTTGATCGTAAGTGATGCGTTTGAATGGCTCAGCAATGTAGCGTTTCAAGAGCTCAGTGTCACGTTCCAATGTTTCCAAGGCTTGTGGAGCACGGTCAAGAACACCTTGAAGAAGAGCTTTGACATAAGCTTCTTGCAAGTCAAGTGACTCATCATGTGTCAAGTATGAATACTCAGCATCCATCATCCAGAACTCAGTCAAGTGACGGCGAGTTTTTGATTTTTCAGCACGGAATACTGGACCAAAGTCGAAGACACGACCAAGGGCCATAGCACCAGCTTCAAGGTAAAGCTGACCAGATTGGCTCAAGTAGGCTGGAGTACCAAAGTAGTCTGTTTCAAATAATTCAGTTGAATCTTCTGCAGCATTTCCTGAAAGAATTGGGCTATCAAACTTCATGAAGCCATTCTTATCAAAGAACTCATAAGTTGCATAGATGATAGCATTACGGATTTGCATGACAGCTACTTGTTTGCGTGAACGAAGCCACAAGTGGCGGTTGTCCATCAAGAAGTCTGTTCCGTGTTCTTTTGGAGTGATAGGGTAATCTTGAGATTCACCGATAACTTCGATGTCTGTAATATCCAATTCGTAACCAAATTTAGAACGCTCGTCTTCTTTAACAATCCCTGTCACGAAAACAGATGTTTCTTGACTTAGACGTTTGATGGTGTCAAATTTTTCAAGACCTACTTCTTCTCCAAATTTTTCGATAAAGTTTGGTTTAAAAGCAACTCCTTGGAAAAAGGCAGTTCCGTCACGCAGTTGCAAGAAAGCAATTTTCCCTTTACCTGATTTGTTGGCAACCCAAGCACCGATAGTGACTTCTTGACCAACGTAGTCTTTTACTTCGATAATTGTTACACGTTTTGTCATCATTTATCTTCCTTTATTCGTTTAACTTGTCCAAAGACATTATTACTCATTATTGTACCACAAATAATGCCTGATAGCTAGCTAGTTTGACAGAAATTCCTAAGTTTTTAAAAATAAAAACCTCCGTTATTAAGACGAAGGTTAAGCTTCTTATTTTTCCATAAATTGGTGCAAACGACGAATGGCTTCTTTAAGTGTATCTAGATCTGTCGCATAGCTGAGACGGACATTTTCTGGTGCTCCAAATCCAGCACCTGTTATCAAGGCTAAACCAACTTCCTCAAGGATAGCCGTTGTAAATGCTGTTACGTCTGTATAGCCTTTCATCTCCATAGCTTTTTTAACATTTGGGAAGAGATAGAAAGCTCCTTGTGGTTTGACAACTTCAAAACCAGGGACTTCACACAAGAGTGGATAGATGGTATTCAAACGTTCTTCAAATGCTTGACGCATAACTTCCACAGAATCTTGCGGTCCAGTTAGCGCCTCGATTGTTGCGTATTGTGAAACAGCGGTTAGGTTAGAAGTCGTTTGACCTGTCAATTTGCTCATGGCAGCAATGATTTCTGGATCACCCACTGCATAACCTATCCGCCAACCAGTCATAGCATAGGCCTTAGACACTCCATTGATGACAATGGTTTGGTTGCGAATGGCTTCTGATAGACTAGAGATTGGGACGAATTCATTTCCGTTATAGACCAAACGACCATAAATATCATCTGCTAGGATGAGAATGTCATGTTCAACAGCCCAATTTCCAATGGCCAAGAGTTCCTCACGAGAATAGATCATCCCAGTCGGATTAGATGGTGAGTTAAGAACCAAGACCTTGGTCTTAACTGTACGAGCTGCTTCTAATTGCTCAACAGTCACTTTAAAGTGATTGTCTTCTTTGGCTTGGACAAATACTGGAACACCTTCTGCCATCTTAACCTGATCCCCATAGCTAACCCAGTAAGGAGTAGGAATGATGACCTCATCTCCAGGGTTGACTACAGCCATAAAGAAGGTGTAGAGAGAGAACTTGGCACCTGTAGCAAAGGTAACTTCGTTAGCTGCTACAGAATAACCATAATAACGTTCAAAATAGGTATTGACTGCTGCTTTTAACTCAGGCAAACCTGAAGCTACCGTATAGAAAGAAGCACGTCCATCTCGAATGGCTGCAACAGCAGCATCTTGAATATTTTCAGGAGTATGAAAATCGGGCTGACCTAAAGTTAAGAAAAGAACATCTTTTCCTTCAGCTTTTAACTTCTTTGCTCTTGCATCACTAGCCAGAGTGACACTTTCTTCCATTTCTAAGACACGTTTAGATAATTTCATAGCTTCTCCTTTTCGATTAGGGCACCAGTTTCAAAATCTACTAGATAATAGTCTCCTCCAGACTTGATTTCCCAAACAGGCTTTTCAGCATAGCGTCCAAAGGTAACCGTATCAATTTCAGTAGCTCCTTTTTCTCTAACAACTGCTTCTGCTTTTTCTTGTGAAATACCATTTTCTAGTTGATATACGTAAATATTGTTATTACTTTTCTCTATTAAAACAGCAACTTGTTTCTGATTCTTATCTTGACCAAGAACGCTATAATAGCTTTCTAAGCCATTAAAGAAATCAACCTGGCTGACCGTTTCTAGATTCGCATACTGCTTGGCAAGTTTTTCCCCTTCTACCTTTGCTGTCTGATAAGGCTTCATGCTAAGCCACACCAAATAGAGAAAGGAAGAAGTCACAACTAGAGCCAGCAGGGTCAAGCCAATGCTGTACTGAAATAATAAGGAATTTTTTTCTTTTTTCTGTCTCATTTTCACTCGTCTATTTTACCATCTATCCTAGTGAATTACAAGTGAATAAAGGGGAGGATTTAGCACGGAACTTCTCTTATGACAGGAGTATATGACGCTTGAATCATTGATTTCACAGACTTTTCATAATCTCTACTCCTAAAAATAATCTTGACTATCATCGATTTTTATTTTCTGAGCAGATTTCTTGCAAATAATTCCCTTTTGTTGTAACATTGTTTATAACAACAGAGATAACTCTGATTAAAATCTAAAGGAGACTCCCTATGTCTAAAAAAGTATTATTTATCGTTGGTTCACTTCGTGAAGGTTCTTTCAACCACCAAATGGCGCTAGAAGCTGAAAAAGCTCTTGCTGAAAATGTTGAAGTCAGCTACCTTGACTACTCTACAATTCCTTTATTTAGTCAAGACCTTGAAGTTCTTACACTTCCAGCTGTTGCTGCTGCACGTGAGGCAGTTCTTGCTGCTGATGCTATCTGGATCTTCTCTCCAGTCTACAACTTCTCGATTCCTGGTACAGTGAAAAACTTGCTTGACTGGCTTTCACGCGCAATTGACTTGTCTGATACACGTGGAGCATCTGCTCTTCAAGATAAGATTGTAACAGTATCATCTGTAGCCAATGCTGGTCATGAACAACTCTTTGCAATCTACAAAGACCTCTTGCCATTCATCCGTACAAAAGTTGTTGGTGAATTCACTGCAGCTCGTGTCAATGATTCTGCTTGGGCAGATGGCAAATTAGTCCTTGAAGACAGTGTTGCTTCTTCCCTAAAACAACAAGCTGAAGACTTGGTTCAAGCTATTCAATAATTGAATTGAAAAAGAAAGATAGTAGAAAATGTTAGTTTCTACTATCTTTTTCTTAATCAACAAATTCATCAATCATACTATGTTTTAGTGGTAAACTACACATCACTAAAAGGAAAATAAAGGATGATTGAATCCAAAAGAGAGCCAAATCAAAAATTCCGTGCACAGCTACTACTGTCAAGAAAGAGAGGTAAAGTCCAAGGATAGGACGCTTACTAGGTACTTGACTCATATCAATCAACATTCGTACTGGAGTGGAAGAAGCAATCCCCAAGAGAACGGTACCAACAACTCCATAACTCAAAATCGTATCTATATAAATACTATGAGCATGTTCATGATAAGGTGCTCCAATACGAGGGAAAGAGTGCATATAGGTTAGCGGTCCTTCACCCCAGAATGGATTTTGCTTAAACAAGGCCATCCCAGCATTCCAAATAGAAACACGCTCTTCCATAGATGAATCTAAGGTTCCCATTCGAACACCCAAATCACTTGAAAATAGAAAGGCTAAACCAACCCCAAAAACTCCAACACTAAGCCAGAAAGCACGCCAGTTCTTAATAGTTGTGAAGAGATAAATAATCGCTCCAAAGATGATGGCTGGAAAAGCTGTGCGATTCTGCGTAAAGTTTAAACCGAATAAATTAGCAAAGATGGCAATCATAGAAAAGATTCGTAACCATCTTAACTTCGTTGTGCTAATCAGATAAAAACCAATCATGATACAGAAACAACAGATAATTCCATAGTAATTGGGATTAAAGAAGGCAACCTCCGCTCGATTCTGATGCCAAACCTGCATTCGTGGTGAGAGGAAGGTATAATCAAATTTCTTTACAATTTGGAAATGTTCCAAGGCTGCAAAGGCTGCTGCAAAGACACTTAAGGCTAATATTCCTTCAATCGTCAACCTGAAAAATTTAGGAGTCAACTGGGATTGATAGTAGTAAAAGAAGATGGTAAACAGAAACATGGCCACCGAAGAAACTACTCCCATCACATTTTGTGCCAGAAGAGAAATTGCAGTGCTATAAGCAATAAAAAAGAGCAAGACAGGGTGTTGAGACAAACGTTTCAAGATCCCCTTCATCTCCCCAGTATATACTAACCAAAGTAAGTAAGAGATAAAAATAACAACAAAAAGATAAAAAGGAAGAAAAATACTCAGAATAACTCCTAAAAGAAGTCCTTCTTGTTTCGATAAACTTTTTAACTTTTCAATGACACCTATTGATTTCACAACAGATCCTTTCCTTCTGAATATCACATTCAGATAAATAAGCTATTAAAACATTTTACCATTTTTCAAGCGATTTGAAAACCTCTTTACCTCTATACTCCTAACTAAAACTGGGTAAAATTTTATAGTTAGCTAAGATTACTTGAAAATCGCTATTCCTTTTTTAAAAATATGGTACAATAAATCTAATTATTCCAGAAAGGGTCTAGCATGAAATCCTACCAAGAAGTCTATAAAATACTAGTTACTGAGACTGATTATCTAAGCGGAGAAAAAATAGCTGAGAGATTAAACCTATCTCGAACTTCCGTATGGAAGGCGATCCAACGTCTCCAACAAGAGGGACTGGAGATTGACAGTATCAAAAATCGTGGCTATAAACTTCTGGACGGAGACCTTATCTTGCCTCAGGAAATCGAAGCGAATAGTCCCATTACTGTCCAGTTTAAACCCTCAACAAAATCTACCCAAACTGATGCTAAAGAGGCTATGGAAGCTGGTGCCAAAGGGGATAAACTCTACCTTTCCACTAGCCAAACTATGGGACGTGGCCGTTTTCAACGTCCTTATTACTCACCTGATAGGGGGGGAATTTACATGTCCCTTCACCTACAACCCAATCTCCCTTATCAGAATCTTCCAGCCTATACACTTCTGACAGCTGGAGCTATCTACAAGGCTATCAAAAACCTTAGTTTAATCGACGTCGATATCAAGTGGGTCAATGACATTTATCTGAACCAGAAAAAAATTGCTGGTATTCTAACAGAAGCCATTACCTCTGTCGAAACTGGACTCGTTACAGATGTTATCATTGGGGTCGGAATCAACTTTTCGATCGCTGAATTTCCCAAGAATCTACAAACTAAAGCTGGAAGCTTATTTTCTCAACATACTCCCATTACTCGCAATGAATTGATTGCTGAAATCTGGAAATGTTTCTATGAAACAGAAGCCGATGAACTCCTCTACCTCTATAAAAAGCACTCTATCGTTTTAGGAAAAGAAGTCTCTTTTAAGCAAGATCACCAAACTATTTCAGGAAAAGCCTGTGACATCTCTGACCAAGGACAACTGCAGATAGAATTAGCCAAGGGGAAAAAGATTTGGCTCAATAGTGGTGAAGTTTCGCTGACTAAATGGTAGTTTTCCTAGATCAAAAAAATCGACCTTTATTATTGAAGGTCGATTTTTTGATCTGTTATTTTTTCAAACGTTCAACGTCACGTGCAATGACCAATTCTTCATCCGTTGGAATTACCAGTACACGTACACTTGCTGCATCTGTCGAAATATCTCCGGTTGCACCAAAGACATTTTTCTCTGGATCTACATCGCAACCGAACCAAGAAATCCCTGAAATAACATCTTCACGTACATTAGTAGAATTTTCACCGATACCTGCTGTGAAAATAACAGCATCTGCTCCATTTAGGACTGCAAGGTATTGACCAATATGTTTTTGGATACGGTCAACATACATTTCATAAGCCAAAGTGGCATCGTGATCTCCTGCCTCCATAGCAGCAATTACATCACGCATGTCACTAGATTTACCAGAAACACCCATCAATCCTGACTCACGATTGAGAATACGACTGATGTCCTCAGGCTTGTTAAAGTCCTCTGTATATTGCATTAAATAAGGAATGATGGCTGGGTCAATATCCCCTGTACGAGTTCCCATCATTACACCACCAAGTGGAGTGAATCCCATTGAGGTATCAACAGATTTCCCACCCTTAACAGCTGTAATAGAAGCACCATTACCGATGTGACAAGTGATTAACTTCAACTCTTCAAGTGGACGACCCAAGAGTTTTGCTGCTTCTTGAGCAACGTACTGATGGCTTGTACCGTGCGCTCCGTACTTACGAACCTTGTTTTCTGTGTAATATTTTGTTGGTAGAGGATAGCGATAAGCTTTCTCTGGCATACTTGTATGGAAGGAAGTATCAAAAACAACGACACTCGTAATATCTGGCAATAATTCTTTGAAGGCGCGAATACCCGCAGCGTTTGCAGGATTGTGCAATGGAGCAAGAAGACCTAACTCTTCAACTTTTTCAATTACATCACCTTCCACGACTGTGGACTCTTTGAAGTACTCTCCACCTGCAACGACACGGTGTCCAACACCAGTAATTTCATCATAAGATTTAATAATATCAAAACGAATCAAGTCATCAAGCAAAATCTTAACTGCCAAAGTATGGTTGTCAATGTCAAGGACTTGTTGTTCTGAACGACCATCAAATTTAACTGTAGAAATAGAATCTTTCAATCCAATTCGTTCAATCAACCCTTTTGCTAATACTTTTTCTTCTGGCATTTGATAGAGTTGCCATTTCAAACTTGAGCTTCCAGCGTTAATTGCAATGGTTTTTGTCATAATGTTTCCCCTTTTTAAGCGTTTTCAACTATTATATCAAAATTTATACTAGATTTCATGTTCTTGACACCAATTTTGAAAATTTTCCTTAAATTCCAACAAAATTTCAGGATCACGAAGACTAGCAAGTGGATAGACGAATGGTTCAAGGCCTTCTATCGCTTGCTTTTGTAGAACAAAAATGGTCTTAGACTGGGCTCCTTGAGCGAAGAGATCCTCTGGTAAAGCTACGATAGCTACTAGTTGAGCCTGTTCAGTTAACCATACTTTCAAGAGGTCGCTCTGAGGACTCATCAAAAGATCTGTTGGAGCAAGGAAAATAGCATAGCCTCCCGTCTTAAGATACTTGAGAGATTGCTCCATTAATAGATGATGAGCATAAGTATGTTCATCCTTTGCTGCCACTTGGTAACGTGAGGCAATCTGATCGTCTGGGTAGTAGCCAATCGGGAGGTCGCTCACGATAATATCACTTTCTTTTAATACTTGTGGACGTACTGCATCTCCTTGGACAAAGCCCATTTGCAGATCCATAACTTCCGCCATACTCGCCGCCAGATCGATCAAGAGGTCATCTAGCTCAATCCCAAGGTAATTTACCTTTTTGTTCATGGACGTTAAGAAGCTAGCACCTAGAATTCCCATCCCAGACCCCAACTCTAATAAACTTAGATTCTCAGCAGGGCACAGTTGCTCTATCAGAAAAATCATCAAGTGACCAATGGCATCTGGTGTAAACTGGTGATTTGCTTGGAGAGGTTCTGTTTGCGCTGCCTTCATTAACAAGAATTGGTAGGTTCGTAACCACTCTTCTTTTCGAAGAGCCAATCGTTTTAATGCTTGATTGTTTTTCTTGACATCTTCCAGATTTGTCTGACCATCCAGATAGATTCCATTTTGCTCAATCAAGGCATCGTAAAAATTTGTCGTCAAATCATTTTGAATGATTTGGACATTTTCTAGTAAATAGGTATATGCTTGTTCAATTTTTTCAAAATCCATACCCTTATCTTACCAAAAATAATGTCCTTTTTCCATATTTTCATGATAGTGAAAACAAATTAAAACCTCTGAGATGACTCTCAAAGGTTTTATTCTGTCTATTTACTATTTTCAACCGCTGCTGTTACGAAAGCAGTGTAGAGTTCTTCTGGGCGGTTTGGACGACTTGAAAGCTCTGGGTGGTACTGACAAGCCACAAAGAATTTGTTTTCTGGAATTTCCACAATTTCGACCAAGCGGTTGTCTGGTGAAACGCCTGAAAAGACAAAACCTGCTCCTTCAAACTGTTCACGGAAGGCATTGTTAAACTCATAACGGTGACGGTGACGGCGTTGCACTACCTCTTTGTTATGATAAGCTGCAGCTGCCTTAGAACCACGTTTTAACTTAGAAGGATAAAGTCCCAAACGAAGGGTACCACCCATGTCCTCAACATCAATCTGATCACGCATGATATCGATGATAGGGTATTTGGTATCAGGATTTAGCTCTGCTGAATTAGCTCCTTCAAGTCCCAAAACATTACGGGCAAATTCGATACAAGTCAACTGCATACCCAAGCAGACTCCTAGCATTGGTACATCATTTTCACGCGCATAGCGAATCGCTTCAATCTTACCTTCTGTTCCACGTTGACCAAAACCACCCGGCACGATGATTCCGTCAGCGTCCGATAGAAGTTCTGCCACATTGTCAGCTGTCACATCGTTAGCATTGACCCAATCAATCTTCACTTCTGCATCATTGGCATAACCTGAGTGTTTCAAGGCCTCTACGACAGAAATGTAGGCATCTTGCAACTCAACATACTTACCAACAAGGGCAATCTTGACTTGTTTTTTGAGGTTCATGACCTTATCAACCATAGCTGACCACTCTGTCATATCTGCTGCAGGTGCATCAATTTTCAAATGGTCACAAACGATTTGATCCATACCTTGTGCTTGCAGGTTAAGTGGGATTTGGTAAAGATGATCCACATCCAAGGACTCGATAACTGCTTCTGGTGCCACATCACAGAACTGGGCCAGTTTATTTTTAATTCCTTGTCCAGCTGGCTTTTCAGTACGGATGACCAACATATTAGGCTGGATTCCCAGACCACGCAATTCTTTGACAGAGTGTTGAGTTGGTTTGGTCTTCATTTCACCAGCTGCCTTGAGGTAAGGAAGCAAGGTCGTATGGATATACATGACATTATCTGCACCCACATCTGCCTTCATCTGACGAAGAGCTTCTAAGAATGGAAGTGACTCGATATCCCCGACTGTTCCACCAACCTCTGTAATAATGACATCAGAGTCTGTCGTAAGAGCAGCACGCTTGATTTTTTCTTTCAAAGCATCTGTAATATGAGGAATAACTTGGACGGTTGCACCCAAATACTCTCCACGGCGTTCCTTACGAAGAACTTCACTGTAGATTTTACCAGTTGTCACGTTTGAGTATTTATTAAGGTTGATATCGATGAAACGCTCATAGTGACCCAAGTCCAAATCTGTCTCAGCCCCATCATCTGTTACAAATACTTCTCCGTGCTGGTAAGGGCTCATGGTTCCTGGGTCAATATTGATATAAGGGTCAAATTTTTGAATGGTCACCTTCAAACCACGGTTTTTCAAAAGACGCCCAAGGCTCGCTGCAACGATCCCTTTTCCAATAGACGATACCACACCACCAGTGACAAAAATATATTTCGTAGACATAGATTCCTCTTTCTAAAATGCTCAAGGTCTTGTTTACTAACAGGGGATTGAGGAAACAAGACCTTCATCAATAACTACACCCCAAGAAGAAAAGCTTCCTGGAAAAAACAAAAATAGCTCCCTAATAACTAGGGAGCTCCGACCTCTAAAAGAGGTGCCCGAACAATATATTACCTCAAAATGAATCATTTGTCAAATAGAACAAATCGTTGACTTGGCATTCCATCTTGCATAACTCATTCAAACTAAAAAGTAAAAAGAGGCTGGATCTAGGAAATCGAGACTTGATAGACCGATTCCAGCTCCAACGCCTTTTTATTTTTATTCTTCCTCTTCTTCAGAGTCTTCGTCGTCTTCTTCATTAAGATCGACTTCTTCATCTAGATCATCTGGGGCGATTTCATTGATTTCAGCATCGTAGGCTTCCACTTCATTCTTCTCATCATCTGGATTTTCATCATCATAAGAAAGAGCTGGATCTTCTTCGTATGCATCCTCATCTTCTGGATCATCTGCACTGTAATCAATAGCATCTGCATCACCATCCATAAAGGCGTTGACACGTTTTTTCTTAGCCTTAGGTGCTACTTCTTCATCATCACTTTCTTCAAGAGCAATGATTTCCTCATCGATTTCATCGACTCCATACCATGAACGAAGCCCCCATTTGTTATCTCCAAGTGAGATAAAGCTACCGTCAAAGTTCAACTCTGTGTAGAACAAAGGCAAAGCTTCACGAATATCGCTATTAGAGGTACCGAGATAGTTTTGGATTTCATTAACCAAATCACTAAAATGCATTTCGTGATCACGACCACGGCGTTCCAAGATGGCACGAGCCACCTCAATCATAGATAGTTCACTTTTTTCTTGCCCAGCAAATACTTCTAATTCCAAAGCGTTTCTCCTCATTTTTTACTACTAACGCCAGAGTGGATAAACTCTGATCTCATTTTATCATGTACTCTTTATTGTACGATAATTTTGCCTAATAGTCAAAGGTTTAGGAGAAATAAATGTGAAATATTTCAGCTAATTAATACTCAATGAAAATCAAAGAGCAAACTAAGAAGTTAGCCACAGGCTGCTCAAAACACTGTTTTGAGGTTGCAGATGGAAGCTGACGTGGTTTAAAGAGATTTTCGAAGAGTATAAAAGACCTGGGAGATACACTCACAGGTCCGTGACTTTATTTGTAACTTAAAGCTCGTTTAAAGGTTTTCCAGATCCCCAAATCATCTGTTTGAAGGACCAAACTAGCATACATCCGTCCGATAAAGGCTGTTGCAGTAACTGCAAAAATAACCGTTATAGCAAGCGAAATCCAAGCTTCTAGTCCATTTGCGTAACCATTGATAGCTCTGAATGGCATAAAGAAGGTTGAGACGAATGGGATGTAAGAACCGATTTTCAAAATCAAATTATCCCCAGAAGTTCCTAAGACAGTTACTCCAATGAAACCTACCATAATCAAAAGCATCAAAGGCGATAAGGCCTTACCAGAATCTTCTGGTCGAGAAACCATAGAACCTAAGAAGGCAGCCAAGACCACATACATAAAGAGACTAACCAAGACAAATAACAAGGTATTGATCGAAAATGCTTCTCCCAAGTGATTTAGAATACCTGAATTTGCCAAGATAGGCATATCCTTAAAGAAGAAAATAGCTCCAAGTCCACCTACAACATAAATACCAATATGAGTCAAAATAACTAGAAGTAAGGCAATCATGCGGGCGTAGAAATAATGGCTAGCACGAATGCTTGAGAAGACCACTTCCATGATTTTGGTTCCTTTTTCACTAGCTACCTCTTGAGCAGTGACACTAGCATAAGTAATCAAAATCATATAGAGAAAGAAACCTAGTCCTGCAGCCGCAAAGGTTTGGACCATCTTTTTATTTTCCTTGGCTTCATCAATCTGTTCTGTGAATTGAATTGTTTGAGCCAAGCGTTTTTCCTGTTCCTGAGACAAATTTGCTTCTGAACGGTTGAGTTGGGATTGAAGTTCATTCAACTTAGCGGTCACTGCTAACTTAATGCCACTCTCTAGTGAAGTCTCACCATGATAGACTGCCTTGAGGATACTATTCTCCTGGTCAATGGTTAGATAGCCTTTTATTTTTTCATCCTTGATGGCTTCTTTGGCACTTGCTTCATCCTTATAGTCAAAGTTAAGACCATTGGTCGATTTAAGTTCTTCTGTAACAAGAGGAACAGAACTAACTACTGCTACCTTACTATTTTGAGCCAAGGAAGAACCTTGGAGAACACCAATTCCTCCAGATAGACCTAAAAAGAGGAAAGGCGAAATCACCATAAAGAAGAAACTCCAAGACTTGACATGTCTTAGATAGGTTTCTTTGATTACAACCCACATATTTCTCATACTTCCACCCCTGATTCTAATTTAAAGATTTCATCGATTGTTGGAGCTTGTTGATCAAAAGTCGCGATATATTGACCTTGAGTCAATATTGGGAAGAGTTCTCTACCTGCACTTTCATCATCTAAAATCAACTTCCAACTACCTTGCTTGGTCAAGCTAACCTGTTTGACATGAGGAAGGCTCTCCAGTTCTTCCTTGCTTCGGTCACTTGAAACAAAAAGTCGTGTTTTGCCGTATTGATTGCGGACTTCTTGAACCGGTCCATGCAAGACCACACGCCCATCACGAATCATGAGGATATCATCACAAAGTTCTTCAACATTGGTCATGACATGGTCAGAAAAGATAATGGTCGCGCCACGTTCTTTTTCTTTCAAGATAACCCGCTTAAGAAGTTCGGTATTAACTGGATCCAAGCCACTAAAAGGCTCATCTAGGATAATCAAATCTGGTTCATGAATCAAAGTGATAATCAACTGAATCTTCTGTTGATTTCCTTTTGAGAGACTTTTAATCTTGTCCGTCAGTTTCCCCTTAACTTCCAGTTTTTCCATCCATTGAGGGAGTTTTTCTTTGATTTCCTTGGTGTCCATGCCTTTTAGGGTAGCCAAGTAACGAACTTGTTCAAGGACTGTCAATTTAGGCATAAGACTGCGTTCTTCAGGTAGATAACCAATGCGAGCATAGGTCTCCTGACGAATGTCTTGACCATCAAGCTCAATCTCCCCTTGATAGTCTAAAAATTTCAAAATACTGTGAAAAATAGTTGTTTTCCCAGCTCCATTTTTACCAACCAGCCCTAAAATACGCCCTGGTCTTGCTTGAAAGTCAACACCAAACAAAACTTGCTTAGGCCCAAAACTTTTCTCTAGATTTCTTACTTCGAGCATCATCCACCTCCGAAATTTATTGCACTCATTATACTCCTTTTTGATAGCATTTACAATGATTTATGTACATTTTTAAAACTTAATTTCAAGAAGGATATTTACTGGATAGGAACTTTATTGGCTCATCACCAAGCATTTTAGTCCTCCAGATTTTAAGTGATAAATTTATTATACTCATTTCTTGATAAATCCGTTGGCTATGTCCTCAAATGTTCATTTTCAGTCCTGAATTGTTACTACTAATCTTCATCATCCTGCCTAGCTTATCGTGCTATTTTATGGTATATTTTTGATAGACTATAGATTATCTTAGGCTAGGAATCTGATATGAAAAAAAGACTTAAACTCGAACCAAACAACAATAACTTAATCATTTGGGAAGCTGAACAGCCAAAAGCCATTCTTCAGCTTGTACATGGCATGGTAGAATACGTAGAACGATATGAAGAATTTGCTCTAGCCATGAATAACGAAGGCTTTACTGTTATCGGCCATGATCATCTCGGCCATGGTTATACTGCTCAAAATCCAAGTCAACTCGGAGTCTTTCCTGAATCTCCCGAGGAACTCATCGATGATATTGAAATAGTGACCTCTTTTATTCAAGAAAGCTATCCAGAACTTCCAATCGTCCTTCTAGGGCATTCTATGGGTTCTCTTATGTGTCGCTATTATGTAGCCAAACGAAAACCACCTATCAATGCCTTGATTATCATGGCGACTGGTCAACAGCCTCAATTTCTGACTCGATTCGCTCTCATCCTAACAGAATGCATTCGACTTATAAAAGGGAATAAACACCGTAGTAAACTCCTGACCTATCTATCAACTGATAGCTTTAATCGAACTATTAAGCATCCTAAAACATCTGTCGATTGGCTCTCAAAAAATGAGGAATCCAATCATGCTTATCTGAAGGATCCATTCTGTCAATTCATACCTACTATTCCCATGTACAGAGCCATTTTTTACTTCTCTAATCAAGTAGCGAGTAAACAAGTGATCGATGAGATTCCAACCCAACTCCCAATTCTCGTGATTTCAGGACAAGAAGACCCTCTAGGCGAAAATGGTAAAGGTATAGAGAGATTTGTAAAACTCCTAAAGGCTTCACATTCGAAAGTAAGCCTTCGATTAGTTGAAGAGGCTCGTCACGAAATTCTAAACGAAATCAATCGACAAGATACTTACCACTTCTTAGCTGATTGGATGGCAAAAAACATCGATGTCTGATCATCTTGTAACACTATTAAAAAAGAGTTATTTCTCCGTCAATTTGATTCAATCATCAGGCTAAAACTTGATGATTTTTTCTACTAAAAAATCCATCCCTAGGGATGGATTGAAAATTTTTAACGCACTTCTGCATTCACTTTTTCTTCGAGTGATGCTTGGATTTTTTCCATGTAGCGTGCGACTTCTTCGTCGGTTAAACTATCTTCTGGATTTTGGAAGGTCAAGCTATAAGCCATAGACTTCATTCCGATACCCAGTTTTTCACCTGAGAAGACGTCGAAGAGTTTGATATCTGTCAAACGTTTCACGCCTGCAGCTTGGATAGCGTCCACAACTTCTTGGTGAGTGACTTCTGCCTTGAGGAGAAGGGCAACGTCACGACTGACTGCTGGGAATTTAGTAATTTCCACAAATGGTGTGGCTGGTTGAAGGGTTTCTTCAATAGCTGAAAGGTTAAGCTCAGCTACATAAGTCTCTGGAATATCGTAAGCCTTAGCCGTCACAGGGTGCACTTGACCGAGGAAACCAAGAACTTGGTCCCCTAGTGAGATCAAGGCTGTACGTCCTGGGTGGAGGCTAGTGATTTCAGAGGTTGCTGTATAGGTCACTTCAAGACCCAAGCGAGCAAAGAGGGCTTCCAAAATTCCTTTGGCATAGAAGAAGTCAACTGGAACAGCTGCAGTTTGGAAGTCTTTTTCAGCGACTAAACCTGTCAAGGCAAAGGCAAAGCTGTTGATTTCAGTTGGCAATTCTTCTTTTGGATTACCAGTTTGCTCGAAGACTTTTCCAATCTCATAAAGAGCCAAGTTTTTATTCTTACGTGCTACGTTGTAGGCAACTGTATCAAGGATACCTGAAACCATATTTTGGCGGAGAACTGAACGGTCCACAGTCATTGGCCACATGAGCTCTGTTAAGTTGCTTGGCTGAATCGTAAATTCAACGGCTTTTTCAGGAGTTGTAAGAGCATAGGTGATAATTTCTGTCAAACCTGCTCCCTCAGCGATGGTACGAACTTGACGGCGGAGTTTTTGTGTCGCAGTCAATTCACCAGCTGTTCCATCATCTTTTGGAAGACTAGTTGGCAAGCGGTCATAACCATAGATACGAGCGATTTCTTCAAAAAGGTCCGCTTCGATAGTGATATCCCAACGGCGACGTGGAACGCTAACTGTGAAGGCTTCTGCATTTCCAGAAAGGCCAAAGCCAAGACGACGGAAGACATCCTCTACATCTGCGTAGGAAAGCTCTGTACCAAGGACACGATTAACGTCAGCAAGAGTTGAAGAAACTTCTACATCAGATGTATCCAACTGGCCTGCTGAAACAATGCCCTTACGCACGGTCGCACCAGCCAATTCAGCAATCATACTTGCTGCTGCATCAAGGGCTTCATTAACGGTTGCCACATTGATACCTTTTTCAAAGCGTGAAGATGATTCTGAGCGAAGGTTGAGACGACCACTTGTCTTACGGATAGATTTGCCATTGAAGATAGCAGCTTCAAGAACTACACGAGTAGACTTTTCAGAGATTTCTGTAGCTTGTCCACCCATAACACCTGCAAGAGCTACTGGTTTATCAGCAACAGTGATCACTAAGTCATTTGTTTCCAAGTCACGCTCTTCACCGTCCAAGGTTACCAATTTTTCACCTTCACGCGCTTCACGCACACGGATCTCGCTTCCTTCAAAGGTATCGAAGTCAAAGGCATGCATCGGCTGACCAAAGTAAAGCAAGATATAGTTGGTCACGTCGACCACATTATTGATTGGACGGATACCTTCGTTCATGAGAAGGTTTTGCAACCATTGTGGACTTGGTGCGATGGTCACATTATCCAAGATACGAGCAGCATAGTAAGGCGCCTTGTCTGTCTCAATGCTGACAGAAAGAGCATCGGCTGCAGCTTGGTCTGTTTCTGTTAAGGTAAATTCTTTAAAGTTGACTGCCTTGTCATAGATAGCGGCTACTTCGTGCGCTACCCCACGCATAGAAAGAGCATCTGCACGGTTTGGCGTGATAGAAAGTTCGATGATTTCATCATCCAAGTCTAGGTAAGAGAATACTTCCTCACCTGGAACGGCATCTTGAGGCAAGATTTGGATGCCATCTGCGAATTCCTTTGGTACAACTGAGTCAGAAATCCCCAATTCACCAAGTGAGCAGATCATTCCGAGAGATTCTAAACCACGGATTTTCCCTTTTTTGATTTTGTAATTGTCAGCGATACGAGCTCCCGGAAGAGCCACCATGACCTTGATGCCTGCACGCACATTCGGTGCACCACAAACGATTTGACGGGCTTCTTCTTCGCCAACGTTAACCTGACAAACATGGAGGTGAGTTTCTGGCACATCTTCGCAAGACAAGACCTCACCGACGACAATTTTTGAGAGACCAGCAGCAGGTGAGTCGACACCTTCTACCTCAATCCCTGTAGTTGACATTTTCTCAGCCAACTCTTGTGATGGCACATCAATGTCCACCAATTCTTTTAACCATTTGTATGATACTAACATAATTCTGATCGTAAGATCTCATCAATCGAGACCTTTTCAATTCCTTTCTTTTTCTTCGAGTAAGCTCTTGCCATTTCTCACCGAGAGGAAATGACTAAAACTGTATAGGATTGTGTTTCAGGTTTCAAGCTTATTTAAACTGTTCTGAGAAGCGGACATCTCCTTGGTAGAATCCACGGATATCGTTGATTCCGTAACGAAGCATAGCTACACGTTCTTGTCCAAGACCAAAGGCAAAGCCAGAGTAGACAGTTGCATCGATACCACTCATCTCAAGGACACGTGGGTGAACCATACCGGCACCCATAATCTCGATCCAACCAGTTTTCTTACATACGTTACAGCCGCCTCCTCCACACTTAAAGCATGAAACATCAACCTCAACAGAAGGCTCTGTGAACGGGAAGTAAGATGGACGCAAACGGATTTGGCGCTCTTCACCAAACATTTTTTGTACAATCAACTGGAGGGTTCCTTGAAGGTCAGCCATAGAGATGTTTTTCCCAACAACCAAACCTTCGATTTGGTGGAATTGGTGACTGTGGGTCGCATCGTCCGTATCACGACGAAACACACGTCCTGGTGAGATCATTTTCAAAGGACCTTTAGAGAAATCATGAGCATCCATTGCACGCGCCTGAACTGGAGATGTGTGGGTACGGAGCAAGATTTCTTCTGTGATGTAGAAAGTGTCCTGCATATCACGGGCTGGGTGGTCTTTTGGAAGATTCATACGTTCAAAGTTGTAGTAGTCTTGCTCCACTTCAAATCCATCCACAACTTGGTAACCCATACCAATGAAGATATCTTCGATTTCTTCACTAGTTTGTGTAAGAACGTGACGGTGACCAGTCGCAACTGGACGACCTGGAAGTGTCACATCGATGCTTTCACTTGCTAATTGAGCTTCCACTTTCTTTTCTTCCAAGAGCTTAGCTGTTTCTTCAAAGGCAGCTGTTAGGACATCACGAGCCTCATTGACGTGTTTTCCGATAACAGGACGCATTTCTGCTGATACGTCCTTCATCCCTTTGAGGATTTCAGTAAGCGACCCTTTTTTACCAAGGACAGAAACACGCAATTCTTGCATCTCTTTTTCATTTTCAGCAGTAATCTGCTTCAAGCTAGCTAGCGTTTCTTCACGAAGCGCTTTTAATTGTTCTTCAATAGTTGACATAATTCCTCCATCAGTCTCTCGTAGATAAAAAGAAAACCACATGCCAAAAACTCCATTCGGAGCGTTGACACGCGGTACCATCCGTTTTTATCTGACAAGTCAGACCTTTATTTCTGAATCCATAGGCAAGTGAATTCACCCAGCTTTCATATAGAGAGCTTTCAGTCACGGCTCTCCTCCCTGATATACTTCCCCTGAGATACTAGTCTTGCAGATTCCTATTTAATTATTATTCATTTTATCAAATTTTAAGTAATCTTGCAAGATGTTTTGCGACTAATCAACATAGTCTCCACCTTCAAAACCGTAATACTCTTCCAAACTGAGGCCACTTGCTGCAATTTCTTTGGCTTCTTTGCCAACATAGCGAAGGTGCCATTCTTCAGCCATATATCCTGTTTCTTTTTCCTTACCTTTAAGATAACGAACTACAAAGCCATAGTCAGCAGCATGATCCAAGAGCCATTGAGCTGCTTTTTCTTCTGTCACTAAGTCTCCATCTGTGCCGATAAGGTCGAAAGCAAGACCAGTTTGGTGTTCACTATATCCAGGTCGTGCAGAATAGCGGTCAGCCTCTGCCTTTCCGTCTTGATTGACATAATCTTGATACAATTTAACCTGAGTCTCATAACTTCTAAATCCACTATAGTGGTCGCTGATTGGGAAACCTGCTTGCTGCATAGCTGCAATAAGTTTCAACAGTTCTGCCTTAGCGGTAGGATTTTCTCCTGGATTATAATCTTTAGATAAGGGATAGTGTTTATTAGCGATAACAATTTCATCGTACTTGCCTTGAATGCTATAGTAATCTCCCTTATTGACCACTTCCGCTTTCTTTTGACTAGCTTCCTGAGATTTACTTCCCGCGGTTCCTTCTTGTACAGTCTTTTGCTCTGAAGAAGCTTTTGCGTCAGAAGTTGCTGGTTTTTCTTGCGAACAAGCCGCCAATGTTAGGGCTAGTAGTCCAGACAAGATAAGGTATCTTTTTTTCATGATTTATCCTTTCATATGATAACTTTATCCAATTCAACGGATAAAGTTTGGATTAAGTTTTCTAATTGTTTCGGTTGCACTTGGCAATCTTCTGCTGCCATTTCTTCCCAAGGAACCCACCAGACTGGACCACGACCATTAAGACCGTGCCCCTTCATATCACCCTCACGTCTCGGAAAAATATGCCAGTGGGCATGGGCATCCTCATTTCCAAGCAACTCTACATTCATCTTTTCAGCAGAGAAGGCTTTAGAGACAGCTTCCTGAACCATACTCATTTCCTCTAAAAAACGAAGTTTAACACTTGGATCTAGATGATGTAGTTCTGTGACATGTTCCTTTGCTAAAAACAGAGTGTAACCTTCAAAGTACTGGTGGTCACCAATCACAACATAGCCTGTTTCTAATTCCTTGACAAAGTAGGGATTATTACCAGACTTGATGAGTTCAATTCGTTGACAGATGAGGCACATAAGTTTCTCCTTTCAACTCTAAAAGGGTGTGATTAAGGTCAAAGAGTCGGTGTTTATAGGTCATCATTCCCCTCCCTCTTATCTTTATGAAATAAAATCTTAATCTTATTTAAAAATGGAATAACTTTAAAATAATTTCTTAAGCGTCTCTCACTTAACTTAGGTCCCTGTAGTTTTCTATATTCTTCGATATAAATTGTAGATACTTTACCAATTTCACTTTCCCCGAAAATAATAGCTTTTGAAATTACTTCACCAAGACTTAGACAAAATGAAACCATTCCAACAAGCAGAGCAATAAAAGAATTATTATACAAATAATACGCTATTCCAGCATCAACTGCGGCAATAACGAAAAGGAGTACTGTAATGCGTATTTCAGATTTTCTATCATCGCTTTCATTAATACTCAATTCTGGGAGTAAAAAAATTAAGGTTACAATAACAATCAACCAATAAGCTAATAACAAAGAGAATCCAGTGGGTTGTTCGATAAAACTCTTATACCCAGAGTATATGAAAAATAGCTGAAGTAATAACATCGCATACTGAAATAAATTAAACCATATTTTAGCTGAATTTATGAGCGGAATATTATTTTCTACTTTAATATCTAGTAATCGTTTAGAAATTTGTATCCGATGAGCTAGTTCTTTTAAATCTTCTATTTGAAGTATTTGAGAAGCAAGTTTTTTCTCTATAATTTCTATTTGATACCACACATATCCATCATCTTCTATCCACTGATATTTTCCAAAAGTTTTTATTTTTCGTCCATACGGATTAATTTTTTGAGAAATTTTAAAAAGTAGTTTTTCTAAATCTGGATTAGTAATTCCTTTATCGACCAGTTCATCAGCATAAACAACTAGTTCTTTAAAGTTTTCTTGTTTATTTTCATACACATACTTACGATAGTCCTCTTTTTTCTTTTGAAAATAAGCATACAAACTCGAAATCAATCCTGTTATTATAGCAGGCGTTGCTATTTGTTTCAGTATTTCATACATAGTACTTTATCGACTCTTCAGTCCACCAACCCACTCTTGAGATAAGCATCCACCATACGCTCAGTAGCCACTACAGAATCAGTATGAGTACGCTCGTATGAGTGACTTGACTCAATACCTGCTCCTAGAAGAGCGTGCTTAACCTCTGCTCCAGCTGACATCGCTGCAGAAGCATCAGAACCATAAAATGGATAGATATCTAGTTTGAATGGAATGTCTTGCTCTTTTGCGAGAGCTACCAAGTGTTGACGGAATTCATAGTGGTAAGGACCAGAAGCATCTTTAACACAGATAGACACTGTGTACTCGTCTGTCTGCTGATCATCTCCCATCGCTCCCATATCCACAGCTAGATATTCGACAACTTGACTAGGGATGCTTGAGTTAGCACCATGCCCCACTTCTTCAAAGACTGAAAAGGCAAAATGCGTAGTGAAAGGAAGTTCAATCCCTTCCTCTTTGTAGACTTTGAGGAGATTAAGGAGAATAGCTGCGCTGACCTTGTCATCCAAATGACGAGACTTGATAAAGCCTGTCTCAGTCACGACAGTTCGTGGGTCAAAGCTGATAAAATCACCAACCTCGATACCGAGTGCGCGTGTTTCTTTTTCATTAGTCACTTTTTCGTCCAAACGCACTTCCATATTGTCCTGTGTACGTTCCGCAGTTCCAGCATCTTTGTATACGTGACAAGAAGTTTGATGGATCAAAATCGTACCTGAAACAGTTTTCCCTGTGCTAGCTACATGGACCGTGCAGTTTTCGCCTTCAATCATGTTCCAAGGATAACCACCGATACGGTCCATCTTGAGACGACCATCTGGTTTAACAGCGCGAACGATAGCTCCCAAGGTATCCACATGGGCAGTTACATAGCGTTGCTGCTCGTCATTTTTACCTTTAATGGTAACATTAACTCCCCCCTTAGCCGTGCGGACTGGTTGGTAACCTAGTTTTTCAAGCGTCTCAACTAAATAATTCGTAATTTCACGCGTAAAACCTGTTGGTGACGCAATAGCAGTAAGTTCTTTGATATATTCTACAGTTTGATTCATTTTTTCACCTCTTTTGCTACCTATTATAACACATTTATCATCGGATAAAAAAAGAAAATCACTCCTGTAGACTTAGCTACAAAAGTGATTTTAGTGATTATTCCATTTCAAAAGCTTCACTTTCTTGTTTATTTGGAAGAACAAGAGAAAGTAGAATACCGATAATAGCTGGTACCAACCATGGCAGAGAAGCCTCCGCAAATGGTAGAGCGTTCACGATATTTGCAAGGATCTCAACTTTAAAAGTAGATCCTAAAACACTTGCAATAGCAATGGCTGTGACAATACCAACCGTTAATTGCATTCCTGGTTTTGAAAGAGCAACAAACTTGTTCACAATCACAATCATGACAATGGCAATCGTAATTGGATACAAAATAACGAGAACTGGTACAGAGTACTTAATAATAGCACTCAAACCAAGATTTGCAATAGCAAAACCAATCAAGGTAAAGACAGTCGCATAAACCTTGTAGCTGACTTGTGGGAAACGTCCGTTAAAGAACTCGGCAGTTGATACAATCAACCCTACAGTCGTTGTAAAGCAAGTAACGGTTACCATAGCCGCAAGGAAAAGCTGAGCAGTAGAACCAAAGATTTCTTGAGTCGCTTGAGACAAGATATAAACTCCAGGAGTTCCACTCTTCATTGCTTCTTCTGTTACTGGGAAATGATTGCCCAAGAAACCTAGACCGATGTAGAGAGCACTAAATCCGAGTGCTACAACGATTCCAACAACCCAAATGGTTGAAATGTACTCTTTCTTACTTGAGAAACCAAGTTGTTTCAAGGTTTGAACTGCAATCACACTAAAGGCAACAGAAGCAAGCGCGTCAAGTGTATTGTATCCTTCAAGGAAACCTGCACCAAAGGCGGAAGCTTGATAAGCTCCTGAAGCTGCTTGTGGTGCATTCCCACCATACTTGAAAGCTCCAAGGATAACCAGAATAACAATTAAGATGGCAAAAACTGGAGTCAAGATTCGACCGATACGATCCAAGATTTTTGAAGGATTCAGCGAGATTAGGTAGGCAGCTACAAAGTAAAGAATGGTGAAGACAATCAAACCTAAACCTTTATTTGCTTGATCCAAGAGTGGACTAATACCAACTTCAAACGATGTCGTTGCTGTACGAGGGATGGCAAAGAATGGGCCAATCGACAAGTACAAAACTGCAAGATAAATCGTCGCGAACCATGGAGAAATTTTCTTAGAAATTTCATAGATATAACCCTTTGGATTAAGGGTTCCAATGATCAAGGTTAGGACCGCAATCCCAACACCTGAAAATACAAATCCTGCAATGGCAGGGAGGAAGTTTTCTCCAGACTGTGCGCCTAGAGTTGGAGGGAAAATCAAGTTACCTGCTCCAAAAAATATTCCAAACAGGAGTAATCCTGTTAAAGCACCTTTTTTAGCCATAAACTCTCCTTATTAAAAATAAAATACTTTCCTAGTATAACATGATTAAAGGCTAGAAAAGGCTGTCACGAAATAATTCTAAAATGTTTTCAATTTTCCGAATTTTAATGCAAAAAAGATCCTTCGAACCCTTCCAATTTTTAAAAGGTTTCGAAGGAAATTTTTCTTATTCTAAGGCATCCATGCCACCTTGGACATTTGTAACCTCATAGCCTTGTTCTGCTAAAAATTGACAAGCGCGTGCCGAACGCATTCCCGATTTACAAATTACATAGTAATGATTATCTTTGTCTAGTTGTTCATAAGTATCTGCCAGTTGACTAAGAGGGAAATTACGAGCACTTTCTAAATGAAGAGCCTCAAATTCCTCTACTTCTCTCACATCCAACACAGAAAGCGACTCTTTCTGGTAAAGTTTGTAAAAATCGTTAAAAGTAATTTCTTTCATTTTTCTTCTCCGAGAATTTTTTGGATTCTATCTTTCAAATTAGGAAGCACCTCTGCCTCAAACCAAGGATTTTTTTTCATCCAAATTTGGTTGCGTGGTGAAGGATGCACCAGAGGGAAATAATCAGGCAAATAATCCTTGAACCGATGCACACGGTCTGTCACCTTGCCACTAACTTTCTCATGTAGATAGTAGGCTTGAGCATACTGACCAATCAAGAGTGTTAATTGAATATCTGGCAATTCCTTCAAGAGTTTTGGATGCCATTTTTCTGCAAAACCTGGACGAGGTGGCAGGTCACCCGATTTCCCATGACCTGGAAAGTAGAAATCCATGGGCATGACTGCAAAGTAACCTGAGTTGTAAAAGGTGTCTTCATCCACACCCAACCATTCGCGCAAGCGGTCCCCACTTTTATCCTTCCAGTATAGCCCTGCTTCCTGGGTTTTGAGACCAGGTGCCTGACCAATGATATTGATACGAGCTGTTTTTGGTGCTGCAAAGAGTGGCTCGATGCCTTGCTCAGTATAGCTGGTATTCTGTGGATCCTCTATGATAGCTTGCTTGATTCTTTCGATTTGAGACATTTTCTCCTCCAAAAAGAAGTCTAAGCATAAAATCTCAGACTTCTATAGCATTATTTGATCAATTCGTAAATAGCTTCAGCGTAGATAGCTGCTGCGCGGAAAAGATCATCCAAGGCGATAAATTCGTTGGCTTGGTGCATAGTATCGATAGAATCTGGGAACATAGCACCGTAGGCTACACCACGCTCTAAGAGACGACCAAATGTTCCACCACCGATAACTTGTTCGTGACCTTGAAGTCCTGTTTGTTTTTCATAAACATTCAACAAGGTTTGGACAAGCGGATCTTCCATTGGCACATAGTGAGGAGTGTGACCATGTTCAGAAAGGCTAACTGAAGCAACTGGCAAGGTTTCAAGAACTGACTTGATTTGCTCTGGGCTGGTTCCTTTTGGATAACGGAAGTTAAGGGCAATAGTATTATCAGCACTTGCTTCGTCAAAGCGGAAGACACCCGCATTCATAGAAAGTGCTCCCATTTTTTCGTCCACATGAGCTACTTTCAAGTTTTTACCTTCGTGGTCATTCAAGAGAATCTTACCAGCAACATCAAGGTAGTCTTTTGCAGGTCCTTCAAAAGCAAATTGGCTGAGGAAGAGGGCAAGGTAAGTCGCACCATTGACACCTGAAGCAGGCATAGCACCATGGGCTGATTTACCAATTACAGTCACCTTGTACTGACCGTTCTCTTCTTGGATGTCTCCTCTGAGTTTGTGCTCTGCAACGAAAGCGTCTAGTTTTCCTTGCAAGTCAGCTAAGTCACCTGAAACGACTGCTGTTGCTGATTCAGGTACCATGTTTTCACGCAAACCACCTGTGAAGCTGTGAAGACGAACTGCACCAGTATTTTCACCGGTAAAGTGAAGGTATTCAGTGATATTTCCTTTTTCACCATTGATGATAGGGAATTCAGCATCTGGAGAGAAACCAAAGTCTGGTTTTGCAAGTCCTACATGCTCAAAGTAGTAATCCATATCTGCCCAACCTGATTCTTCATCAGTTCCGACGATAAAACGAACTTTTTTAGAAGTTGGAAGACCCAATTCTTTGATGATTTTCAAACCATAGTAACAAGCTGTAGTTGGTCCCTTATCATCAGAAGCACCACGCGCATAGAGACGACCATCTTTGATAGTTGGAGTGTAAGGATCAGTGTCCCAACCGCTACCAGCTGGCACTACGTCCATGTGGGCAAAGATTCCGAGAACTTCTTCTCCTTCACCAAACTCAAAATGTCCTGCATAATTGTCGACATTTTTTGTTGGGTAGCCATCACGGTCTGCGATTTCAAGGAATTTTTCCAAGGCTTTTACTGGCCCAGGTCCAAATGGATGCTCAGCATCTGCCTTGCTGTCATCACGTTCTGAGTTGATTTCCAAAAGGCTAAACAAGTCAGCCAAGAGGTCTTCTTTACGTTTTTCTACTTCTGCTGTAAAATCAATAACTGTCATTTTTTCTTCCTATCTTTTTTCGATAATTTCATCTACTGGCAAGCGATAGCTTGGTTCCAACTTCTCATCTGTGTATCCCACTGTAATCAAGAGCTCTGGACGGAAGCGTTCTTCGATTTCCAAGACTTCATTGACTTTTGATTTGTCAAAACCAAGGATAATGTTTGATCCGATTCCTTGGTCAGTCAAAGCAAGGACCAAGTTCATCGCAACCAATCCAGCATTAAGAGCCAAGTAGTCACTGACTTGTTGGTCGTTGTAACGCGCAAATTCGGCTGGAAGATTTTTCATAAAGTATTGAAGTTGTTCTTCTGAGAAATTGTTAGCACCACCAACTCGGGCAATCTTACGAGCACGTTTGGCAAGGTCTGTATCCGTAAACAGGGCAATGGTTACAGGGGCAGATGCTACTTGCTCAAAGTTTGAACCGTAAGCTAATTTTGCTAATTCAGCATTTCTCTCACGAACCACAACAAACTTCCAAGGCTGACTGTTGTGAGCACTCGGTGCCAAGGTTGCGATTTCTATAGCTGTACGAACATCCTTCGGATCAACCGGTTTATCAATAAAATGCTTAGTCGCATGACGTTTTTTATTTAACTCAAGAAATTTCATAATTGATTTCCTTTTCTAATTCTACTGCTTCCATTTTACCATATTTTGAAAGAGCTTGCAGAGATTTTTCATTAGTGAAACAAATTATCTTTTTTCAAATTCCACTTTCAGTTCTAGGCTCCATTTTAAAATTTATAATGTTTCTCTATCATCTCCATAAAAAATATATATTAGATATCTGATTGATTGTCTGGTAAGCTAGACACCATTATCTTATGAAAAAATTATTCTTATGATTAGCCATTAGTCCCTTGTTGGTCGCCTGTGGACAATCTAAACAAGAAAGTACTTCAACTTCCACTGCTAGTCCTAAAACCATTGTCGTAGCAACTGCCGGAGACATCCCACCTTTTGACTTTGAAAAAGATGGTAGCCTAACTGGATATGATGTTGAAGTTTTAAAAGCGGTCGATGAAAAACTGGATCAATACAAGATTGAATTTCAAAAAACAGCTTGGGAAAGTATCTTCCCTGGAGTGGATGCTGGCCGTTACCAAGCTGCTGCCAACAACTTGAGCTATACCAAAGAGAGAGCAGCCAAATACCTCTACTCCCTACCTATCGCTAAAAATCCTTTGGTGCTTGTAAGCAGAAAAGACAAAGCTCTTACTTCTCTGCAAGACATCGCTGGTAAAACAACCCAGGATGATACTGGAACTTCTACTGCCAAGGTTGTTGCGGACTGGAATCAAAGCCATTCAGACAATCCTGCTACCATCCAATACTCTGGTGAAGATGTCGCTAAACGTCTGACTGACCTCGCAAATGGCGAATTTGATTTCCTAATCTTTGATAAAATCTCTGTTCAAAAAATTATCCAAGACCGAGTTTTAGACTTGAACGTAGTTGACTTGGAAAGCAATGACAATCCAAACAATTACATCATCTTTTCAAGTGACCAAAAAGAATTTAAAGACCAATTTGACAAGGTTCTTAAAGAACTCTACCAAGATGGAACCCTTGAAAAACTCAGCAAAACCTATCTCGGTGGTTCTTACCTACCAGATCAATCTCAATTACAATAAGAAATATTAAAAGAGAGTGGGACAGAAATCGGTAATTCGTTAGAATTCGATTTCGTCGTCCCACCTCCGCACAGTTGAGTAGGGCTGTAAAAGCTGATGAAATCAGCGCAGTTGAGCCCACTCAACCACTGCGTCTTGCTCGACAATCCAACATCAAAAAGAGGCTAGGACTTTTGTCCCAGACTCTTTATTTAGTATCTGTTCATTAAAGCAACTCTTACAAAAAATCAAAATAATTCTTCACATCCTCCACATAGCCATGCTTTTCATTTAGGCTAGCAAGTAATTCCCTATTATGTCCTTGATAGTTGTCCTCACGTCGTAATTCTTCATACATTTCGATAAAAGGAAGACCTTTGGTCTTGGCTGATTCTAGCTCTGCTTCATAATCATAGGCAACCTTACGAAATTGGATATTGACCAATTCACCATTTTCAACCTCAAGTAAGGCATACTGGGCTCGGTGATTTTTCAGCCCTTCCCAATTAAAATAAGGCATACCAATCGAACCTGGATTGATGATTTGTTGGCCTTGGCTACCATAACGTAGGAGCTGTTTATGGACATGCCCATAGACGGCTACATCCGTAGTTTCATCAAGTAACTGGTCAAATTTTTCGGTATTATTTTCAACCAGCAAATCACCACCATAATTTTTCTCAGGTAAATTATGAGAAAGAGAAAAACGTAAGCCTTCAACTTCTTTCTTGGCTACCATAGGCAGATTTCTCAACCAATCAATATGCTCTGGCTTTAGGTCCTCCATCAGATATTGAGTCATCCTGAGAAGCTGGATTTCTTGGGGATCCTCTAAACCATATTGCCCATCTAAAGCCTCTAACACACAATCATCCCAGTTCCCTCGAACGGATGCTGTAATGGGAAGGTCTTTCAAAAGAGCCACCAAGTCATTTGCTCCCGGCCCAGGAAGAAAAATATCTCCCAGAAGCCAATATTCAGTCGCTCCCAAATTTTTAGCGTCTTCAAGAACTCCAGCCAAGGCTGTCGTGTTACCATGAATGTCTGATAAAATTGCAATCTTATGGTTCATTTTCTGCTCCTTCTTTAGTGGATAGCTTTCAGTCTATCCAATTCACTCTTATAATTCTGTACTTTTCTTCATTATAGCATAAAATCGCTAAAAGATTTTCACATAGAAATATTATCACCAAGATTCTTTTAAAAATATGTCAAAAATAGTTGACATTATGTTCTTAAAAGAATATACTATAGTCAAATATATGTGACATAAACTAAAAAGGAGGAAGCATGAATCGCGTAAAAGAATTCCGCAAGGAACTGGGAAAGTCCCAACTCGAACTTGCCAAGGATATTGGTGTCTCGAGACAAACCATTAATATGATTGAAAACGACAAGTACAATCCAACTCTGGAACTCTGTCTCAATCTCGCCCGCAGCCTCCAAACTGACCTCAACAGTCTCTTTTGGGAGGATGATTTTTAAAAAGGAGAAGAAAAATGAAAAAAGAAACCTTCACTGAAAAGCTCATCAAACGCACTTACGGTATTTCTGATCCACTGGACGAATACAAACGGCGCGAAGCTGACCGCATCGGAAATAAAGTCTTTATGATTCTCTTTTATCTGATGATTTTCGGCAATCTTATTCCGCTTGTTCTGGCCTATCAATTTCCTCAACTAGTGGCTCTAGTCTATCCTCCTCTGATTTTAGTGATTGCCCTCATCGCTGCTGGCTATGTCACCTACCAAATGCAAAAAACTGGGATTACAACTATCGAACCAGATATGCTGACTGAGAAAGAAAGTAAGCAACTACATTACCCTGGTCTGAAAGCTGGGATAGTCTATGGATTAATGAGTTTTTTTTCAACCCCTCTTCTCCTTATACTGCTAGGTGAGAGTCAGGACTATCTTCAGTCTCTTCTCGCTTTTAAAAATATTTTTTCAAGTATCCTCCAGTCTGTCTTCTTTGGAGTGGTCATACAGATTATCATCTCCCGTCGCATTGCAAAAGCCAAGGAAGACCAGGATAAGGATTAGGAGGAAACTCATGAAAAAAGAAAAGAAGCAGTTACGTTATCCTGGTCTAAAAGCAGGTTCGATTTATGGAACAGTGATATTTTTTATAATTCCACTCATTGATACCCTAACAAGTGAAAATTCAAATTTTATCAGTTCTCTTCTAAATACAAAACATATTTTTAAAACTATACTGGGAGCTTTCTTTTTCGGAGTTATGATACATATTGTCGACTCACTTCGCATTGCAAGAGCTAAAAAAGAGCAAGATAAGGATTAGGAGAAAGCTTATGAAATCACTAGTAACTTTACTTACCTATCATCTTTTGTTTGCTTCACTGCTCATCTTCATCATCGTTTCAGGGAACTTGCCCATCTACGATACAGTCCTTGTTCTTGTCTTTGTTCCAGCACTCAACAAAGGACTGACTTATCTAAAGATAGATTCCCAAAAAACGCGCATACTCAACTTAGCACTATTCTTTATGATTCTATCCTTTCTATCCTTACCACAACTGACGGTTATTTCAAACGATTGGAAATATTATCTATTGCTAACTATCGCTATCCTTTCTTCTATTACTTATCTTTATTATCTCTATCAATTCGTAAAAGAAACAAAATAACATCGTTCATTTAGGAGAAATTACCCATGAAAAAAGAACCCCTCTATGAAAAACTAATCAAACGTATCTATGGCATTTCAGGGCCACTTGATGAACACAAACGGCGCGAAGCTGAGCACATCGGAAATAAAATCTTTATGATTCTCTTTTACCTCATGACTTTAGGCAATCTTATTCCCTTTGTCCTTGCTTTTAGATATCCCCAAGTAGTCGCTTTTGGATATCCAATCATTATCTTTCTAATTTCCATGGTTTGTGCTATCTATGTCACTACTCAAACTAAAAAAACTGGTATTGCTGCTATCGATCCTGATATGTTGAGCCAGAAGGAAAAGAAACAGTTACGTAATCCTGGACTTAAAGCTGGTCTGGTTTATGGAATAGCCATGTTCTTTGGAATGCCACTTCTCAATATCCTAATGGATGATAGCAAAAGCTATCTTACCGCTCTTTTGAATACAAGAAGCATCTTGTCAACCATCGTTGCAGCCTTCTTTTTCGGATTAACAGTGCATATTGTCATCACTCTTCGTATTCAAAAAGCTAGAGAAGATCAAGACGACGATTAGGAGGAAACTTATGAAATCACTACAAACTTTAATTCTCAGTCATATTTTGGTCAGTATCTTTATGACAGTTTTCCTAGTTTATGGGCAGATTACGCGTCCTTTTCTGATCATCTTCCTCTTAGCCCTTCCTGTCTTGAACAAAGGACAAAGATTTCAGAAAATCACATCAAAAAAAATACGCCTCTTAAACGCATCACTCTGCTTTATCCTCGTATCTTTCCCACAACTGTTAACGAATTCTATGGATTGGAGATATCTACTATTTCTAACCATCTGTATCGTTTTTAGTCTAGTCTACTTCTATACTCTCTATCAACTCTTTAAAGAAGCTAATCAAAAACAAGGTTATTAAGAGGTCACTACCATGAAAAAAGAAGACTTAACCACTCGCTTAGTTCGAAATTTCTTTCATATCCAAGGACCCTTTGATGAATGCCGTCAAGAGGTCATCTACAAGGCTTGCGCCCGTTCCATGGTCCAAATCTTTTACTCTTCCTTCTTTCTCTTCCTATTCTATCTTTTGTTTGGGCGCTTTATAGAGATAGTTCGAATGGCTATGCCCTATCTCTACTTCTTGATGATTTTTGCCCTCAGTCTCAAGGCAAGATATTCTACTAGAGGGCTCCACTTAGAAGATGATGATCAATCCGAGATTCCACAAATCACTTACAGCAAGCGTCAAATCAAGTTAAGAAGTTGGATAGTTGGAACTAGCATCCCAACTCTCTACTTATTTATCCTATTTTCCAAAAAAGTAATCCTTGAAAATCACTCCATTGCAGATTTCTTTTTGCAGTTTCTGGAACTCAAAATGATCGCTTTTTTCCTACTAGTCGGACTCGGAGTAGGATCAATCTTCGGTACTATGACTTATTACTTTTTATCTGAACATGAAGAACAGTAGGTATAAGCTGAACTAATTGATTATGTTTATTGTCGACAACAAACCCCTAACACTTCTCAGTGCTAGGGGCTTTTTTAGTTCCTTAAATACCGCATATATTCTACTAATACATAGACAAGGATTGTTAAACAAATGATCGTTTCCAGCCAAACGAGGAGGTTAAGGACTGGAAACTGCAGAATGCCTTGGGCCATTTTCAATGAAGTTGCTGTGATGATAGTTGGGAAGGTTAGGGCTGAAAAAGCTGGTTGAAATCCCTGTTTTAAAATCCTTGGTAAACGACTGAGGACAAAGAAAAAGAAAGTTTGTGAAGCAAGGATCATGACTAGCAAAATCCAGCCATGAAGACCTGAACCTCCGATCCGAACGAGTGCTGCTAACAATAGAGAAAAGGGAGCACAGTAGATTCCTTCTTGCCCCAGTAAAGCCCGTGGCAATGGATTACTTTTCAAATCTTGATAAATCAGAGGATAAAGGAAAAGGGTTAAGGTAAAGCCAAAAATCCAAGCGCCATAGGCAATCTCGACTATGCCCACGACTGGGTAGGTCAAGCTTGCTACTGCAATTCCCACATAAAGAACTGTCCAACTTGGCGTTGCGCTCGTTCTTGGTTTAGTCTGCACATAATTTTTAGTGAAGTAGATGATTAAACCTACATCCAGTAGAAAGGCAAACCACCAAAGAGCTTGCGCTATGATACTCATACTCATAGGTAAGATTCGCAGTAAGTAGGTTGATAAAATCATCCCTGCCATAGGAAAGGTCGCCATTCCCGATAATAGAGGAGCTTTCTTAAGTTCTTGCTGGCTTTCTTGCCAATCACTAAGATGACTGTATAAAAAATAAAACCATAAAATCAAGCCTGACAAACTAAAGACATGGGATAATAATGGAAAAATATCCAGGATGAGATTACCTGCTCCAGCCAATCCCAATAAGCACCCTGAAAAGGCCAAGGGGAGTTTTTTCATGTGAACCTCCAATAGTCATGTTATTATCAGTATAGCATAAAAGCGCTTAAATGAAGTATTAAAAAACGAAGTTTAAAAAGATAAACCTCGTTTTTATTTTCTTTATTGTTAGTTTGTCGCTAGAATATGTCGCAATTGCACTGCACTAGGAGAAACAATTGGCAAAAAGGCACCTTCATTCCAACGACGTATGAAACCGGATGTCGATTTACTAAAATATCCTCTACCGCCACCAGCTTGTAGTTCTAATAAGAGACTTTGGGCAACAACATCAACAATATCAATTCGTAACTGGAATAGCTCACGCGGATTTCTAACGAAATAGGACTCTTCAGATAGTCCTTGATAGAGAGAATGTCGAATATCATCTAACTGTTCGACCTGATGCTGCCATTCTTCCTTCAAGACACCTCGTTTCCCCAATTCTTTTTCGACTTCTGAGAGTGAACGTTCAGCCAAACCAAAGGCTAGGCCAAATTGGTAGCCTAAAAAGGCTGGACGATTTTGCGCTAAAAATTGATGGGCATCCCTCGATAGAATCCACTCTTCCTTTAAAGATACCTTGTTAAAAGTCAGAGCTGCTGTATTCCCTCCTTGGAGAGAAACAAATTCCAAATCTTCGGAACGACTAAAGTTTTCTGCGTCCGATGGTACGGCTACTACATAACTTGTACTCGGATCATCTGCAAATCCTGCTACAAAAATAGTGAGGAAGCGATCCTTACGAGCATTGGTTACCCAAGGAAGTCGTCCTTTAAGATAATAATTTCCATTTTCTTCAAGGATACGAACATTTAGTTCCTCTAAGTCAGATAGATACTTGACCGCATTAGATAAGGCCGTAGCACCTGCATATTCTCCTGATAAGAGTTTTTCCAAGTAAACTTCTTTGAAATAAGCATTATCAGTATGAAGAATATTGTCTATTAAAGTTCGTTGCCCCCATGAGATGAAGGAGGCTGTTAAGGAATGTTGAGCGAGTTCAGCAAGGATATCGATAACATCTTGGTCATTTCCACCTAGCCCTCCAAGAACTTTTGGTACTCCTACACGAAAGGCACCTTCTGCAGCAATTTTCTCAATCAGTTCTTCTCCAGCTTGACATGATTTTTTGTCAATTTCATCGGCGTGCTGGTCTAACCAGCTTAAGAATTCTTCTGAAAAAAATCCCATACTTTGTCCTCCTCTTATGCATAAGGTTGTAATTCTGGATTAATCGGTGTGTTAGCTAGGTTGTTAGCATAGTTACAAAGACTTGCTAAACTTACACCGAGAATAACATCCAAGGCATTTTCTTGCGTATAGCCAGCTTCAAGGAATTCTCCAAGAGCTTCATCTCCTACGCGCCCTTTGGTATTGATGACTGCCAAGGTAAACTTAGCTAGGGTATCCAGCTTAGGATCGCTTTCGATTGGGGTACGATTGCGAAGGGCTTGGAGAAGGTCATCATTCATCTGGATTTGCTTGATAGAAAAGGCTGTGTGACCAGCGACGCAAAAGGCACAACCGTTGGTTACGGCTGCAGTGATTTGCACCACTTCGCGCTCTACAGGTGTTAGACTATTGCGACGGTTAATAGCGCCAACAGTGCGATAAGCTTCTAGGGCTGTAGGGGCATTGGCTAAAAGACAGATAAGATTTGGGATATAACCATTGTTGTCCTTTTGTACCGTTTCAAGAACTTCTTTCACTTCTGCTGGCGCTGATTCTACTGTGTGGATAGTAAATGTTGTCATAAGGGGACCTCTTTTCGTTTTGTAATTGAATGGTTTCTGCGAAAATCTTTCGAAATCTCATCAGCCTATTGAACAAATCCTTGCCTTGATTGATGATTCATTAGCTTTTCGTTGACAATAAGTCTAACACAGAATCTATACCTTGCATAATATATATTTTAAATTGCACTGATAAAAAATTTTTATGAAAACAAAAAAAAATCACACCAGATGTGTGATCATAACTGTTAATTTATCTGATGCTTGTTTCTTAAAACTAAGATGGACTCTACTAGCAAGCAGCATATAGCCAAGCCAAAGCCAGTAAATACTCCAAAATATTCTGTGATGGTACTCATTAGAAAAACAGAAGCAGAAAAGGCCAATGTAGAGACAACTTCAATAACGGAGTAAACATTCACAAGTTCCTCCTCATCAACCGATTCCTGTAATAATACACTCTCAGGGACTTCCTTGATTTGAGATAGAAAACCAATTACTAGAGATAGGAATAGAAAAATAGGTGCATTTGGAAATAGCACTATCAACAGAGTTACTAGTGCTGTCGCTAACAAAGAAAAGATCATAGTCTGATATTTATAGGTAACAACTTTCTCTGCTAGACGGAAGATAATAGCTCCTCCCAAGATAATCCCCAAGGAATAGGAGGTATTGACGTAGCCCCAATAGCTTTCTGACCGATGTAAAATCTCAGTCACAAAAACAAGTAAAACAGAAGATACCCAGATAGCATTAGCTAGAATTTCTAAAAGATTGGCTCGGACAATAAAGCCTAATCTTGATTCTTTAGCCACCAATCGCCAACCTTTTGTTAGAGTCTCAAGACTTGTTTCAGAGGACAACTCTTCTTTTTCGACTAGTGGCAAACCGAACATCAAAATCGTCGAAAGTGTAAACAAGACTAACACAATGAGCAGGCTAGGATTCATTCCCAGACTCGCAAATAAGAAACCTCCTAGGCCCCAACCAACGAGTTGTACACTTTCTCCACTCATAGAAATAGCTGCGTTCGCTTTAGCTAAATCACTTGCATAGCGTGGAACAATCGCATAGGAAACAGGTGCTGCAAAACCATCCAAAACGGAGATTAAGGTAACAATAGCATATAAAAGAGGGAGGGAAATAGTTTCAGATTGCTTGAGTAGAAAAAGTAAAATCGCTAGCAGAATCGTCTTACCAAATTGAGTCAAGAAAAGAACACGATTTAAAGCTAGTCTCTTCGTTACTAATGGAACTAAGAAACTGGCTAAAAAGGAGGATAGACCAATCAGAATTGGCACTAGGGAGGTTGAAATAACCGAACCAGATAAGACAAACACATTTGCAATCACAACAACTCTAAAAAAGACATCTGCTAGATTCGCAATCGCCTGTGAAACCATTAGTTTTCGAATATCTTTTGACATATACACCTCCAGTTTATTTTTCTTTCTCACATAGATGAAACAAGACATATCAGAACAAAAACAGATTTATGCTGACTATTATACAATAAATAAAAGTGCAAATAAAGAATATCATAAAAGAGGTACTCTTGAATTTCATTCATCTTATGACATAATACTCTTCGAAAATCTCTTCAAACCGCGTCAACGTCGCCTTGCCGTATATATGTTACTGACTTCGTCAGTTCTATCCACAACCTCAAAGCAGTGCTTTGAGCAACCTGCGGCTAGTTTCCTAGTTTGCTCTTTGATTTTCATTGAGTATAAAATAAAAGACTAGCCCTAGTAGTGAAAAAACTAGCATCTCACAAACAGATGCTAGTCTTATCTATAAATGGGAATATCAACCATACATTATTTATCAAAATACTTCTTAGTCTCAGCGATAACAACTGGTGATAAGGCTAAGAGTGCAATCAAGTTTGGTAGAGCCATGAGGGCATTAACAATATCCGCAATGACCCAGACCATATCCAGCTCGATAAATCCTCCCAGCAAGACCATGAGTACAAAGACAACACGATAAAGCCAGATAAAGCGAACGCCAAAAAGAAACTCAAAACAACGCTCTCCGTAATAGTTCCATCCCAAAATCGTAGTAAAGGCAAAGAGTACCAAGAAGATTGTTAGAAGAGCAGGTCCAAAGAAAGAAAATACTGTAGAAAAAGCTGACTGAGTTAGAGCAACACCATCTAAATTACCATTCCAAACCCCAGTCACCAAGATTGTCAAACCAGTCAATGTACAGATAATCAAGGTATCAATAAAGGTCCCTGTCATGGAAATCAAACCCTGCTCCACCGGTTCGTTGGTCTTAGCTGCCGCAGCCGCAATGGGAGCTGAACCCAATCCCGACTCGTTTGAGAAGACACCACGCGCCACACCATTTTGAATAGCAGTTCGGATACTGGCTCCTGCAAAGCCTCCTACTGCAGCCACTGGACTAAAAGCTGATGTAAAGACCAAGGCCAGAGTTGCAGGGAGTTTCTCGATATTAAAGAAGATGACTGTCAAAGTTCCCAAGATATAGACAATAGCCATAAAGGGAACAACTGTAGTTGACACCTTAGAAATAGACTTGAGCCCACCAAAGACTGCGATCCCTACGAAAATAGATAAAACAAGTGCAGTAATTGTCGGATCAATACTAGCCGTATTTTGCACGGATTCTGTAATGGAATTCACCTGGGTAAAAGTACCAATCCCTAAAAGTGCAACTAGTACTCCAGCTACAGCAAAGAAGATTGCAAGGGGACGCCATTTTTCGCCCATCCCTAGAAGGATATAGTGCATCGGTCCTCCTGCTACCGCACCATGATCATCCTTGGTTCGATATTTGATAGCAAGTAGTCCTTCTGCATACTTGGTTGCCATTCCAAAGAAAGCAGCCACCCACATCCAAAAAAGAGCCCCTGGTCCTCCAACCTTGATAGCCGTTGCGACCCCGATGATATTTCCTGTACCAACAGTTGCTGCTAGGGCTGTACACAAGGCAGCAAAGCTGGAAACATCACCATGTCCCTTGTCTTTGGTAAAAATAAGCTGGAAGGCCTTACGAAGACGCAAAATTTGTAAGAGTCCTAAACGAAGAGTTAAATATATTCCTGTACCAACCAATAAGATCAAAAGGGGTGGTCCCCATACCAGAGCATCCAGCTCTTTTAGCAAATTTAACATACCATTCTCCTATCTATTCAACCCCAAAAGAAAGAGTACATGTTAAAAACATGTACTCTGGAATGCATCGATAAATGCTAAAAAGCGCTCTATCATTGCTCTGTCCTTTTACCTGAGAGTTTGAGCAGTTGCCTGCCTTGCCCCTTCGGTGCCTTTACGGTCTCTCCAGAGTTCCGTCCATTTACAGTCATGAAAAATCAAACGATTTTCCACTTCTATTAAACTTCATTCGGTGTTGTATTTAATTTTTTCTTATTTTACAAGAAAATTTAGCTCTTGTCAATTATTTTCAGAAAATTTTATTATACTTTTTATGATTTTTGCTTTACTGAAAGTTCTATAATGAAGTTAGCCATCCAGCTCTCCTAAAAATTAGATGCTTCAACTAACTTATAGCTAGTACCCGATTTCATTTGATATGAGGCTTGATGATGTTAAGCTGGTGTCCAAGGCTAAGACTAGCCTTGCTTTAGCTGACAAAACAGCTTCAAGGGGTCCTCTTGTCACATGAAAGCTCTTATAGGCATAAGAAAACAGCTCTGTGTTATACTTGCTGTTCAACCACAAACACAAGAAAGGCACAGAGATTCAAAGCTATTATACTACAAAAGCCAAACATTTGACAATCGATAGCCGTCGCTTAATCGAACGATGGAAAAAGGAAGGGAAATCAAATAGAGAAATTGCCTCTCTACTTGGAAAAACTCCTCAAACTATCCATACTGAAATCAAGCGCGGGACAATTCTGCAATGTGTTGGAAAAGGGCGCTTCAAAAAGGTTTATTCGGCCGACTATGCTCAACAGTCTTATGAAAGTGCTGGCATTAAGAAATCCTCACACATCACGCAAGGAAATCGATATATCAAGCAAGCTTTGACCATGTCGGGATTGATTGCAGCAAATTCTAAGGATCCAGCTTTTTCTTCTTTTTACAATCGAATTTCCCAAAGAGGAAGCAAGATGAAAGCCATCATTGCTTGCGCCCATAAGATTCTCATACTCTTCGAAAATCTCTTCAAACTGCGTCAACGTCGCCTTGCCGTATATATGTTACTGACTTCGTCAGTTTCATCTGCAACCTCAAAACAGTGTTTTGAGCTGACTTCGTCAGTTTCATCTGCAACCTCAAAGCAGTGCTTTGAGCAACCTGCGGCTAGTTCCCTAGTTTCCTACTTTGCTCTTTGATTTTCATTGAGTATCAGAATCATTTCTCCACCAAACAAACTTATCAAAAAGAAAAGGCGCTAGGACTGAGGAAACAGTTCTAACGCCCAAAATAAAAAATTTTCAATTACAGTGTAGCACAGGAAGTGATTTTTTGCGCTTTTTACTGTTTTTTTCAAATAAAATACTAAATTATTTTTAAAAATCAACTTGTGATAATGGCCTTCAAATAAACATTTTGAATTTTCTTTGTCTTTCTTTACATTTCTAAAATGCCGATTGCAGGGATCGAACCTGTGACCTTCGCGTTACGAGTGCGGTGCTCTACCAACTGAGCTAAATCGGCGATTCCACTTATAGTATAGCACTATAAGGACGGATGTCAAGAGATTCTTAACCTATCTTTTTAATCAAAATCTGACAAGGATTCTGAGGTCCCCAAAGTTGCGGAAAAATCTCTAGTTTTTTAAAGCCAAGACTGCGATAAAAGATATTGGTTCGGTCATAATCCTTGTTAGAACCTTCTGCCACAGTTTTTACCTGCAAATAGTCGACTTTTTTGCGTGCTTCACTTTCTAAAGTAGCAAGTAATTGGCTCCCAATTCCTCTACCTTGATGAGCCTTTTTTACTCCGAGACAATCAATCTCTGCACAATCTTCACTAGAATAGGACAAGCTTACAAAGCCAGTTAAATCACTCTCCTGATAGGCAGCCCACACTTGCAAGTCCTTGGCTCCTTCGATATAGGCTTGCGTACTTTCTGGAATTCCAAACCATTCTGGCAAATCCTTTAAAACATCAGCGACAGCTGCCATTTTTTGATTATCATCCTTGACTTCTTCAATTACAAACATCATAAGTTCCTTTCTTGATTTTAGTCCTACTTTACCTCTTACGAACCAGCACTTTCGTAGGCATCTAACCCCCTGTCCCAAAGTTTTAAAGAGATGCAAAAGAAGATAAGAGAAATCAGAATCAAACCACCAATATTCCAGAGCCCATCCTTGTCCTGCAAGAAATAGCTGGCAGGATAGTAGGCCGTAAAGGCGAAAGGAACGATAAAACTGATCAACCAACGAAGAAGTGAATTGTATATAGAAATCGGGTACTTGGCAAAATCATTAAACATATAGAAAATGTAAATCATTGCTCCTGACTGCTTGGTCCAAAAAGCGATGCTGGCTGTCGCGATTTTCAAGGAAGTATAAATCAAGGTCGCAAAAGGAATGCAGACTAGGAAAAGCAGGAATTTGGGAAGAGTCCAAGCAATGCTTGATACAGTTGTCGCTAGTAAAATTCCACCGACCAATAGTTCGCCCAAGGCATCAATCTGAAAGGTCTCAACGAGGATGTGAAAGAGAGGATTGATAGGACGAGTCAGATACTTGTCAAACTCACCTTTTCGCACCAAGCGTTGCCCTAACGCCCAGAGATTGTCAAAAAAGAGATGGTCCAGTCCCTTGGGAATCAAGGAAAATCCATAGATAAAGGCGATTTCTTGAAAAGTCCAACCTTCTAGTGATGGAATGTGTTGAAAAATGACATTGAGAAACAAGAGGTTCAAGCCTTGAGTTAGAAAAACTCCCAGCACACCAACCACAAAATCCACCTTGTATTCCATGATTTGTTTGATGTATTGTCTGATAAAAATCAGATGCATACGTTGATATTTTTTCATACTAACCTCCCTGAATGGTAATGAATGACTGGACTCGTTTCCAAATCAACTGAGACAAGCCCACCATCACTAAGAGCCAGAAAAACTGTACCAAAAGCGCCTGAAGAATCTGATTGGTATCGTATTTCCCAACGATAATCATGACCGGAGTGTAAATCAAGGATGAAAAAGGCAGGAAGGACAGAATATCTGCAACAACCTTTGGAAAGAAAACCAAAGGAATCAAACTTCCAGACATAAAAGCCACTATGGAAGTTTTGAGGAGATTGGAACCCCATAGATTTTTAAACACAAAAGCTGAAAACCCAAAACAGATATTAAAGAAAAAATTAATCAGGTATGCCAGCGTCAAGCTAAAAAGATAAAGAACAGTTAAGCCCAACATTTCTACGATTCCTTGTCCAGATAAGATTTTCATCAGCACAATGACACTTAAAAATGGAAGTCCAACAGAGATAAAAATCAACCACTTGGAACCAAGCTCAGTGAAAAGATAGGAGGCTGCAAAATGCACTGGTCGCAACAATCGCATAATAATGGAACCATCCTTGACCTCCTCCCCAATCATAAAGGACGAGTCTGATCTAGTCAGAAGATTGGTCACAAAACTCATGATGATGTAGAGGGTGATATCTGCCATACTGAAACCCTGAATCAAGGACTCCTGCGATGAGTCAAAGACAGCCTTCCAAAGATAAAAAGCCACAAAAGCCCCCATGACATCGCCAATCCGATAGAGAATAAAGTTGACTCGATAGGTAATCAATTCCTGAACACCTGCATTGATAAAGGGTTTATAACGTCTCCACAATTTGACCATCTTAGAGCTCCTTTCGATAGAAGCGACGGATAATATCCTCTATATCCGTATCCACCATCTTCAAATCGCGGATTTCAAAATCAGACAGGGTTTGCTTGATAATGTCCGCCGACTGGTAGCGTGAACTATCAAATTCAATGTTGAGGCTATTTCCTTGTCTATCAATAGACATATCAGGTAGGCCTTCATAGTGAGAAGCGAGATGACTTTGCCCTGGCACTAATTCAAAGGATAGAGTCTTCATCTTGCCAAAGGTCTCCTTGAGCTGGCTCACCGTTCCATCAAAAATCTCCTGCCCCTTATCAATCATAAAAATCCGATCACAAAGTTGCTCAATGTCACTCAGATCGTGAGTGGTCAAGAGAATGGTTGTTTCTTCCTCTTGATTGATCTGGGTAATGGCGCGACGAATGTTGTCCTTGACCGAAACATCCAAACCAATAGTCGGCTCATCTAAAAAGAGAACCTTGGGATTGTGAAGCAAGGAAGCCGCGATGTCCGCCCGCATCCGTTGACCCAATGAAAGAGTTCGCACGGGATCCTTGATAAAGTCCTTCAAATCCAAGACTTCATTCAAAAAGTCCATTCGCTTATGAAAGAGCGAATCTGGCACATCGTAAATCTCTTTCAAGACCGTGTAGGTCTCTTGCAGAGCCAAATCCCACCATAGCTGGGTCCGTTGTCCAAAAACAACCCCAATATCCTTGACATAATCTTGGCGATTGTCTTGCGGAATTTTGCCGTTAATCCGGCAAAAACCAGATGTCGGCTTTAAAATCCCGGTCAGCATTTTGATGGTTGTCGACTTTCCAGCACCATTTGCCCCAATAAAGCCTAAAATTTGTCCTTTTGGAACCTCAAAGGTCAAATCCTTGACCGCTTCAAAGGTCTGCTTTTCAGGATGAATAAAGGAGCGCAAAGCCCCCTTCAAACCTGGCTCCTTGACCGTCTTCACAAAATTTTTCTGAAGATGTTCCACTTCTATCATTGCCATATCTATCTCCCTATGGTAAGGAAGAGCAATATTGTATTATTGACTACAAATATTCTAAATCCTTACTTTCTAAACCTTCTACATTTTATTATTACAAAAGGCTTTATACCAACCTATTATAGTCTAATAAAAAATGGAATGCAAGCGTTTGCCTACAGATTATGAAATTAGAGATTTCTCTCATAAAATAATGGTTTTAATCCAATATTCTGGTTTAATAGTTTTCTGTAAACACAAAAAACCCACCCAATGGGTAGGTTTCTGTTTTATATGGTTAAGCTAGATTAAGCTTTACCTTCTGAACCAAATACGTCGATACGTTCTTCAACTGATGCTTGGATAGCTTTTACACCGTCAGCCAAGAATTTACGTGGGTCGAAGAGTTTCTTCTTGTCGTATTCTGCTTCGTTTGCTTCGTAGTCACGAGCAAATTTACGAGTTGCGTTAGCGAATGCGATTTGGCATTCAGTGTTAACGTTAACTTTAGCAACACCAAGTTTGATAGCTGCTTGGATTTGCTCATCAGGAATACCTGAACCACCGTGCAATACGATTGGGAATCCTGGTACAGCTTCAGTCAATTTTTGCAAGTGGTCAAGGTGAAGACCTTTCCAGTTTGCTGGGTAAGGACCGTGGATGTTACCGATACCAGCTGCCAAGAAGTCGATACCAGTTGCAACCATTGCTTTAGCGTCTTCAATTGGAGCCAATTCACCGTCACCGATGATTCCGTCTTCTTCACCACCGATAGTTCCAACTTCAGCTTCTACTGATACACCATTTGCGTGAGCAAATTCTACAACTTTACGAGCTTTTTCAAGGTTTTCTTCAACTGGAAGGTGTGAACCGTCAAACATAACTGAAGTATAACCAACTTGAATACACTCAAGTGCATCTTCGTAGTGACCGTGGTCAAGGTGGATAGCTACTGGTACAGTGATACCCATTGATTCAACAAGGTTAGCGATCAAGTTGCGAGCAACTTTGTAACCACCCATGTATTTAGCAGCACCCATTGAAGTTTGGATCAAAACTGGAGCTTGTTTAGCTTCTGCTGCACGCAAGATAGCTTGAGTCCACTCAAGGTTGTTTGTGTTAAATCCACCAACTGCATAACCGTTGTCACGAGCTGCTTGGACAAATTTTTCTGCTGAAACGATTGCCATTTTATCAGGCCTCCTGTATATTTTTATGGGATATCCCATTTACATTGTTCATTTTATCACTTTTTAGCAAAAAAAGCTAGTTTTTCCCATACTTTAGATTGAATTTCTTCCAATCAGATTGATGTAAACCCTTTCTTAATCACTTCCGGCTCGGTCTGTGGTAGCTTCATGAAAAATGCTAGGTTATCATCGTCTCTTTCAAAATGATAGTCAATTTCTTCGTTTTCTAATAAACTTTTGACGACGAATAGTCCCAAGCCAGCTCCCTTACTTTGTCGACTAGAAACCGCAAAGGATTGTTCAAATTTATCTTGTTCCTCAAGTGTACAACTGTTCTCAATAAATATCCAGCCATCTTTTACTCCAATTTTTAGATAACCTCCTTGGACAGAGTGTTTCACAGCATTACTGATCAGATTTGAAAGAATCAGCTTGAGTACTGAAGGATTTAGATAAACGTGCTGATCAGTTAGCTGGTTCTCAACTGAGATTTCTCTCTCTTTGGCTAATAAGTCATAGTCCTTCAATAGAAGATTGGTCATATCCAGAAGATTGATTTCTTCCTTCTTATCTCGCAGTTCCTGTACCGAAGAAAGGGATAGGATTTGCTGAACATGATGACTCAAATCATCTACGATCCCCAAAGAAACTCCCAAATAATGGTCCCGATCTTTATAGCGTCCAATATTGGCTTTCATATTCTCCAGAAGAATCTTCAGACTAGCTAGAGGTGTTTTCAGTTCATGGGAAGCACCTCGTAAAAACTCGACCTTCATCTTTTCTAACTGGAGGATGGCTTCATTTTTCTCATGCAAATCCGCAATGACTGTCAAGAGATGCTGATAAAGGCTGTTGATTTGTTCTTTAAGATCGCCAATTTCATCCTTAGAATCCACGCGCAACCTCACTTCTGTATCCAAATCCATCATCCGTCGAGTCACTCGTTTGATTTCCAAAATCGGTGCAACAATAGTCCTAGCATAGATAAAGGCGATGAGGAGCGAAATGATGAAAGACGCTAATAAAGTATAAGGCAGAAATTGAAGACTGATGTCTTCTGCTTCTTTCTGCAAATCCATAGAAGCTAAAAACTGTAAGGTCATCGTCTGACCATCCTTAGTTTGAACTTCTCTTTCCTCAATAACCAAAGAAGCCGTCTGTCGTTCTTTATCAATGGGAAGATTATCCTTGACCTCCAACTTGTCCTGGGTCATTTCTCCCTTGATGGCTCCCTTAATATCGCTACTTTGAGAATAAAGTTCAAGGACTTCCTGAATAGCTTGTCTGTCCTTTCCTTGGAGAGTTTGAGCAATTTCTGTAGCCTTTTGCCCGATGCTCTCCTGACGATGACTTAGATAGGTCGGAGGAAAGAGGAAATAGATGGCCAAATGCAAACAAATGACCAAGGTAGAAAATACCGAGAAGGTATAGATAAAAATCTTTTTAAATAAACCTGAACGTCTCATTTTCTCTCCAATTTATAACCAACATTGCGCACGGTAAGAATACAGTCTAAATCCAATTTTTTCCGTAATTCCTTGATGTAAACGTCAATAACACGATCGAAAGGTACTTCATCTGTCAATTTCCATACAGCATCGATAATCTGAGCTCTAGTCAAAGCACGACCTTCATTTTTAACTAGATAGTCTAGGATTTCCAATTCTTTTGCATTCACAGGAACATTTTGGCCGGCCACTGTGGCACTATAACTGTCAAAATCGACCTTGGTATCCTTATAGGTAAAGCTACGACCGGTATCATAATAACGTTTAAAAATAGCATCCACCCGAACCTTCAACAGAGATAGGGAAAAAGGCTTTTCAAGATACCCATCTGCTAGTGAGGCAAAGGCGCTCATCTTATACTCCTCATCCTGAAAAGCTGTTAGCATCAAGACCGGAACTTGACTGCTTTTTCGGATTTCTGACAAAACCTCTAAACCATTGAGTTTAGGCATTTGAATATCTAGGAGAACCAAGGCAACCTGATGATGAGAAAATTGTTCTAAGGCCTCAAGGCCATCTGCTGCCTGAATGGTTTCATAGCCACAATCCGTCAAGTAATCACTAATTCCCTCACGAATCATGTCTTCATCTTCTACAATTAGAATTTTCATATAAATCCTTTTCTATCAAAAATGCTACCTATATTATATCTCATTTGAAAGAGAATAGGTAGCACGATTCTTATTCACCGTCTATCAAAAGTTCTTTTGGTTGCTTAAAGAGGAGATTGCTTGAAGCAAGTGCCATAACAAGTACTACCAGTACCAATCCAAGAACAAAAACGATAGCAAAGTCTGATGGTTGAATGGAAATATCAAGACTAGAAAGTGTTTTACTAAAGCCGTCAACTTCTGCACCACCACCGAGATTGGAAGCTTGGGCTGCCCTACTTGCCTGCTTGGCCACATCTGATGTGACATTTGCAAGAACAGTATTTCCAATGGCACGAGCAGTATAGTTGGCTAGGAAGTAAGCTGAGATCAGCGCTGGAATAGCAATCATAACTGCTTCTGTGATAAATTGACCTAAAATACTTGCTTGTTTTAGACCAATTGAAAGGAGAATTCCCACTTCTTTGCGACGGGCATTGATCCAAAGTGTCAGTAAGAGACCAAGTAGGAGAACAGAGAAGCTCAAGCTACCCCAGAAGAGAAGATTAGCCATCTTGTACATGCCTGAGATAGATTGTTCGAGGGCAGGATAGTTAGATGAACTCTTAATCAAGCTATACATCTTCCAGTTGATGCCGTTGATAGACCCTAATTCTTGCATGACACTATCTAAGTTCTTATCTCCAGCCACAAAGAAGGTAGCATCGCCATAAATAGCTGTATCTTCTGTATAACCATAGAGTTGGGCTGCTGTGTGAATATCTGTGATAGCTGTATTCTCATAAAGTTCTTGTGAGTAGGTTACAGCAGATTTATTATGTCCATCAAAAAGTCCTTTAATAGTTACTTCTACTGTTTCCTTGGCTCCTTTTTCATTATCGGCATCGTAGATATTAGAGTTAAGTTTAACCTTATCCCCTACCTTCCAGCCATGTTTTTCAGCCAAGTCTTTGTGCATGAGAATTTGGTATTTGTCATCGTTTGTTAAATGCTCACCTTCGACCAGTTTGTAAGAGCCTGACACAAACTTGTCTTCTTTAGCCGAATCATTAACTCCTGTGATCATCAAGCTACTTCCAAAACGTTGAGCTCGATCTGCAGTTAGATTTTTCTTGGTTTCAGGCGTTTCAATCAGTTCATAGCCTGTCAAATCACCGATAGCATTGATCCGTTTGATGTAGGATTCAATGGCCTTATTCTCAGTAATTTTTTTAATATCTTCACCCTTGATATTCCCCGCACCACGTGGAGTTCCTTGGTTGACCCTACGGTTGATTTGCATGGAGAAACTATTGGTGATATTTTTAAAGGTTTCTTGAGAAGCCTTGGCTGTCGCACCCTTGATAGACAAGCCGACCAAACTCAAACTAGCCATCAAGAGAATGATAAGAAAGATCACAAGCGACTTAAAAAATTTTCTTGTGACATAGGCAAATGCGTTGTGTAACATAAGATTCCTTTCTAGATTTACTTCCGTTTTTAATATGTTTAAAAGTTTTAGTTACTGTTTGTTCTTATTTCAGTCAGTTTCTTATCCTTCAATTCCAGTGTAATATCTGATGCTTGTGCTACTTCCTTGCTGTGGGTCACAACGATCACACACTTGCCTGTTTTCTCAGCAAGAGATTTGAGCAAATCGATGATATCCCCAGCAGTCTTAGGATCCAAGTTTCCTGTCGGTTCATCTGCTAAAATCACTGGTGCTTCCGATACAAGGCTACGAGCAATGGCAACCCGTTGTTGCTGTCCACCTGATAATTGGAGAACATTCCTCTTGATTTGACTTTCATCTAAACCAAGTTCAAGAAGGGTATCCTTGCTAGCTTTTTTATTGACCAAGCGGATATTTTCCAATGGAGAAAGATAATCAATCAAGTTATAGTTTTGGAAAACCAAAGAGATATGGTGCATTCGGTGATAAGAATATCCTTGTTCACGAATATCCTTGCCTTCAAATAGGATAGCACCTTCGACTGGACTATCAAGTCCTGCTAATAGAGACAAGAGTGTGGATTTTCCAGCTCCTGATTCTCCGATAATACTATAAAACTTGCCTGGTTCAAAATCGTAATTGATTTTATATAATACTGCTTCTGCAGTGTTCTTATAACGATAAGTAAGATCTTGTAATTGTAGTAAAGTCATGATTTCTCCTTTATTAACTGATGGATGATAAAATTTCTTTCGGTGATTTTCTAAATAAAAATAGGAAACAAAGTGCAACTGACAAGCAGCTGATGATAAGTAGGAAGATATAAGATTCTCCAAATGATAAAAGACTTGTTGAAAGATTCGTTGCTTTTGCTAGCGTATCTTGTAGGGCAGCTTGGTCGCCACTTGCTAGCACAGTCTTCAAGAGATAGGAAGTAATGGCATTTCCAGCCACAAATGCAGGCAGAATAGATGCCAATGAAACTATGATGACTTCCAGGCAGAATTGGCTAAAGATTGCTACTTTCCCTTTACCTAGTGCCAATAAAATACCAACCTCGTAGACTCGCTCTCGTAACCAAAGGGACAAGACCAAGATCAGCGCTCCTACACCAGCAATCATAATACCATAGAGGAAGATCTGTAGGAAGGTTTGGAAGGTCGAAACTGAATCCTTGATTTGTTCAAAAGCCTTATTTTCCTTCTCGACTTGGTAACCTTTCGTTTCAGGAGATAACTTTTCAACCTCTTGAATGATTCTATCCATATCTTTTGGATTTTCTAGAAAGAAACGAGCGGCAGTAACTTGAGCTTCCTTATTTCCAAGAAGACTTTGGCTACTTTCGTAGTCTGTATAGACCGTGTTTTCACTAAAGTCTGATGAGAGACCGGTAAATTTCTCTTGCTTCTGACCTGAGAAAATACCGACGATTTCATAATCTAGCCTTTGTCCATTATTTCCTTCTACTTGACCAGGATTTAGACTAATCTTATCCCCAAGTTTTAAGTTATTCTTCTTAGCCAATTCCTCGTGGACTAATATTTTCTGGTTATCTCCTTTTTGTAGATGTCTTCCTTCCTTAAGGGTAAAGGCGGAACTTGTAAAAGAAACATCCTTGGAAGAGTCTTCTAATGCAATCAAACTGATAAGATTTTTTTCAGCCTCTGTCAAATCATCCCTTTGGATACTTTGTTCTCCAGTAACGACTTCTTTGTCAGTCAACTTGGCTATTGTTTCTAGCTCAGGTGAAATCTTCTCAAGACCCTTTATCTTTTTAAGGTCATCTAGTTGAGACAGTTGAAAAGTCTGATCTGCTTCTATTCTTTTAATAGAAAAAGACGTATTCAATGAGCGATAGAGATTATTTTCTACTGTTTTGTTGGACTTCATAAGCGTCAGACAAGCCGATATTCCAGCCAATAAGACAAATAGAATCAAGAATAATATGAGACTTCTCAGTCGTTTTCTGCTGACGTAAGCCCAAGCTCTTTGAGTGGGATTCATATAGCACCTCCATATTTGTAAAACCATTATAATATTCAAATATGAAATGTTTATGAAATCACAAAAAAAGAGCAAAATCTTTGCCCTCATTTTGATAAAAAAATAAAGAGCTAGCCAAAGCTAACTCTTTTCCTATGCGGAGAGAGGGACTTGAACCCTCACGACCTAAAGCGGTCACAGGATCCTTAGTCCTGCGCGTCTGCCAATTCCGCCATCCCCGCGTCGATTACTTTACTAGTATATCAACTTTCACAAACTTTGTCAACACTTTTTTCAGATTTTTTTCAGATTTTTTGAATACATTATTCTTTGATTTCAACTAGGTTTTCATCAAGGAGTTTCGCTCCTAATGTATTCTTAAAATGTCCAAGTGCAAACTGGTGATTTTCAGGCCAAATGGATGCGACTGCTGGCTTAACAACTTCTATCTGATACCCAAGATTATAGGCATCAATAGCCGTATGCAATACACAGATATCTGTCAGAACACCTGTTAAGATGACTGTATCCACGCGACGCTCTCTCAGACGGATATCCAAATCTGTGCCAGAAAAAGCCGAATAGTGACGTTTATCCATCCAGAAAACACGACTATCCTGGGCCTGTTCCTGATAAAATTCAGCTAACTTACCATATAGATTACGCCCACTAGTCCCAATAAGGTTATGAGGGGGAAATAGTTTACTTTCTGGATGAAAGACATCATTTTCCTCATGAGCATCAATGGTAAAGAAAATATAATCTCCACGGTCAAATGCTAATCTAGTTACCTGATTGATTGCTTCTGATATTTCTTGAGCAGGAGCTCCTGCTGTCAATTTTCCATAATCCGCTACAAAATCTTCTGTATAGTCAATCGAAATTAAAGCCTTAGCCATTAATAGTCCCTCTTTTTCACTTCTTCAAAGATATCTGGGATCAAGACCTTAAGATAAGTTCCCTTCATCCCCAGTGAACGACTTTCAATAATTCCTGCTGATTCGAGTTTTCGAAGGGCATTGACAATCACAGAGCGCGTAATACCGATACGGTCTGCAATGACTGATGCAGTTAATTGTCCTTCATTGCCATTCAATTCACCCAAAATAGCTGATACTGCTCGTAACTCAGAGTAAGAAAGAGTATTGACTGCCATTGTTACGGCTGTACGACGACGGATATTTTTCTCGTCTTCTTCACGTTGAAAGTTCAAAAGCTGGATACCAACCACCGTACTAGCAATCTCAACAAGAATCAAATCCTCATCTTCGAATTTCTTATCATTACGCCAGATAATCAAAGATCCCAAACGAATCCCAGAAACATGGATTGGAGCAATAGTTGTTAAACCATCTGGGAAGTCTGAGCGACTTTCAATTGGGAAAATAGTCAAATCATGTTCCACAGGGAGGTTGGCCTCCGTATCGTAGATCATATTTGCCCCTTGGATATAGTCCTCAGGGAAAATCTTTGTTTGGAAGAACTGCTCTACACGATCGGTGTTTGTTTTATAGCGCATAAAGTAGCCCAACAAACGCCCCTTACTGTTAACAATACAAGCGTTGCAATCAATAATATCCGCTAATTGGCGTGTGATGGCATTATATGGAAGATCATCTTGTAATTTCTCCTCCGCACGCTTCAGGATAGACGTAATTTTTCTCGTTTTTTCTAATAAATGTGCCATTTTTCACCTCGTATTCAATCGCTTCGATTATATCATAAAATGGCCATTATTTCAATAATTATCTGAAAATTGTTTATTGAATTGCAATTCTCTTACATTTGCAATTTTTTATATTTTTTTCAATTTTCTTGTTGACAGGTTCCTAAATTTTTGATAATATAATATTATAAGATATCAAATATATAAATCTATTTTCTCGTATTAAACTTTTCTTGACTCTCGGTCTCCTTATATATTAAAAGCGATCCACCTCAGTGAACCGCTTTTTTTATTATTTATCGCCCTTGTTACGGATTACAAAACCAGTTTTCTTCTCGCTTGAAGTATTGCGTGGTTTTTTATTATCCTTACGGTAACGTTTTTCCTTCTCAAAGCGGTCGTTTTTGCGACCACCTTTTTTGAAATCATCTCGACGTTCACCACGACGATTGTCGCGACGGCGATCACGATCTCGACGATCCTCACCACGACGTCCTCCCTTGCCTTTACCACCGAAGCCATTACCTGATGGTTTAAATGGCAGTGGTTTCTCACGCGCAATTTCAACTTCTGGAAGACTATCTGGATCCTGAACTGTCAAACTTAGGATGTACATTGCCAATTCTTCTGGGCTGAATTCAGCTGCCAATTTACGGGCATCTTTTGCGAATTTATCAAAGTTACCACGAACAGTCTCATCGGCAAAGTCACGTTCAATTTTCTTAAGTGCAACATGCTTTTTAGCTTGGAAGGCTTCTTCTGCTGTCGCAGGTTTCAAGCCCTTCATGCGTTTCTTGGTCAAGTTTTCGATGATTTGGAGGTAGCCCATCTCATTTGGTGCTACGAAAGTAATCGATTGACCTGACTTCCCAGCACGACCTGTACGACCAATACGGTGAACATAGCTCTCTGGATCTTGTGGAATGTCGTAGTTATAGACATGAGTCACACCTGAGATATCCAAACCACGTGCTGCAACGTCTGTAGCTACTAGGACATCAAGGTTACCATTTTTAAAATCACGAAGGACACGAAGACGTTTGTTTTGGTCAAGGTCTCCATGAATCCCTTCTGCACGGAAGCCACGGATTTTAAGTCCACGAGTCAATTCATCCACACGACGTTTGGTACGACCAAAGACAATAGACAACTCAGGTTGTTCAACATCCATAAGACGAGTCATGGTGTCAAATTTTTCTTGTTCCTTGACACGGATATAGTACTGATCAACTAGTTCAGTTGTCAACTCTTTAGCCGCAATCTTCACATGCTCAGGTTCTTTCATGAACTGAACCCCGATACGTTTGATAGCTTCAGGCATAGTTGCTGAAAAGAGCAAGGTTTGACGATTTTCTGGGACACGAGAGATAATGGCTTCGATGTCTTCAAGGAAGCCCATGTTAAGCATTTCGTCCGCTTCATCAAGAATAAGAGTTTCAATATCTTGCAATTTCAAGGACTTGCGTTTGATCAAATCTAGGAGACGACCTGGTGTTCCAACTACGATATGAGCACCTGATTTAAGAGCCTTGATTTGTTTTTCGATACTTGAACCACCATAAACAGAACGGACTTTTACACCCTTGCTTCGACCAAAGCGGAAGAGTTCTTCCTGACTTTGCACAGCTAGTTCTCGGGTTGGTGCAATGACCAAAGCTTGAATGGTTGCTTCTTCTGTACGAATTTTTTCAAGGGTTGGCAAGCCAAAGGCAGCAGTTTTTCCTGTACCAGTTTGGGCTTGTCCGATAACATCTTTTCCTTCAAGAGCCAAAGGAATGGTTTGCTCTTGGATAGGACTTGCTTCTACAAATCCTGCTTTTTCAATTTCTGCCAATAAATCAGCAGAAAGATTAAATTCATTAAATTTCACGTTATTCTTCTTTCTAAAGATGGTGCGAAGCCATCCTATAGCGCTTAGTTTATACTTTTCTTGTCATGACGTACTTTCATATCTTTTATGAAAGACCGTGTTGCTTCTTTTCCACTAAAGAAAAGTACTGCTTTTTTGCAACTTATCTAGTATAACACAAGAGAGGGTCAAAAGATAGTCTAACCTCCTGATTAAATCATGTAAACGATTTTTCTATCGATTTGCTTCACTCAAAAAGTATTTGTTAGAGCATTCGGTTCCTGAAATGATTTTCCGTAGCAGATTTGTGCAAAAGTTTTTTTCTTATGCTAGAATGAAATTCGAACAGGAGGAATAAAAATGTTAACATACGATTTAATTGTCATTGGTTTTGGTAAGGCAGGTAAAACGCTTGCTGGAAAACTAGCTTCAGCTGGTAAAAAGGTTGCCCTTATCGAACGTAGTAAGGCGATGTACGGCGGTACTTGTATCAATATCGGTTGTATCCCAACTAAAACCTTGTTAGTTGCTGCTGAAAAAGACTTGTCATTTGATCAAGTCATGGCTACTAAAAATACGGTTACTACACGCCTCAATGGTAAAAACTATGCGACTGTTGCTGGTACAGGCGTCGATATCTTTGATGCGGAAGCTCACTTCCTTTCAAATAAAGTCATCGAAATCCAAGCTGGTGAGGAAAAACAAGAATTGACTGCTGAAACTATCGTCATCAACACTGGTGCTATTTCAAACGTCTTGCCAATTCCAGGACTTGCTACAAGCAAAAACGTCTTTGACTCAACAGGTATCCAAAACTTAGACAAATTACCAGAAAAACTTGGAATTCTTGGTGGTGGTAATATTGGTCTTGAATTTGCTGGTCTTTTCAACAAACTTGGAAGTAAGGTAACAGTCCTAGATGCTCTGGATACTTTCTTGCCTCGTGCTGAACCTTCTATCGCAGCTCTTGCTAAACAATACATGGAAGAAGACGGCATTGAACTCCTTCAAAATATCCATACTACTGAAATCAAAAACGATGGTGACCAAGTTCTTGTCGTGACAGAGAATGAAACCTACCGTTTCGATGCCCTTCTCTACGCAACTGGACGTAAACCAAATGTAGAACCACTTCAACTTGAAAATACAGATATTGAACTAACTGAACGTGGTGCGATTAAGGTGGACAAACACTGTCAAACAAACGTTCCTGGTGTCTTTGCAGTTGGAGATGTCAATGGTGGACTTCAATTCACTTACATTTCACTTGATGACTTCCGTGTTGTCTACAGCTACCTTGCTGGTGATGGCAGCTACACACTTGAAGACCGTCTCAATGTTCCAAACACCATGTTCATCACGCCTGCACTTTCACAAGTTGGTTTGACTGAAGCCCAAGCAGCTGATTTGAAACTTCCATACGCTGTTAAGGAAATCCCTGTTGCTGCTATGCCTCGTGGTCATGTAAATGGTGACCTTCGTGGAGCTTTCAAAGCTGTGGTTAATACTGAAACCAAAGAAATTCTCGGGGCAACCATCTTCTCAGAAGGTTCCCAAGAAATCATCAACATCATTACTGTTGCTATGGACAACAAAATCCCATACACTTACTTCACAAAACAAATCTTCACTCACCCAACCTTGGCTGAAAACTTGAATGACTTGTTTGCGATTTAAGTTAATTCAGGCAGCCCTCCTTGGGCTGTTTTTCTTTTTCTAAAATCTCAAATCTGTCTTTTTCAGCTTTTATGATATAATAGAAACATGAAATTAGAAACTACTTTTGGGCTCCTTGCTGGACGTTCTTCTCATTTTATTTTGAGTCGTCTCGGACGTGGAAGTACGCTCCCCGGAAAACTTGCCCTTCAATTTGATAAAGATATTTTACAACATTTAGCGAAGAACTACGAGATTGTTGTGGTAACTGGTACCAATGGAAAAACCTTGACAACCGCTCTCACTGTCGGTATCCTAAAGGAAATTTATGGTCAAGTGTTAACTAATCCTAGTGGTGCCAACATGATAACAGGAATCACGACTACTTTCTTGACTGCAAAATCTTCAAAAACTGGAAAAAATATAGCAGTACTTGAAATCGATGAAGCTAGTCTCTCACATATCTGTGACTACATCCAGCCTAGTCTTTTCGTTATCACTAATATCTTCCGCGATCAGATGGACCGCTACGGTGAGATCTATACGACCTACAACATGATTTTGGATGCTATTCGAAAAGTTCCTACTGCTACTGTTCTGCTGAACGGTGATAGTCCACTTTTCTACAAACCTGCAATTCCAAATCCTGTTCAGTATTTTGGCTTCGATATGGAAAAAGGTCCAGCACAACTGGCTCACTACAATACTGAAGGTATTCTCTGCCCTGAATGTCAAAGTATTCTGAAATATGAACTCAATACTTATGCTAACTTGGGAGCTTATATCTGTAATAATTGTGGATGCAAGCGTCCTGACTTGGACTACCGTCTGACAAAATTGGTTGAGTTGACTAACAATCGTTCTCGTTTTGTTATTGACGGCCAAGAATACGGTATTCAAATCGGTGGTCTCTACAACATCTACAATGCTCTGGCTGCAGTTGCTATCGCCCGTTACCTCGGAGCTGATTCTCAACTGATCAAACAAGGTTTTGACAAGAGTCGTGCAGTTTTTGGACGACAAGAAACCTTCCATATCGGTGACAAGGAATGCACACTGGTTCTCATCAAGAATCCTGTCGGTGCTACACAAGCTATTGAAATGATTAAGCTAGCTCCTTACCCATTTAGTCTATCTGTTCTTCTCAATGCTAACTATGCTGACGGTATTGATACCAGCTGGATCTGGGATGCGGATTTTGAACAGATAACTGACATGGATATCCCAGAAATCAACGCCGGTGGCGTTCGTCATTCTGAAATCGCTCGTCGTCTTCGAGTAACTGGTTATCCAGCTGATAAAATCACTGAAACAAGTAGTCTGGAACAAGTTCTTAAAACGATTGAAGCCCAAGACTGCAAACATGCTTATATCCTTGCGACTTATACTGCTATGCTGGAATTCCGAGAACTACTAGCCAATCGTCAGCTTGTTAGAAAGGAGATGAACTAATGGTTTATACTTCACTTTCCTCAAAAGACGGCAACTATCCTTACCAGCTAAATATCGCCCACCTCTATGGTAACCTCATGAATACCTACGGAGATAACGGGAATATCCTTATGCTCAAGTATGTAGCTGAAAAGCTGGGTGCTCATGTTACAGTTGACATCGTTTCTCTCCACGATGATTTCGATGAAAATCACTACGACATCGCCTTTTTCGGCGGTGGTCAAGACTTTGAACAAAGCATCATTGCTGGTGATTTGCCTGCTAAAAAAGAAAGCATTGGCAACTTTATCCAAAATGATGGTGTCGTCCTAGCTATCTGTGGCGGTTTCCAATTACTGGGTCAATACTATATCGAAGCTTCTGGAAGACGTATCGAAGGTCTAGGTGTCATGGGACACTACACACTCAACCAAACCAACAACCGCTTTATCGGTGACATTAAAATTCATAATGAAGAATTCGATGAAACCTATTATGGTTTTGAAAATCATCAAGGCCGTACCTTCCTCTCAGATGACCAAAAACCGCTCGGTCAGGTTGTTTACGGAAATGGAAATAATGAAGAAAAAATCGGTGAAGGTGTTCACTATAGAAATGTTTTCGGTTCTTATTTCCACGGACCTATTTTATCCCGTAATGCAAACTTAGCCTATCGCTTAGTAACCCTTGCCCTCAAAAAGAAATACGGTCAGGATCTTGTCCTTCCGGCTTACGAGGACATTCTCAATCAAGAAGTCGCTGAAGAATACAGCGATGTGAAAAGTAAGGCAGAATTCAACTAAACTTCCTATTCCAGCATGCCATCGGCTGTTGGAATTTTTTTAAGCTCTTTTCCCCTTCTCCCTTGCATTTTCTACTATTTTTTGCAAAAATAGAGGGGTAGAAAGAAGGTAACATATGTCTAAATTACAACAAATTGTAACATATCTCGAATCTGAAAAGTTAGACGTCGCAGTCGTATCTGACCCCGTCACTATCAATTACCTCACTGGTTTTTACAGTGATCCACACGAACGCCAAATGTTCCTCTTTGTCCTTGCTGACCAGGAACCACTCCTCTTTGTTCCAGCTCTTGAAGTTGAGCGCGCAACTAGCACTGTCTCTTTTCCAGTCGTTGGTTATGTGGACTCTGAAAACCCTTGGAAAAAAATCCAAAACGCCTTACCACAGATTGATTTCAAACGTGTCGCAGTTGAGTTTGATAATCTCATCTTAACTAAATACCACGGTTTGAAATCTGTCTTTGAAACTGCTGAGTTTGAGAACTTAACTCCATTAATCCAACGCATGCGCTTGATCAAATCAGCTGACGAAGTACAAAAGATGATGGTAGCAGGTGTCTATGCAGACAAGTCTGTTAAAGTTGGTTTTGACAATATCTCTCTTGATAATACGGAAACTGATATCATTGCACAGATTGATTTTGCCATGAAACGCGAAGGCTATGAGATGAGTTTTGATACTATGGTTTTGACAGGTGATAACGCTGCAAATCCACACGGTATTCCTGGAGCTAACAAGGTTGAAAACAATGCCCTTCTCCTCTTTGACCTCGGTGTAATGGTGAATGGTTATGCATCAGATATGACTCGTACAGTCGCTGTTGGTAAACCTGACCAATTCAAGAAAGACATTTACAACTTGACTCTTGAAGCCCAACAAGCTGCCCTTGATTTTATCAAACCTGGTGTCACTGCGCATGAAGTAGACCGTGCTGCCCGTGAAGTTATCGAAAAAGCTGGCTATGGTGAGTACTTCAATCACCGTCTCGGTCATGGTATCGGTATGGATGTCCACGAATTCCCATCTATCATGGAAGGAAACGACATGGTTATCGAAGAAGGCATGTGCTTCTCTGTTGAACCTGGTATCTATATCCCTGGTAAAGTCGGTGTTCGTATCGAGGACTGCGGTGTTGTTACGAAGGATGGCTTCGACCTCTTTACAAGTACCAGCAAAGACTTGCTTTATTTTGATTAAAAAGTATATTACAAAAAATAAGATGGAAAAGTTATTCTTTTCCATCTTATTTTTTGATTTGATAATAAATTTTATCGGCTATATAACCTTTTCGTTCAACTGCATTTGGAATCGTCTTCCAAAAAGTCATACCCGCCTTTTCCATAACACGACCAGATGCTGGGTTTAGACTTACATAGCAAGCATCAACCTCTTCAAATCCAATCTCATCTAGACAGTATGATAAAACTGCCTTCAAGGCTTCTGTCATGAGTCCTCGTCCCCAGTAGTCCATCCCTAAGATATATCCGACTTCACAGCTAGAGTTTTCTTCATCCACACTGACCAGACTAATATCTCCAATGACATATTCTGGATTTTCTTTGAGACTAATGGCCCATTTGTAGTAATTTGGATTGTCATAGGATGCTACCCAAGTTCTTATTGAGTTCTTTGTAAAATCAACATTTGGATGAGGATCCCAAGTAACATAGGTTAGATTATCTAGACTAGAAGCCCAATTTTCAAACATGGCTTGAGCATCAGTTTCACAAAAGCGTCGCAATAGCAACCGTTCAGTATGTAATGTCTTTGTACCTATGGATTTCATAATTCAACCTCGCTTTTTTATTTTCAGGCTCGGGCTAAAAAAGTCCCCCGGACTTTTTTACTCCCAAAACGTATCAAACACTGTGATTGGTAAGTGGCGTTTGTGTTGGCCTTTATACCACCATTTTTCAATGGTTGCTTGGGCTTCTTGGCTTACTTGCTTACCTTCGAGGTAATCATCGATTTCATTGTAAGTGACTCCCAAGGCTACTTCATCTGCCAATCCTGGTTTCTCTTCTTCTAGGTCTGCGATTGGTACTTTCTCATAGAGGGCTGGATCAGCTCCAAGTTCCTGCAAGAGTTGTTTTCCTTGACGTTTATTGAGGCGATAGAGAGGAAGGATATCTGCACCGCCGTCACCAAATTTGGTAAAGAAACCTGTGACATTTTCTGCAGCATGGTCAGTACCAATAACTGCTCCACTATGAGCTCCTGCGAGTGCATATTGGGCAATCATCCGGCTTCTAGCCTTGATATTCCCTTTATTAAAGTCTGACATTGGACTACCAGTAGCCTCTACTGCCGCTGCCATTGCATCTACAGAATCTTTGATATTGACCACCAAACTCACATCTGGCTGGATAAAAGCTAGGGATTTTTGAGCGTCATCCTCATCTGCTTGAATTCCATAAGGCAGGCGAACCGCTATAAATTTATAAGAATCATCACCAGTTTCAGCTCGCATTTCTTCCATGGCTAGTTGAGCCAAGCGTCCTGCCAAGGTCGAGTCCTGTCCCCCAGAAATTCCTAAGACAAATGTCTTTAAAAAAGGATGTTTTTTCAAGTATCTTTTCAAAAAGTCAATCGAACGATGGATTTCTTCCTGGGCATCAATCACTGGTTTAACTCCCAGTTCTTGGATAATGGTCTCTTGCAAACTCATTCTTCTTCTCCTTCACCTAGAGCTTCCTTACGCATCTTATCAATCAAGTCCATCTTATCTTGCCATACATCACGAGCCAAATCGACAGGGTAATGTTGTGGGTTCAGAACACGCTTGTATTCGTCCCAGAGCTTGTCAAATTCCTTACGAGCATAGGCTTGAATTTCAGGTAAACTTGGTAAATCATAGACTAGCTTACCTTCCTTGAAAATGTCTACCAAGAGAGGAACAGCATCAAAATTACGGACAGTTTTCTTGATGTAAGTATAGGTTGGATGGAACATCTTGATTTCAGTCATGCTAGCAACATCGACACCATCATAGGTAATGTAATCGCCTTCTGACTTGCCTTTTTCACGGCTGGTGATACGCCAAACTTGTTTCTTACCTGGTGTTGAAACCTTCTCTGCATTGTTTGAAAGTTTGATAGTACTGCGCATCTGACCATTTTCATCTTCAATGGCAACAACCTTATATACTGCCCCAAGTGCTGGTTGGTCATAGGCTGTGATGAGCTTAGTTCCTACACCCCAGACATCAATCTTAGCTTTTTGCATCTTGAGGTTAAGGATGGTATTTTCATCAAGGTCATTGGATGCATAGATTTTGGCATCCGTAAATCCTGCCTCGTCCAGTTGCTGACGAACTTTTTTAGAAATATAGGCGATATCTCCAGAATCAATGCGGACACCAAGAAAATTAATCTTGTCACCCAGTTCACGAGCAACCTGAATCGCTGCTGGAACACCGATACGAAGAGTATCGTAGGTATCCACTAGGAAGACACAGTTTTTGTGCGTTGAGGCATACGCCTTGAAAGCCTGATAGTCATTCCCATAGACTTGTACCAAGGCGTGAGCGTGAGTCCCTAGTACAGGAATTCCAAAGAGCTTACCAGCACGTACATTACTAGTCCCATTGGCACCACCAATGACAGCGGCGCGCGTTCCCCAGATAGCTGCATCCATTTCTTGAGCACGACGTGTACCGAACTCCATCAAAGGCTCATCTTCAATGACTGAACGAATACGAGCAGCCTTAGTCGCAATCAAGGTTTGAAAGTTGACGATGTTCAAGAGAGCTGTTTCAACCAATTGACACTGAGCCAAAGGACCTTCCACTTGAACAATCGGTTCATTGGCAAATACCAAATCCCCTTCTTGAGCAGAACGTACAGTCAATTCCAACTTGAGATGACGGAGATATTCCAAGAAGGCGCCATGATAGCCAAGTGATTCCAAATAAGCAATATCGCTATCTGAGAAACGCAAGTTTTCAAGGTATTTCACAATTCGTTCCAAACCTGCAAATACAGCATAACCGTTTTTAAAAGGTTGTTGGCGGAAATAAACTTCAAAAACCGCTTTCTTGTTATGAATCCCTTGGTCGAAGTAAACCTGCATCATGTTAATCTGATACAAATCTGTGTGCAATGTTAAACTGTCATCTTGGTACATATACTGTCCTTCTTCCTTATTTGCAAAAAGATGAAAATCTTTCTTCTTTTCTCATAAATTAATACTATTATATCACATTTTAGCTGGATTGAGAAAAGAGTAACAAGCTATTCTCCACTCTCCAGTTCATCCATGTCTTGCTCAAATTTTTTCTGAGCCCATTCGCCATAGCTCTTCAGACCTAGATTGCCAATAAAAACCCAAGGAAGGTAAATAACATAAGTAATTGCCCAAGCAGACAAGTATTTAACGTTCAGAGGATTGTGCTGATAAATTTCGATATTGAATTGATAATTCTGCAACATCAAAAGAGTCGTAATAGCGAGAGTTACCAGCAAACACCCTATAATTGTAAAATGAAAACGACTATAGTAGTTCACACCCAAATCTCGAGCACGGCCGAAAAAGTAAGAAGTTCCAATAATGATAATGATGAGAATCATTCTCGGATTAAAAAGACTTGGTGCTAATACTGTAATCATATAAGATAAAAGCAAGAAAGCTATAGAGATATAGAAACTTTCAGCCCCCGCTTTATTCATCAGTTGCTCTTCTCTTTCATCTAATAATTGGTAATAATAAAATCTATTTTTCATCTTCTTCCTCCCAAAATAATTGGTCTAGAGTTTTGCCTAAGCATCTGCAAATAGACTGGCAAAGCGAAAGCGAGGGATTGTATTTCCCAGCTTCTATCAAGCCGATAGTCTGCCTAGTGACACCCACAGCTTCTGCCAAATCACCCTGTGTCATATCTCGCTCTACTCGAGCGAGTTTTAATTTTAAATTCTTAGCCACTTCTTACCTCCTCCTTAATTTTAAAAGTCGCGATTCTTTCTAAGTTCATTATATCATATATTTTACATTATGCAATATATATCTTTCATTTTGTGCGATTTTTTTAACAAAAAATCTCTACCACCTATATGATAGAGACTTTTATGTTTATTCAAATCTTGGTAAAATATCTACGATATCGCTTCTGTGTTTTACTTGATAGGCTTTGATACCTAAACTTTCAGCCATCTTAGTGTTGTCTGCTATATCATCAAGAAAGACACAATTTGCTGGGTCCAACTGATATTTATGGAGGATTTCTTCAAACATTTTTCGATCAGGTTTGATGACCTTGATATCACAGGAAAGGACGAAACCATCTAAGATTCCATTTAAAGGAGATAGTTGGTCTTTCAATAATTCATAAAAAACTGGTGATGTATTTGACAAAACAAAAATACGATGACCTTTTTCCTTTAAACGTGCAAGCAGCGGAAAGACTTCCATGTAAATATCGATATAGGCTGGCCAATTCCAAATGACTTCTTCAACCTTTTTCTGATAGCAATCCCCTATCATAGAAAGAACCTTATCAACCAATTCTTCTCGAGTCAAGGTCCCCAGGTCCAATCTTTCCCAGAGCCCCGACTGAAAAATAGCCTTGTCTAAAATTAGATAATCTTTCTGAGTTTTAGCTACAGCTTTCAAAATCTTATCCTTATTCCATTCTAATAAAACATTTCCCATGTCTAGTATAATATCCATTATCCACCTCTATTGTTAATCGAATAGCAATCTTTACTTCAATCTCTATTTTTATGTTATAAATCTTTTTGATAATAGTGCCTTTGTCCAGTGTATGGATAATCCTTCAATGTAAAAACTTCCTTATAGTCATACTTCTGATAAAAGGCTGGCGCTTGAAATTGATACGTATTCACAAAAGCAAAGCGACAGTTTCTCTTTTTAGCTTCACTCTCTGCTTGCTGCAATAGTTGGGAGCCGATTCCTTGTCCTCGCAACTCCTCTTTCACAAATAAATACTCGATTTCTAGCCAATTTCCAAAGGTCTCTGCTACTAAACCAGCCAGGAGTTGACCATGTTCATCTTCGACATAAAGGTTTAGTGGCTCACATTCAGCTGCTTCCCTTTTGGAACGATTATAGGAGCGAATCAAATTCCCTATCTCCTGTGCTTTCTGAGACTCTGTATTCTCCAATCTAATGTGCATCAAAACCTCCTCAAAGACACTTATGCCTTGATTATATTCCTATTTTGAAGAACTGTCAAACTTAAAAAAACTCACCAACCTGAGTTGATGAGAATATAACTTATTTTCTAAACTTCCATTGGCTGTAAATACCAAATGCAACAATCCAGATAGCTGAACCTCTAGCTCCCATTACAGTTGACTCTTGTAAGAAGAGAGTTCCAAATACAAAGATAAAGAAGAGCATAGTCAGAGGATTTAGCAAGCGATATTGAGGCATAAGATAGCCATCTGCCATAAAGTCTTTAGACTTACGATATTTGAGATGGGCTACCATGATCAAGATGTAGATGGCGATATAAACACCTGATGAAGAAGCCGTAATCAAAGCAAAGGCATCTGATACGCCTGGAAGGACATTGATGAAGGCTGCAAAACCAATCAATACGGCAGAAGCAATGATAGCATTCTGAGGAACGTTGTGGCGTGAGAGTGTGTCTGCCTTAATAGCTTTCAAGAAATGATTTGGTGAATCATGGGCAATTTGGTACAAATGACGACCTGTTGAGTAAAGGGTTGAATTCAAGGCTGATGCAGCTGAAGTCAAAACTACAAAGTTAATCAAGGCCGCTGCCCACTTAAGACCAACAAGTTCAAATACCGTTACAAATGGTGAATCTGCTGCAGAAAGCTCACGCCAAGGAATAATAGACATGATTGCTAAGAGAGCTCCACCGTAGAAAAAGATAATTCGCAAGGGAATTTCCTTAACAGCCTTAGGCAAGACTTTTCTTGGATCCTTGGTTTCAGATGTGGTAACACCGATAAATTCAATCATTAAGTAAGCAAAGAAAACCATCTGGAAGGCCATGACAAAGTTCATAGCACCATTTGGGAAAAGTGAGAACTGCTCACTAATATTAGCGAGACTTGCTGAACCATATGGAGTTTCAAAACCGGTCAAAACAAGAAAGACCCCTGTTGCAATCATAGCGAGAATGGCCACGATTTTGATCATAGCAAACCAAAATTCTACTTCACCAAAGATTTTAACGGCAATCAAATTCACCAAGCCGAGTATTGTCAGAAATACAACCTGGATCAACCAAGATGGCCAGGATGGAAACCAAAACTGAACATAGTGAGCAATAGCTGTAATCTCAGCCATACCGATAAAGACTACTGAGAGCCAGTAAGACCAGACTGAGAAGTAACCCCAACCCTGACCTAGATAACGAGTAATAAAGTTGATAAAGGTATGTTGCTCCGGATCTTGGTACAACATTTCCCCGATAGCACGCATCATAAGATACATAAAACCACCCGTAATCATATAGACCAAGACGATTGACGGACCTGTCAAACTAATAGAACGTCCAGCTCCTAGAAACAGTCCTGTTCCAATTGTTCCTGCAATCGCCATAACCTGAACATGGCGATTGGTTAACCCACGTTCCATTTTATTTTTCTTTTTGTGCTTATTTTCTGAATTCATATAGTCTCCTCTAGTTTTTAGAATTAAGAAAAGGAGTAATGGGAAACGCTTTCCCTATATCTACTCCTTCTTTTCATTCCTATTAAACTGTTTTTTCTACTTTTAAGATTTTAACATCATAGCTTCCTACAGGTGTTTCAATCGTAGCAGTATCACCTGTTTTCTTACCAATCAAGGCTTGCCCAATTGGGCTTTCATTTGATACTTTACCTGCAAAGGCATCTGCACCCGCTGATCCCACGATGATATATACTTCTTCGTCGTCTTCACCAATTTCTTGGATAGTTACTGTTTTCCCGATAGCAACTTCATCTTGAGCAACCGCATCGCTATTGACAATCTCAGCATAACGGATTTTTGTTTCCAAGCTAGAGATTTGTCCTTCAACGAAGGCTTGCTCGTCCTTAGCTGCTTCATACTCACTATTTTCTGACAAGTCACCGTATGAACGCGCAATCTTGATGCGTTCTACAACTTCTGGACGACGAACTAGTTTCAACTCTTCTAATTCTTTTTCGAGTTTTTCCTTTTCTTCAAGGGTCATTGGATATGTTTTTTCTGCCATTTTTCTCAACTTTCTTTTGATTAAATTTAAATTTCTTTAGGTAGTAAAGCAAAATTATGTGGTAAACCACATAATTTTACAATGAAGACAAAGTCTTTTTAAAGCTTTCCTTGAATGATTTTAGTCAGTATCGACCTTTTAAAATCTGTGCCTAAACCTAATGATTCTATCACTTCTAGACTCAGGTTCAAATAAGAGGTAAGTTTTTACTTTCGTAATTTCCGAACGCCTAAAACTTGTGAATTTCAGGCGTTTCTAATCATAGCGGAAAGACTGGTGTGACTTGCTATTCCCGTAAAAAGAGAGTTTCTCTTCTACACTCACGGATTTAATAGCAAATCTTGTTCTAAGAGTTAGTTTGAACTGCTTGATTGTGTCAGTTTACTGTTGACATGCTCTGCAACGTTTCGATCATGTTCTTCTCGTGTCGTTGCAAAGTAAACCTTACCATCTTGTACGTTGGCTACAAAGTAGAGATAGTCGCTCTTAGTTTGATTGATACTTGCTTCAATTGCATCCAGACTTGGACTGTCTACTGGGCCAGGCATTAAGCCAAGGTTCGTATAATCATTATACGGTGAATTGATTGTTGTATCAATTGCTGCATCATCTGCCAAGCTAATATTTTGTCCTAGCTTACCTTCTGCATAGAGAATAGCAATGTTACTTTGAAGTGGCATACCAAGGTTCAAACGATTATAGAAGACTCCAGCGATCAGTTTGCGATCGTCAGTTTTCAATCCTTCTTTTTCCACAAGTGATGCGATGGTGAGGAGTTCATTCACTGTCAAGTTCTTTTCTTTGATTGCAGTGTAATGTGCTGACAAGTTTTTGTCCATAGTTGCCACCATTTCATCAATCAAGCTTTCAATAGTTGTGCTTTCTTTGATAGCATAAGTTGCTGGGAATAGGTACCCTTCTAAACGATAACGAACACCACTTTCTTTAGTTGGTAGACTTCCGAGAAGGGTTGGGTACTTAGCAACTAATTGAGAGATGAAGGTTTCATCTTGCACTTTTGCCAAGAAGGCATCAGCAGTCAAAGGTTCTTTAAAGTCTCCTTGAAGCTGACCAACTGTTTGTGCGATTTGATCAAGGGTATATCCTTCAGGGATTGTAAGATTTGCAAGTGCAACTTCTTGAGGTTGAGGCGTTCCACCCTTTTGCAATTCTTTGATGATATCATCTGTACTCATGCTCTTTTGCAAATTATAGTAACCAGATTTCAAATCATTGTAGTCTTTATACTTAGCATAAAGGCTAAAGATAAAACCGTGTTTTACCAATTCAGATTTTTCTAAGGTATCACCAATTTGCTGAAGATTGGCCCCTTCTGGAATCTGAACCGTAACATACTGTTTTGAATTAGCATCAACCGGTTGGAGTGCAGATTCGACATAACGGTAACCAAAGAATCCACCCACACCTAGTAAAATCAATAAAACAAATACTGTTATGAAAAATCCTTTCAAGCGTGATTTTTTCTTTTTCTTGATTGGTTTCACTGATTCTTTACGACTTCTTCTAGGAAGCTCCGTTCTAGTTTCAACTGGAGCAACTGGTTCTTGACTTGGAGTTTCTTTTGCAAGAACTGTTGGTTTCGGTTGAGGTTTAATATTCTTTCGAGCAGGACTTGGTTTGGCCTGATTCGTACGATAAGAAACTGGAATCCTTGTCGAATTAGCATTGAACTCTTTCTCTTCTTGAACCGGCTGAGCAGGCACATGAGATTCAACTCGATCTACAGTAGGTACTACTGGTTCTGTAGCTACTGCAGATTCTGCAGGTGTAACTTCTGCTGGAACTACAGCTGGTTCTGCAGGTGTAACTTTTTCTGGAGCCACAGCTGGTTCTGCAGGTGTAACTTTTTCTGGAACTACAGCTGGTTCAACTGGTTCTTCTGATGACAAAGATGGACGTGGTGGAACTGTTGGAGCATTAGCAAATAGTTCATCCACTAGTGAAACTGAATCTTCCATCAAGTCTTCTACAGACGGCTCTTTCACTAATTCATCTGTCTTTGAAAGATTACTGAAATCAGAGAAAAGCTCATCCTTACCACTCTCGGTAGCGTTAACCTCTTCTTCTCTTTTCAATCTTTCTAAGTCTCGTAAAATTTGTTCTTTAAAACTTAACTTTTCTTCTTCTCGAGAATTTTCGCTCAAAGGTATTACCTCCTTGTTGATAATCTATAATATTATATCTCAAAAACTAAAGAAAAGCAACCATAGATGCCTTTCTGATGCCTAATTCGTGTTTTCCCAGACCATATCATACCATTCTTCACCAGCAAAAGTCGACTTGGATTTTCCTTCATTCACAAAACCATGTTTCTCATAATAGCCAATAAGATAGTCATGGCAGGTTAGATTGATTCCCTCACGCTCAAGAGCGAGATCTTTTAAAGCGGTCAATAATTTTCGTCCGACACCCAAAGCTTGAGCTTTCTTAGCAATGGATAGACAAGTCACAGAGATATAGCCACCTTTTTGACGGCTGTAATCTTTAATGTCTTCTGTAAAGGACTGGTCTTGTAAATGTCGATGAGGAACTACTGGTCCCTCAATATAGCCTAGTATTTCCCCCTCTTTTTCAGCCACTAAAAAACTAGTCTTAATTTCCTTCAGATGAGCTTCAAAAACAGGACGAGGAATGGCTTCTTCAATTGAAAAATTTTCTAGCTCAATTTCAAAGATACGATCTAAATCTGTCAATCTAGCTGGTCTAATAATCATAGTTCCTCCTGATAATAGGGATTATGCCATCGCATGAGAAAGGCAACTTCACTGCTCCTTTCTCCATCTACGATCCCTTGTTCCACAAATCCATTCATTTCAAAGTAGGCCAGCAACTCATCCTCACAAAGCAGATAAATACCTGGTCTATTTTGCTGACGGGTAACTTCCTTCAAAGCTGCTAGCAACAAGGTTCCAAAGCCTTGCCCCTGGTAATCTGGATGAACAGCTAAATCTTCAAGGATGATTGCGTTCTCACTAATGAATTCCTCATCTCCGATCTCAAGCATCCATTTTCTTAAAGAGGGAATAGGAGGTGTCGTCGCAGTGATATAGGCAATCCCTTGATCATCCAGGCTAGCTAAGAGAAACGTACCCGCATGGTTGCGGATACGTTCTTCTATTATTTCTCTATTCATTATTTCTATGGAGTTTGAAATACTTTCTTGTATCAAGCAAATCTGATTTATATCTGATTGCTGTGCTTCCCTGATTTTAATTGGAAATTCCATGATCTTCCTTACTGAACATTGCTTGTCAAATTAGACAAGAGACGTTCGAATGAATATTCATAAGTTTGGATATCGCCAGCTCCCATGAAAACATAGACAGCATTGTCATGGTCTAGGAGTGGAGAAACATTTTCAACTGTGATAACTTGATGTTTCTTGTTGATTTTATTGGCAAGGTCTTCTACCTTGACATCACCATGGTCCACCTCACGAGCTGAACCGTAGATTTGTGCGAGGTAAACTGCATCAGCCTGATTCAAGGCTTGGGCAAAATCATCCAACAAGGCGATGGTACGAGTAAAAGTATGCGGTTGGAAGATAGCCACGATTTCCTTGCTTGGGTATTTTTGACGTGCAGCATCAAGAGTCGCTACGATTTCAGTTGGATGGTGAGCAAAATCATCGATGATAACAGTGTCATTGACAATCTTTTCTGTAAAGCGACGTTTCACTCCACCAAAAGTCTTCAAGTGTTCACGCACTAAATTCAAATCAAAGCCAGCAGTATAAAGCAAACCAATTACTGCTGTGGCATTCATGATATTGTGGCGACCGAAAGTTGGAATATGGAATTGGCCCAACTCTTGACCACGGAAGTGAACGGTAAAGGTTGAACCTGTTGTAGAACGAAGTAAATCGCTGGCTACAAAGTCATTGTTGTCTGCTTCAAAACCGTAATAATAAATTGGAGCATTAGCCGTAATCTTACGCAACTCAGCATCTTCACCGTAGACAAATAAACCTTTGGTAATTTGTTTGGCATAATCATTGAAGGCGTTGAAGACATCTTCCAAGCTTGTGAAATAGTCAGGGTGGTCAAAATCAATGTTAGTGATGATAGAGTACTCTGGGTGATATGGCATGAAATGGCGCTCATACTCGTCTGATTCAAAGACAAAATACTTGGCATTTGCAGAACCACGACCTGTACCATCTCCGATCAAGTAGCTAGTGTCAGTAATGTGTGACAAGACGTGAGAAAGCATACCAGTTGTTGAAGTCTTACCGTGTGCACCAGCAACTCCCATACTGATAAAGTCACGCATAAAACTACCAAGAAACTCATGATAACGTTTATAGCTGATACCATTTTGGTCCGCATAAGCAATTTCAACATTGTTATCTGGACGGAAGGCATTACCAGCGATAATTTCTAAGTCACCTTGAAGATTTTTTTCATCAAAAGGTAAAATTGTAATCCCTGCTTGCTCTAGTCCACGTTGTGTAAAGTAGTACTTTTCAACGTCAGAACCTTGAACTTTATGCCCCATTTGGTGCAACATCAAAGCCAAGGCACTCATACCTGATCCCTTGATTCCGATAAAATGATAGGTTTTTGCCATTTTCTTCCCCTCTATTCGCTCATTCTAGTCAAGTTAAGCTCTTGGGCCACTTGACGTTCTTGTTCTTTTTGTTTACTTTTTTTGTTATAAATTTGGCTTTTCTTTAAAAAGTCATAATTGTTTTTCTTGGAATGACTTGTCTCACCATCTGAAATTGGATGTTCCACTTGAGAAACTGTTTCTGCCAAAATATAGTGAGACTGACCTAACTTCTGACTATATTTCGCAAATTCTCCTGGATTTTCCTTTTGAAAAGGTGCTGTCGGTTGATTTGCTGGACGCACATGGCTTGTCTTCGGTTGACGTCTCGTATGACTTACATCCTGAGTCAAATATCGAGCCGATCGCTTCTTTTTCAAATCCGCGCGAGCTTCTTCACGCGCTAATTCAGCATAGGATTTTTCTTTTTTCTCAATCGATTTTACAAGAGGCTTGGCTTCCTCTTGCTTTTTGTCTTCAGTGATTGGAGACCATTCCAAGTAGTTTTTGTCTTGGTAATCACCTTTTATATTACTGATGAAATCAGACTCATCATAGAGATTCATAACTGGCATTTCTGTCAACATGACTTCATCATCTGCCACTATTGGAAATCGTTTTTGTGTCATATTTATTTCCTTTCAATACTCCATTATAGCGTAATGTCTTGATTTTTCAAGTATAGGCTCATGAAATCCCTAAAATTTCTCGTATTTCAGCTAGACTCAGACTGCCACGAGACTCTGTTCCATCCAAGATTTCAGAAACAAGATTTTTCTTTTTCTCTTGTAATTCTTGAATCTTTTCTTCAATTGTACCTCGAGTCACAAGACGATAAACTTCAACAGCTTGCTCTTGCCCCATACGATGTGCGCGACCGATAGCCTGCGATTCAACTGCAGGATTCCACCATAAGTCTACTAAAATGACTGTATCGGCACCAGTGAGATTGAGACCGACCCCGCCAGCCTTTAGGGAAATTAAAAATACATCGCGCTCTCCTTGGTTAAAGGCCTTGGTCATTTCCTGACGTTCTTGTGAAGGTGTTGAACCTGTAATTTTAAAGGAATTCAAGCCTAAGTCAGGCAGCTCTTGCTCAATCTGATCCAGCATACCTCTAAATTGTGAGAAGATAAGTACACGATGCCCACCTTCAGCAATCTGAACCAGCAAATCTCGTAAACTATCCAGTTTCCCGCTCTCTCCTTGGTAGTCCTCCATAAAGAGCGCAGGTGTATCACAAATCTGACGCAGACGCATGAGACCAGTCAAAATTTCGACGCGATTTCGTTGAAATTCCGAATCGCTTACCTGTCCCAGACGATCCTGCATCTGTTGCAGTTGAGCAAGATAGATAGCTTTTTGTTGATCCTCCAGTTCATTCTTATAGACAACTTCAATCAAGTCAGGCAACTCTGTCAAAACCTCTTCTTTCTTACGTCTCATGACAAAGGGTTTGATAAATTGAGCCACTCTCTCAGTTGATAGTTTCATAAACTCCTTCTTAGCAGGTAAGAGGCCTGGTAAGACAATCTGAAAAATTGACCAAAGTTCTCCCAGATGGTTTTCAATCGGTGTTCCTGATAGTGCAAAGACAGATGGAACCACAAATCGTCGTAAACTTTGAGCAATCTTCGTTTGTGCATTTTTCATGACTTGAGCTTCATCTAGAAAAAGAAAATCAAAAGATAGGTCTCGATAAATTTCACTATCTTGACGGAAAGTAGCATAGCTTGTCACATAAATCTGATGATTTTCTGCCAAAATTGACTCTCGATGAGATTTTAAACCATGCACTACCGCGACATCCAAATCTGGAGCAAACTTTTGAAATTCATCAGCCCAGTTATAGATTAAGCCAGACGGAGCAAGGATTAGGACACTAGTATCTGCTTGAACCTGACTACTTAAAAAGGCGATAGTTTGCAAGGTCTTCCCAAGTCCCATATCATCTGCTAAAATCCCACCAAAGCCATAATGGTGAAGCATTTGAAGCCACTGAATTCCCTTTTTCTGATAGTCTCTAAGTTCTGCTTGGATATTCAGCTCTTTCATCGGAAAATCTTCTGAATGCGTCAAATCATGGGCCAGATTGCGAAATTCTTCGGTGAAAGAAATTTGATCCTGGTCCTTAAATAGATGAGATAGAGTATAAGCTAGGGATTTACGAACTCGAAAAGCTCCATCTTGTAGGTCCTCTATCCCTAATTCTTCTAAATTCTGACGGATACGCTTGGTCTGATCATCGAAATAGTAAACCTGATTCGAAGAGCTGATGTAATAATCCTGCTTCTCAACTAGAGCTTTCATCGCTCGATCGATTTCTTCTTGATCTATATTTTGAAAATCAAATTGAATTTCTAATAGGCTTCCCTTGGATGAGATGTGAACTTGAGGCTTCTGAACCTGATAAAGGTCTTGCAAGCTCTCAGAAATCTTTAATTCTCCAAGTGCTTCAAAAGCTGGTAGCGTCTCATGAAAGAAAGCATAGACTGCTTCAGCCTTGAGGTTTTGACGCCAAGAACGAAAGTCAGCTTCAAATCCTGCAGATAGAGCTAGTTGAAAAATCTCTTTCTCTAGTTGAATATCACTAGCAAAAGGAAGACTCTCTAGTTCATTGCGATTTGTTACTAAGCAAGTTTCATACTGAAACTGCATATCCAAACGGATAGAACCGTCCTCTTCTCCTTCCATGTAGAAAGAAGGACGGAAAGACTGAATTTGAAGCGCATCAGGGGCTTTTACCTCTCCTATGTCTTTAAACTGCGACAAGGTCGAAGCTAAAAGATCTCGATCACTAGTATCAAATTGTAAAATCTTTCTACCACTTTTATCGATAGATACTTTTTTTAATTTTTCTATAAGTCTAGCTTGTTCTTTTGACAGAAGATAAAATGTACCTTTAGTAAACAAGACTTGTCCCTTATAAAACGAATTAAGCCCTACCTGTTGAAAAATTTCCATCTCATAATAGTTGGATTTTTCTTCAATTTGAAAGGTAAATAAGCCTGCTTGACCATCAAAATCTTGAAATACAAGATGAGGATAGCTTGAAATCTGATGGTCAAATTGGAATTCATCTAAGCCCATCAGCAGACTAACACCCTGCTCAAAAAAAGACAGCGGGAAATAGAGATGACGACCTTGATTTTGGAAAAAGAGGGCATTTTCAACCTCATCTTCTACAATTCCCTGAAGGAAATTCAGAACAAATTGGCTACTTTCATCAAACTGACGAATATTCAAGGAAGTTTCATATAACTTTCCAATCATGTAGGGTTTACTAGTTTCTAAAACCTTCAGAAAAAGGGGAATATCTCGGATTACATAAAATTTCTGCGTCTGGATAAGACCGACTCTCAAAGTCCAAATAATGCGATTAGTCCCTGCTTCAATCTGCCCTTGAGCAGACAACTGATAGATTTCAGAAAGACTAGGAATTTGAATGGATTCTAAAAACTTTCCTCCAAAAGTAACCTGAGTTTCAACTTCTTCTTTCTGTTCGTGCACATTTTCCAGATTTCCCAAGAGTTCCTGACCAATGTGATTATTTTTCAGGTAATGCTCTAGTGCTGCCAAATGCACACAGAACCCTCTTTTTTGGAAAAAATCACAAGCACAAAAAACCAAATCATCATCTAAGCTATAGCGAATTTCTTCATCTGCTACACGCGCATAGAGGCGATGATCTTTCTCTTTGATAATTTCAATCTGACTAGTTTCGTAGAGTTGAGCTCCCTCCATTCGAAGCTTCCCTGGAATCAATTTAGCCATATTTTCCCCTTTACTTTATCTCTTAATTATACCACATTTCTTCTTACGAAAATAGCCTTCTAGGAGTACTTTTCTCCTAAAAGGCTAGCTTGTTAAAATTTAGCGAAAGTAGCAATGATTCGTTGGCAGACTTCTTCCAAGACAGATGTCGGCATGGCTACATTTAAGCGAGCGTGGAGGGCTCCTTCTTCACCAAAGTCCAAGCCTCTGTTCAGGATAACCTTGGCTTCGTCTCTTAAAAGGCTTCTTAATTCTTCATCACTAATATCGTAGGCTGAAAAATCAAGCCAAATGAGATAGGTCCCTTGAGGTTTCATGACCTTGATCTTAGTTTCTTTACCAAACACATCGACGACATAATTGATGTGTTTCTCAATCAGTTCTTTGAGTTCTGTTAACCAATCTTCACCAGAGCGATAGGCTGCTTCTGTTGCCAAATATCCCAACCCTGAGATTTCATGTTGATTATTAGCCAGCTGGCGCTTTTGAAAAGCAACTCTTAACTTAGGATTCTCGATGATAGCATAGGAATTCTTTGTTCCAGCAATGTTGAAGGTCTTGGTAGCGCTGCTTAAAATCAGTGAAAATTCTTTAAAATCTTCATTTACCGTATTGAATGACTGGTGCTTGTTCCCAAACAAGGCCAAATCTTGGTGAATCTCATCAGACACCAACAAAACTCCATGTTTTTGACAAAGTTGTCCAATCTTCTCTAAGACTTCTTTTTCCCAAACACGTCCACCAGGATTATGAGGATTGCAAAGAACGTAAAGTTTTACATCCTCTTCAACAAAGTCTTTCTCCAATTGATCAAAATCAATCTCAAAAAGTCCGTCTTTTTCTACTAGAGAGTTGGTGATTAGTCTACGATTATTGAGCTTAATGCTGCGAGCAAAAGGTGGGTAAACTGGTGTGTTAATCAGAACTGCCTCGCCTTCTTTTGTAAAGGCTTGAATAGCTGTTGAGATGGCTGGTACCACACCCTCGATAAAGACAAGAGCCTCTTTGTCAAAGTGGTAACCGTGTTGTGTCGCTTCCCACTTTTGAACTTCCTTAGTTAACTCTTCACTGGCATAAGTATAGCCATAGACTAATTGCTCTGCATAGTCATGGACAGTCTGACGAATCTCAGGTAACACTTCAAAGTCCATATCAGCAATCCAGGCTGGCAATACTTGACGGTCAGTCTCTGCTTCTTTCCATTTGTAGGTATGATGTCCAAAACGATTGGGCAAAGTCGTAAAATCATATTTTCCCATAGTCTTATCCTTCCAAAACTTGACGCAAATCTTCAATCAAATCTCTCGCATCCTCAATACCAATAGACAAGCGTAAAAGGTCATCTGTTAATCCATAAGAATGACGAACCTCTGCAGGAATGTCTGCATGGGTTTGAGTAGTTGGATATGTAATTAGACTTTCAACACCACCCAGGCTTTCAGCAAAAGAGAATACTTTCAAAGTGTTTAAGATATGAGGGATACGCTTTTCATCCGCCACTTTAAAGGAAATCATTCCCCCACGACCTGTATACAAGACTTCTTTGACTGCAGGTGATTGTTCCAAAAAGGCTACAATCTCTTGAGCATTAGCTGTTGAGCGCTCCATACGAAGTGACAAGGTCTTGAGACCACGAATCAATTGATAACTATCAAATGGTGACAAGACAGCCCCTGTCGTGTTGAGATTATAAAAGAGTTTTTCGTACAAATCAGCATTATCTGTCACAACTACCCCAGCCAAGACATCATTATGACCTGCAAGGTATTTGGTCGCCGAATGAAGGACAATATCAGCTCCTTCTTCTATCGGGCGTTGATAAATCGGGCTATAGAAAGTATTGTCAACGACAACTTTAGCACCCTTAGCATGAGCTAATTTTGACAATTTTTCAATATTAAATTCCAACATCAAAGGGTTGGTTGGTGTTTCGATATAAAGTACATCCACATCCTTTTCTAGCTCGGCAATTAGCTCTTCTTCTGTGTTGGCATAGGTAAAGTGGAATCGTCCTTCTTGCTCAACTTGATTGAACCAGCGGAAAGAACCACCGTAAAGGTCACGAACAGCCAAAACCTTGCTTCCTACTGGAAAAATGCTAAAGGCCAACACAATCGCAGACATACCTGAACTAGTTGCTAGAGCATAGTGGGCTGATTCAATTGCTGCCAAAACTTCCTCTGCCTTGCTACGAGTTGGATTTTTGGTGCGGGTATAGTCAAATCCAGTTGATTGACCAAATTCTGGGTGCTGATAAGTCGTTGAAAAGTGAATTGGTGTTACCAAAGCACCTGTCGCTTTATCTGACTTGATACCTGCTTGTGCTAAAATTGTGTTGATGTGAAATGATTTGCTCATACTTTACCTCCAAATCTATAGTAACTATTGTACCACTTATTTTGTATCCTTCGTTTTCTTGTTTTCAAGAGCTAGTTATAGTTTCAAACTATATAAAAACGATAGCTTCTTAAGAAACTATCGTTTTTCCTGTTGAATAGACTGATTATTTAATGTGTTTAGCTAATTCTTCTTGGGCTTTTTTATTAGATTCTTCTTTTTCTTTCAGCCATTTTTGTCTAGCTTTTTCATACTCATCAGCCGTTACAGTCTTATCTTGCAACTTGAGGTACTTGTATGATTCCACCCCCTTATTTCCAGCTTGTGAGAATGGTGATGAGAATGGAACTGTCTTTCTCAAGGTCGGTGTTCCACCAAGGGAAACGTTTGGAATTGCAAGGGCGCTATCAACGAGCCAAGCTTGAACTTCAGCATATTTTTCATAACGCTTCGCTGGTTCTTGCTCCTTGTTCGCTTCTTCTAACATTTGAGTGTAAGTATCGAGTCCAACTGCCTTAGCCTTGTCATTGACCTCACCTGGTTCTAGACCAATGTTTTGCAACATACCACCGTTATTGACATTTAAGATATCAAGATAACTTGATGGATCCAAGTAGTCAGCACTCCAACCACTATTATAGATGTCAAAGTCTTTTTGAGCTGCGGTTTGAGCGAGGTAGCTAGAGTTATCAAAGTCGTCTGTTGATAATTGTTGGATATCGATAACCACATTCTCAGCCCCTAAGACAGATTCGATGGATTGTTTCAAAGAACTTGCTTCAAGTACACCTTTTTTAGCTGATTGGTCAACTGATACATCCAAGTGGATTGGGAACTGCACACCCTTAGCTTCCAATTCTTTCTTAGCTTCTGCAAACTTAGCCTTAGCCTTGTCAGGATTGTAGTATGGGTCTTGCGCATCTGCAAAGTTGATTCCTTGCCATTCTTGGCCATAGTTGACCATCTTTTCTGAAACAACATCTCCAAAGTCTTTCCCGTTGATACTTACAAATGTAGGAGGTACAACCAGGTTACGAATAATCTTCGTTGCTCCGTCTTCCCCTTGAGATTGAGCTCCATAGGCTGTACGGTTATAAGCATAGTTGAAGGCTTGACGGAAGTTTTTATTCAGAACTGCTTCTTGAGTTGATTTCTTTTCGATATCTGAGGATTTAGACGTGAAGTTATAAGATTTTCTGTCCAAGTTGAAGTTCAAGTAATAAGAAGTTGCGGTTTGCATACTATAAATGATGTTATCTTTGTTCTTCTCTTTAATTCCTTCAAAGCTTGAGCTATTTGGATAGAGACGTGCGTAGCTGTAGACTCCTTCTACAAAGTTACGAGCTAGTGCATCTTGGTCACTACCATCATAATAGGCCAATTTCACATCATCTACAAAGACATTTTTTTCATCCCAGTAGTTGGGATTTTTCTTGAATTCGATAACAGATTTTGAAACAAAGGATTTCATCAAAAAAGGTCCATTGTACAAAATACTAGAAGGATCCACCTTACCAAAATCATCCCCTTTTGATTTCAGGAAATCTGCATTGACAGGGAAGAGAATGGTTGATGTTGTTTTAGAATTCCAATAAGATTCTGGTCGTGTCAAAGTGTACTGAACTGTTTGGTCGTCAATCGCCTTAACACCGACAGTTGAAAAGTCAGTTGTTTTCCCGTTGATATAGTCATCCAAACCTGCTACAGAATCTTGAACCAGGTACAAAGCTTCGGATTTTTTATCAGCAGCATATTTCAAACCAGTTACAAAATCTTGGGCAGTTACTGGAGCATATTCTTCACCTTCAGAGGTATACCACTTAGCATCTTTACGAAGTTTATAAGTGTATGTCAAACCGTCCTGAGAAACACTCCAATCCTCTGCTAAGGATGGAACGTAGTTACCGTATTGGTCATTTTCCATCAACCCATCTACCAAATTGGTAACGATGTCATTGGTTGTTGCACGGTTTTCTGCAAGATAGTTCAAACTAGACGGATCGCTAGGATAGACATAGTTGTATGTTTTAGTTGAACTAGCTGAGTTGCTACAAGCCGCCAATAGTAGAGCGGCACTTAGGGCAAGGCCTGCCAGCGTCAGATATTTTGCCTTAGACTTTTTCATTTCCAGAACCTCCAAATTTAAATATTTGTATCATTATACAGCTATTGTTTTTTTTAGTCAAGCAATTTTATCTATTTTTTACCAAATTATAGATTTTTTTCTACTAATTTTATATTTTATCCTATTTTTTAAATAAAAAATGAACAATTTAAACTTTTTTAGAGTTGAAAGTTCAAATTGTTCATTTTATTTATAAACTATTATGATATTTTCAAGCGTTCTCGCAAATGGTCCGCTTTTGCCTGTCCAATAACCTTATCCAAGAGACGAGTATAGAGACACATGACTCCGTAGAGACCACCACCGATTGTTCCGATTAGAAGAACGTAAAGGAAACTCCAGAAACGTCCAGTTGGATGGAAAACAAATCCAAGAATCCATTGTAAGAGGCCTACCAGAATAAACATGACTAAAGTCAAAATTGTGACTAAAATTGTTCTCTTCAGAATAATCTTTCGACGTGCACCTGTCACCTCACAGATATCTCGGTACATCAAGACATTTGGAATGATGAGACCAATTGTCGTTGAAATTAAAGGACCATAACTATGGAAAATCGCTATCGATGGTAATTGTAGAACAATTTTGGCAATGGATCCATAGACAAAGTAAAGAACTGCCTTGCGATTTCTAAACATGGCTTGAAGCATTGGTGACAAGACCATGTACAAACCTAGGATTGTTGACTGCAAGACTGCAAAGACAAACAAGCCCATAGCCAAACTATCTGGCTTACCGTAAAAGACTGTATAGAGAGGTTCACCAACCATGACTACTCCAACAGTTGCTGGAAGTAAGAATAAGAAGAGCATGGTGATACTATCTTGAACGAGACGAGAAGCCGCTGGCAAATCACCCTTGACATAGTTCTCTGTCAAGAGAGGTAGCCCAACGCTACCAATCGAAACTCCAACCGAAATCAAAATCATGGTGATTTTATTAGGATTGGCGGAGAAATAAGAAAACATGACAACCAAGTCTTCATTACTGTAGTTGGTAAACCACTTCATACTATTGATAAAGGTCATTTGGTCCAAGATTTGGAAAAGCTGAATAGCCGAACCAGTCAAGATAAACGGAATTGCTTCCTTAATCGTATCCATTAACAGGTGTTTGCTATCAATCTTATCTCGCGTTTCAAAAACTTTTTGAAGCATCCCTTCTTTAAAAAGGAAATAAAGTAAGACAGCAAAGCTGGCTACCATTCCCACAAAGGCCGCAAAGGTAGACTGGGTGACTGCTGATAGATAATCTTTTGAACCTAGCTTCATGATAATAAAGGTCGCTAAGAGCATCCAGATGACACGGATAACCTGCTCAGCAATTTGGCTCATGGCATAGGGCTTAAGATTATTCATCCCTTGGAAAAATCCACGGATAACACTCATAGATGGGAATATCAAGACAGCCCACGCTAGACTTTGCATAATGGGGATCAAGTCCTTACCGACTCCAGAAAGGTCCGCCAACCAAGGTGCAAAGAGGTATAAAATCAAGGCAAAGGCAAGTCCTAGCACAGTCATAAAGCCTAAGAAGCTCCGAATCAGGGCAAAACTATGCTCTTCCTCATGCATGGTATTGTATTTAGCGACCTGCTTAGCGACCGCTACCGGGATACCTGCTGTTGAAATCAACAAGAACCAGGCGTAGATATTGTAGCCCATGGTGAAGAGGCCATTAGCCTTAGCTGCATAAGTCCCCATCCAGATATACCAAGGGATGATGTAGATAGCCCCGAGCAGGCGACTGATAAAGTTACTAGCCGTTAGCCAGGCAGTCCCTCGTAACATCTGGGCCTGCTGATGATTATTTTCGTTAGACATAACTTCCTCATTCAATTTTAATAACTAGGAAATGTTCCTTATCTTCCATTATAAACTTTTCCTTGTTACTTGTAAAATTCAGACTTTCGGTTTACAATAGAAAGTATGATAAAGATTGAAACCGTATTAGATATTTTAAAGAAAGACGATCTCTTCCGTGAGATTATTGACCAAGGACATTACCATTATTATCACAGTGATGTCGTTTTTGATAGCATCTGCTACGATAGCCGAAAAGCTCGAGAAAATAGTCTCTTTTTTGTCAAAGGAGCAACCTTTAAAAAAGAATTTCTCCTTTCTGCAATTGAACAAGGACTTGAATGGTATGTAGCGGAACAGGACTATGAAGTCGGTATTCCCGTTATTGTTGTTAGCGATATCAAGAAAGCCATGAGTTTGATTGCTATGGAATTTTATGGCAACCCTCAAGAAAAACTAAAACTCCTTGCTTTCACTGGTACTAAAGGAAAAACAACGGCAGCTTACTTCGCCTACAACATCTTAAGTCAACAACATCGTCCAGCTATGTTATCAACCATGAATACAACCTTGGACGGTAAGACTTTCTTTAAGTCTGCCCTGACTACTCCTGAGAGTATCGATCTCTTTGACATGATGGCCCAGGCTGTTGATAATGGAAGAACTCACCTTATCATGGAAGTATCCAGTCAAGCCTACTTGGTTAAACGAGTCTACGGACTGACCTTTGATGTCGGTGTCTTCCTCAACATTAGTCCTGACCATATTGGTCCTATTGAGCATCCAACCTTTGAAGACTACTTCTACCACAAGCGTCTCTTGATGAAAAATAGCCGAACAGTTGTGATCAATAGTGATATGGACCATTTTTCAGTCTTGAAAGAACAAGTAGAAAATCAAGAACATGACTTCTATGGTAGCCAATCTGATAACCAAATTCAGAACTCCAAAGCCTTTAGTTTCTCAGCTACTGGTAAATTAGCAGGAAACTATGATATCCAGCTAATTGGGCACTTCAACCAAGAGAATGCTGTTGCTGCAGGACTTGCTTGTCTTCGTTTAGGTGCTAGTCTTGAAGATATCAAAAAAGGGATTGCTTTTACTCGCGTCCCTGGCCGTATGGAAGTTCTCACACAGAAAAATGGCGCAAAAGTTTTCATCGACTACGCCCACAACGGTGACAGTCTTAAAAAACTAATCGCTGTGGTTGAAACTCATCAAACTGGAAAGATTGCTTTAGTACTTGGTTCAACTGGAAACAAGGGAGAAAGCCGTCGTAAGGACTTTGGACTTCTCCTCAATCAACATCCTGAAATTCAAGTCTTTCTAACAGCTGATGATCCAAACTACGAAGATCCGATGGCCATTGCAGATGAAATCAGTAGCTATATCCATCATCCTGTTGAAAAGATTGTCGATCGCGAGCAAGCTATCAAGGCTGCTATGTCTGTTACAAGTCAAGAACTGGACGCTGTTATTATCGCTGGTAAAGGAGCGGATTGCTACCAAATCGTCCAAGGCAAGAAGGAAGACTACCCTGGAGATGCAGCTATCGCAGAACGTTATCTATAAGAACTTAAAGAAGGCTAGGAAAATCCCTAGCCTTTATTTTTTATAAAGATAAAGCGTTCTTTATCAAATTCTACAGCTAACTCATATTTCCCATCTTCATTTTGAAGGATGTAACCTAATAAGACTAAACTATCAACAAAGATATCTCGACGCTTCTGCATAAGCTCGTCTTTTTTGAGAAACTTGAGCAAAAAAGTCGTCATGTACTTGAGAGCATACTCAGGATTGACATCCCCCAAAACAGCATAGAGTTTCTGTTGATCTTCTGTCAGCGGATACTGATGTTTTACCTTGTAAAAATAATTAGACAAGGTCATCTTTTCCCTAGCAAAATCCGTATACTCTTCCAGTATAGCCGCATTGGTTTGATTACATAATTCTGTCTGAAAATCTTTCTCCAAGATTTCTTGATAGATTGGACTATCATCTCTCACAAAGACTTCTTGGTCTAGTTCAAGAGAATCTGTAGATTCTAGAAATGGGAGATTGAGATAATAGCGTTTGTTTTCTCGAAGAATGAAACCAGCTTTAATGTATTCCTCCAAGTACTTGTCAACTGCAACCCCTGGAAACTGAGCCTTGATTTCACGGAGGATAACATCATCATGCTGATCAAGATAGTCTACCAAATCCCTAAAGAATGGTTGACGCGTCAAGCGAGATGGATTAAAAATCTGAATCATGAAGATTCCTTTCTTTACAAACTAAAAGTGGTGATGCTGCTAATTGACTAGGGTTAGTGCCAGGCTGATCCAAAGGTACAGAAAGCCCCAACTCTCGATAATATTTTCTCCAGAAATCACTAATTTCCTGTGTATCGTTCCCAAACTTCATGGGAATAGTCTCAAAAATAGGGAGAATTTCTGCTACAAACTGGGAACAGTAATAACCATCTCCATCCGGGTAAAAGGAAGCATTGTAGGGTGACCCCAAAAGGCTCTCTGCCCGCTTTTTGACTTCTTTTTGATCCATTTTTAGATAGCGATAAAGGTCATAGACTTTCTCAGCTTCAAAGAAATCTTCAGGAGATTGGGCAATGACTCCGCCTTCCGTAGTTGCATGATAGACCTGTCCGTCCAAAAAGATGGCCACATGGCTATAGTTACCAGTAGATTCCTGAATGGCCTTCCCCATATCTGAAGCTTCCCTCACAAAAATCAAATCACCAGATTCTAACATACTTCTCTCCTAGCAAAAAAGGAGTCGAAACTCCTTTTTAATAATGGGCTTTCCCATCTATGATTATGCATTAAAGCTTTCAGTCAATTGTGGTACAACTTGTTTCTTACGTGAAACAGCACCTGGAAGGAAAGCGTGGTTGTTTTCAAGTTTGAAGTTGAAAGCTGCTTCGACCTTGTCCATGTTGGCACCAAGAGCCAAAATTTCTGAGTTTGAGTTGACGATGTCTGTAATCATCAAGACAAAGTCAGAGTAGCCGTTAGCTGCATTTGCGGCTTGGATGGCTGCTTCGATTTCAGCTTGGCGTTCCAAGACTTCAGCAATATCAACTGTGTTCACTTGAGCCACACGAACATTGTTTCCGTTGAGTTCAAATGTCTTAGCATCGATATCAATCAATTCTTCAGCAGATTTGCTTGCCAAGTTTGTACCAGCCTTGAGCATAGCAAGACCGTATTCTTCCAAGTTCACACCAGCCAATTCAGCCAATTCAGGCGCAATCACCTTATCAGATGGGTGTGTTGTTGGAGATTTCAAAAGAAGGGTATCTGAAATCAAACCTGAAAGCATCAAACCTGCAATTTCTTTTGGAACAGCTACGCCATGCTCTTTGAACATGCGGTAAACGATAGATGATGCTGATCCAACTGGTTCCAAACGCATGTAAAGTGGGCTGGCAGTTTCAAAGTTAGCCACACGGTGGTGGTCCACAACACCATAAACTTCAACTTCAGCAATATCTGAAACTGATTGTTGGAATTCATTGTGGTCTGTTAAGATGACTTGTTCTGCACCTTCTGCTTTAGCAGATGTGATCACGCGCGGTGCTTCCACACCAAAATAGTTCAAAACAAAAGCTGTTTCTTCATTTGGAGTCCCAAGAGCTACCGCTTCTGTATCCAAGCCATAAGCTTCTTTTGCAAGATAAGCAAAGGCTACAGATGACCCGATGGCATCTGAATCTGGATTTTGGTGACCAAATACTAGAATCTTAGACATGATAATACCTCGTTTCTTTATTCTCTTTATTGTAGCATTTTTTTCAATTTTTGACAAAAGTAAGAGGAGTCAAAGAACTCCCCTCTACTCTTCAAAATAACTGATTAAATTTTTTTCTTGGTTTTCAGATAAAAATCTTTCCTTCTGCGGCCTCTTCTTACGTTTTAGAAGCGCTTCGGCTGACATGGCTTCTTCTTTACTATCGAAACCTTCTACATAGATAAGTTTTACTGGCAACCGAGCTCGTGTGTACTTGGCTCCCTTACCACTATTGTGAACGGCGATTCTTTTTTTAACATCCGTTGTATAGCCAGTATAGTAGGTACCATCACAACATTCTACCACATACATGTAAGCCTTATGATCCATAGTAAATCTCTTGAATTTCTGGAGTATAGGAACCATCATCATTATGAACAATGAGTGGTGGCAGAACCTTAAAACCACTAGTGGAGCCGTCCTTGATAGCCTCGATCAAAAGCATATTGGCTTCCTTCTCCCGTTTAGGGTAAACAAATTGCAGACGCTTTGGAGCCAAATTGTGTTGTTGAAGCGTTTCTAAAATATCTAACAATCGATCAGGACGATGGACCATGGCTAAACGCCCATTGGATTTGAGAATACTTTGAGCACTACGGCAGATTTCCTTAAGATTGGTCGTAATTTCGTGCCGAGCCAACAAATAGTGCTCACTCTCGTTCAGATTAGAATTTGGGTCCACCTTAAAATAGGGAGGGTTGCATAAAATCAAATCAACCTTACTCCCCTGAATGTAAGCAGACATATTTTTCAAATCATCACAAATGACCTGCATCTGTTCTTCTAAGCCATTTAAACGAACAGATCTTTCAGCCATATCCGCCAATCTTTCCTGGATTTCGACAGACAGGATTTTAGCCTTGGTCCGGCTGCTGGCAAAAAGGCCAACAGCTCCATTACCCGCACAAAAATCCACTATCAAGCCATTTTTAGGAAAGCGAGGAAAGCGTGACAAAAGGACACTATCCACCGAATAGCTGAAAACCTCTCTATTTTGAATAATCTTAATATCTGTAGAAAAGAGCTGGTTGATTCTCTCTCCTGATTTTAATAATTCTTCTACCATACTTCTATTATAACAAACTATATTAACATTTCAAGAGAGAAAAAATCAATTAAGACTTTTTCTTATTTAGATTAGAGATAGCTTCCTTGGTCCAGATAGGCATCATGCGAGCCAAAGGAGCAAATCCGTATTTGACACGGTCACTTGAAAAACGTCTCCGTCTCGGTAATTGATGTTTCTCTTCTTCCAAAGTCCGAATAGAAAGACTTGCTTTCCCTGTATATTCGTCCAAATCGACAACCTGGACTTGAACTTCTTCACCGATTTTCAGTACATCATAGATATTCTCAATAAATCCTGTACGAATTTCAGAAATATGAATCAAGCCTGTGATACCAGTCTCTAACTCCACAAAGACTCCATAAGACTGAATCCCTGTAATTCGCCCTGTTAGCTTATCACCTATTTTCATCTTAGTCCTCGATTTCAATCGTTTCGATGACGACATCTTCAACTGGCTTGTCCATTGCACCTGTCTCAACTCCTGCGATAGCATCCAGAACTTCATAAGAAGCTTCATCTGCAAGCTGTCCAAAAACTGTGTGACGACGATCAAGGTGAGGAGTTCCACCTTGTTCTGCATAAATCTCCGCAATTGGCTCTGGCCAACCACCACGAGCAATTTCTTTCTTAGAGTATGGCAAGTGTTGATTTTGCACGATAAAGAACTGGCTACCGTTAGTATTTGGTCCAGCATTGGCCATAGAAAGGGCTCCACGGATATTGTAAAGTTCTTCTGAAAATTCGTCTTCAAATGACTCACCATAGATAGATTCGCCACCCATACCAGTACCAGTTGGATCTCCACCTTGAATCATAAAGTCTTTAATAATGCGGTGGAAAATCACACCATCATAGTAACCGTCTTTAGACAGAGCAATAAAGTTGGCAACTGTTTTGGGAGCCTGTTCAGGGAAGAGCTTGATACGCAAGTCTCCATGATTTGTCTTAATAGTCGCAATCGGACCATCTACTGTTTCAATGTCTACTTGTGGCAAATGTAATTCTTTTTCTACCATACCAAATCCTTCTAAGGCATCAAAAATGCCATCCTCTTCTAATGTTTTTGTAATATAATCTGCTTTTTCTTTGATTTTTTCATGAGATATTTCCATGGCAATGCTGACACCTGCATAATCAAAAAGCTCCAAATCGTTCAGTCCATCCCCAAAGACCATGACATTCTCAGGTTTAAGACCTAAATGTTCTACAACTTTTGCTACACCAGCTGCTTTTGAACCTGAAATTGGTACCACATCTGACGAATGTTCATGCCAACGTACCATACGTAAAGTCGATGCCAAAGTATCAGGCAAGATCAAATCATCTCCCCGCTCCTCAAAAGTCCACATCTGATAGATGTCTTCTTTTTCATAAAAATCAGGATCTACATCTAACTCGGGATAAATTGGATCAATGGCCTCACTAATCAACTCGGTTCTAGTAGAGAGTTTAGCAGTATGACTAGCAACTAAACCATAGTCAATCCCAACTTCCTTGGTCCAAGCAATATAGGTTTCAACCTTATCTTTAGAGATTTTGTTACTATCAATCACATTGCCTTTTTTATCCTCAATATAGGCACCATTCAGAGTAACAAAAAAGTCAGGTTTAAGTTCGCGAATTTCTGGCACGACACCGAAAATCCCACGACCAGTCGCAATCCCAGTCAAAATACCTTTTTCACGTAATTGTTGAAATACTGTTGGAATTGAGGTTGGGATAAAACCAGTCTTTGAGTTTCGCAAAGTATCATCAATATCAAAAAAAATAATCTTTATCTTTTTTGCCTTATATCTTAATTTCGCATCCATCTCATTACCTCCTTCAATTCACTCTTTCCATTATACCATAAAGTAGAGAAATCCCACATCCCCAATAAAATCCTTGTCTCTTATCCGAATTCCTTTACTAGATACAAAACCAAATCATCATTATTTTGGCTAGTTGCATTCATTTCCAAGGGTTGATTTCGATACCAGACACCTGTCCCATCTGGAATGTAGCCCCGTCTGATATACAATCTCTGGTCAGGGCCATAGCCTAAGTGCAAACCTACACCAAGAGTGACCTTATTCGAAACAAACTTGACTCGTTTTTCTGCTTCTTCTAGCAGTTGATTCCCAATCCCTTGATTTCGAAAAGGCTCAAACACATTAAAATCTGATAATTCTGGATAGACTTCTGCAAAAGGACCATGTTTAGCAGAGGGCAAAATGGCAATGTAGCCCGCTACAGCACCATCAATCTCTGCAACTAAGACTTCTCTCTCCCCACTTTCCTGTTCCAGAAAATATCTAGCCAAAATTTCCTCTCTTCCAGGCCAACCTTGATTCATAAATCCATGAGATAAGGATTCAATATCAGACTTAATCATATTTCTAATCGTACAATTCATCTTTGACTTACCCACCTTTACTCTTTCTATTACCATTATAGCACGCCAAGATCAGAAAAAAACTATCTCGTGAAAAAGAGGTCCACTGGACCCAAACTCGCTCTCATTTTTCCATGCTCGTGAAAAAAAGACCCGTCGGGGTCTTAATTCGCTTTCTTATTTTAAAGCTCATGAAAAAGAGATCCACTGGACCCAAACTCGCTCTCTAATTTCAAAGCTCGTGAAAAAAAGACCCAAACGGGTCTTAATTTGCTTTCTTGTTTTCAAGCTCATGAAAAAGAGGTCCACTGGACCTGAAAAAAAGACCCAAATGGGTCTGAAAAAGAGGTCCCCCGGACCCAAACTCGCTCTCTCATTTCAAAGATCGTGAAAAAAAGGGCTCTATAATATTTGTAGTGGGTAAATCCCCTATAGATATTATGGAGCCTATTTTGTTGTAGAAAAAAAGTCCCATATGACCTATAATGAAAAGCGACAAAACAACTCATTAGAAAGATTCATATGGAACAATTACATTTTATCACAAAACTCCTTGATATTAAAGACCCAAACATCAAGATTGTAGATATCATCAATATGGATACACACAAGGAAATCATCGCCAAACTGGACTACGATGCTCTATCTTGTCCTGATTGTGGAAGTCAAATGAAAAAATATGACTTTCAAAAACCGTCTAAGATTCCTTACCTCAAAACGACTAGTATGCCTACTAGAATCCTCCTTAGAAAGCGTCGTTTCAAGTGCTATCATTGCTCGAAAATGATGGTCGCCGAGACCTCGCTCGTCAAGAAGAATCATCAAATTCCTCGTATTATCAACCAAAAGATTGCGCAAAAGTTAATTGAAAAGACTTCTATGACCGATATTGCCCATCAGCTTTCCATTTCAACTTCAACTGTCATTCGAAAGCTCAATGATTTCCACTTTAAGCATGATTTTTCTCGTCTTCCTGAGATTATGTCCTGGGACGAGTATGCCTTCACTAAGGGAAAAATGAGTTTCATTGCACAAGATTTTGATAATCTCAACATCATCACTGTTCTTGAAGGCAGAACACAGGCTATCATCCGAAATCACTTTCTGCGCTACGAGCGAGCTGTTCGTTGTCAGGTGAAAATCATTACTATGGATATGTTTAGTCCTTACTATAACTTGGCTAAACAGCTTTTTCCATGTGCTAAAATCGTTCTAGATCGTTTTCACATTGTGCAAAACCTTAGCCGTGCTATGAGTCGTGTCCGTGTTCAAATCATGAATCAATTTGATAGAAAATCCCATGAATACAAAGCTATCAAGCGCTACTGGAAGCTCATTCAACAGGATAGTCGTAAACTGAGTGATAAACGTTTTTATCGCCCTACTTTTCGCATGCACTTAACAAATAAGGAGATTCTAGACAAGCTTTTGAGCTATTCAGAAGACTTGAGACACCACTATAATATCTATCAGCTCTTGCTTTTTCACTTTCAGAACAAGGAGCCAGACAAATTTTTCGGACTCATTGAGGACAATCTTAAACAGGTTCATCCTCTTTTTCAGACTGTCTTTAAAACCTTTCTCAAGGACAAAGAGAAAATTGTCAACGCCCTTCAACTACTCTATTCCAACGCCAAACTGGAAGCGACCAATAATCTCATAAAACTTATCAAACGAAATGCATTTGGTTTTCGGAACTTTGACAACTTTAAGAAACGAATTTTCATCGCTCTGAATATAAAAATGGAGAGGACAACGATTGTCCTCTCCAGATGTTAGCTTTTTATTCAACCCACTACAGTTGACAGAGAGCCAAAAAAAGACCCGTCGGGGTCTGAAAAAGAGGTCCACCCGGACCTCTTTTTTAATCTTCGTTTACGAAAGGCATCAAAGCCATTACGCGAGCGCGTTTGATAGCTGTTGTTACTTTACGTTGGTTTTTAGCTGAAGTTCCTGTTACACGACGAGGAAGGATTTTCCCACGTTCTGAAACGAAACGGCTAAGAAGCTCAGTATCTTTGTAATCAACATATTCAATTTTGTTTGCTGCGATGTAATCAACTTTTTTACGGCGTTTGAATCCGCCACGACGTTGTTGAGCCATGTTTTTTTCTCCTTTATAGTATTAATTGTCCATTAGAATGGTAAATCATCATCTGAAATATCCAAAGGATTCGTTGTTCCGAATGGATTTTCATCACGTGAAAAGTCAGGTACTGATTGAGTAGGTGCTGAATAATTTGAACTTGGTGCTGAATAAGCTCCACCAGTATGTCCTTCACGCACACTACGGCTTTCCAACATTTGGAAATTCTCAGCCACGACTTCCGTCACGTAGACACGTTGTCCTTGCTGGTTATCGTAACTACGAGTCTGAATACGACCTGTCACCCCGATAAGTGAGCCTTTTTTAGCCCAATTAGCAAGATTCTCAGCCTGTTGGCGCCACATAACGACATTGATAAAATCAGCCTCACGTTCGCCATTTTGACTCTTAAATGTACGGTTTACTGCAAGAGTAAAAGTCGCAACTGCTACATTTGATGGGGTATAACGCAACTCAGCGTCACGAGTCATACGCCCTACAAGTACAACATTGTTAATCATAATCTACCTTCTTACGCGTCAGTTTTGACGATCATGTGACGAAGAATGTCAGCGTTGATTTTTGAAAGACGGTCAAACTCTTTAAGAGCTGCATCATCGTTTGCTTCAACGTTAACGATGTGGTAAAGTCCTTCGCGGAAATCTTGGATTTCGTATGCAAGACGACGTTTTTCCCATGTTTTTGATTCAACAACAGTTGCACCGTTGTCAGTCAAGATAGAGTCAAAACGTGCTACCAAAGCGTTTTTCGCTTCTTCTTCAATGTTTGGACGAATGATATAAAGAATTTCGTATTTAGCCATTGATATGTTCCTCCTTTTGGTCTAATGACCCCAAGACATTGCAAGGGGTAAGTGAGGTTTGCTCACAGTAAATTATTATACTAGAAAAAAATTTTTTTAGCAAGTAAAAACTGCTTCTATTTTATTTTTTACAGTTTTTTTGCTAAAGTTTGTGTAATTTCTTCAACCTGAATATTCTCAGATTCAAATTTCTGTTTAAAGGTAGCTAGATCAACCGTTCCCTCAATTTGAACTTCGATAACAATCTTACCATCTTTACGTGGAATATTAACAGTATGAGAAATATTTAGATTTTCCTCAACGATTAAAGAAACAATCTTACCAAGTACCCCAACTTCATTTTCTGTGATAAAACGAACACGGATTCCCTCTTCGCCATAACCAGAAATTTCAAGAAATGCTCTGAATACATCACGGTCAGTAATGACACCATAGACTTGCCCATTATCAATAACTGGCAAGATGCCAATCTTATTTTTCAGCATAAGGTAGGTTGCATCTTCCAAACTTGCATAACCTGAGACAGTTACAACATCACGAATCATGACGTCTTTGACTTTTGTTTTATTGAGCAAGTAATTCATCTCGAAGATTGAAAGACTCGTTGCTTTTGATGGACTGGCTTCAGCAATTGTTCCTTCTGTTACTAGACCAACTAATTTATCATTTTCAATAACAGGAAGACGATGCAAACCTTGTTCGCGCATCAAATCTGCTGCATGTGCTACAGTCGTATCTGGGCTAATATATACGACCTTTCGTGTCATAAAATCTTTAACTGCCATAGGAACTCTCCTTTATGTTTATAGCTTTATTATACACTTTTTACGAAAATCAATCAAACGCTTTCATCTCTTTTTCAAGATTCTGAAAACTCTGAAATACTATAAAAAGAGCCCTAGATTAGAGCCCTCAATCTTATGATTATGTAATTTGTTTGGTAATCTTTCCCGCGCACTAACACAATCCACTGGTTCTGATGATTGCCAAGCAATCTCTATCCGCCGACTAAAAAGGTCCCACGGACTAATGTGGATTGCTGGCGCAATCCTTATTCGCAACCTAAACTAGTCTCCCAGACTATGCGAAGATTACTACGTAATCCTTATCCGCCGACTAAAAAGGTCCCCCAGACCTTTTTAGCCACCTAGATATGCTTTTCTGACTTCGTCTGATGCTGCGAGTTCTTTACCTGTTCCTGAAAGAACGATTTTACCTGTTTCAAGAACATAGCCTCGATCTGCGATGGCGAGTGCTTTATTGGCATTTTGCTCGATCAAAAGAACAGTTGTACCTTGTTTTTGAATATCTTGGATGATATCAAAAATTTCTTGGATGAAAATTGGTGCAAGCCCCATTGATGGTTCATCTAAGAGAAGAAGTTTAGGCGTTGACATAAGCGCACGTCCCATAGCAAGCATCTGTTGCTCACCACCAGAAAGGGTAGCTGCATCTTGGTTTTTACGTTCTTCCAAACGCGGGAAACGTGAAAAGACTTTCTTCAAATTTGCTTGATTCTCTTCACGATTTTTCTTAAGAAAAGCTCCCATCTCCAAGTTTTCTATAACTGTCAAACCAGGGAAGACGTGACGTCCTTCTGGTACTTGAGAAAGTCCTGATGCCACAATTTTTTGTGCAGGCATCTTTTGGATTTCTTGTCCCAAAAATTCAATTTTACCAGAACTTGGACGAACAAGTCCTGACAAGGTACGAAGGATAGTTGTTTTACCAGCACCGTTTGCACCGATAAGGGAAACAACTTCTCCTTCATTTACTTCAAAGCTCACATCGCGTACAGCTTGAATCATACCATAGTGTACTGAGAGGTTTTCAACTTTTAACATAGACATTAGGCTTCACCTCCTAGATAAGCTTCGATAACACGTTTATTACTCTTGATTTCATCTGGTGTTCCATGAGCAATCAAACGACCGTACTCAAGAACATAGATACGCTCAGTAACTTCCATAACCAAGTTCATATCATGTTCAATCAGCATGATAGTAATGTTGAATTCATCCTTGATGCGACGAATCAACTCAGTCAATTCTGCAGTTTCTTGTGGATTCATACCTGCTGCAGGCTCATCCAAGAAAAGGATTTTAGGTTCTGTAGCAAGAGCACGAACAATTTCCAAACGACGTTGTTGACCATAGGCTAAATTTTTAGCTAAAGTTTCAGCATCTCCATCCAAATCAAAGATTTTTAGTAATTCTAAGGCTTTAGCTTTCAATTCTTTTTCATTCTTATAAAAAGCTGGTAAGCGCAAGAAACTTGCAAAAACATGTTGTTTATGATGATTACTAAATGCAATCAGAACGTTATCCAAAACTGTCAAGTCCTTAAAAAGGCGGATATTTTGGAAGGTACGCCCTAAACCAAGAGATGCGATTTTATAGGGTTGCTTGCCATTTAACAAGTGACCATCCAAGGTTACTGTCCCTTCGCTTGGTTCATAAACACCTGTCAACAAGTTGAAGAGGGTTGTTTTCCCAGCACCATTAGGTCCAATCAAACCAACAAGTTCACCTTCGTTCAATTCGAGAGTGACGTCCCCAACGGCTGTCAGACCACCAAAATGTTTGGTTAAATTTTTTACTTCAAGTAATGCCATTAGTTTTGTCCCTCCTTCTTACCTTTTTTAAAGAGACGTGATAGGCTCAATTCCCATGTCCCAAGAAGACCACCTGGTCTGAATATCATAACGAGTACCAAGGCCAAAGCATAGATAATCATACGAACGCTAGCCACGTCTTGAAGGAGCATGTTCAAGATTCCAAGCACGATCGCCGCAACAATTGCCCCTGTAATGGATCCTAAACCACCGAATACAACGATAATCAAAACATTGATAGAGTTGATAAACGTATAATCTTTTGGTACGACTGATCCAATAAATCCTGACTGAAGAGTACCTGCGATACTTGCAGTAACAGCACCAAAAACAAAAGCGATGATTTTAATTTTTGTAGTATTTACCCCTACTGACTCAGCAGCAATCTCATCTTCACGAACAGATAAAGTTAAACGCCCGATAGGACTACGAAGGAAATTGAGAGTAGCAATCGTTGTAATCACAGCAAAGAAATATACCATTTGCCAAGTTGTAAAGCTAGGAATCCCCAAAATACCAGCAGCACCGTTTGTAAGGCTTCCACCATTAATAATAAAGATACGAATAATTTCAGCAACACCTAAAGTTGCAACTGCAAGGTAGTCACCCTTCAAACGTAGGGTTGGAATTCCAACGACCAAGGCAACCAGACCAGCAATAATGGCACCAAGTAACATAGCTCCAAAGAATGCACCATAGGTTGGAGATTTTGATCCGATAATGGCTGCTGCATAGGCACCAATAGCCATAAATCCAGCATGTCCAAGTGAAAACTGACCAGAGAACCCAACGATTAGGTTAAGACCTACTGCTAGAATAATATTGATACCGATTTGTTCAATAATCTGAATATGGAAAAGGTTCAAGACTCCTACTGAAACCAATAGGCTAATCAAACCATATCCAAGCAACAAAAGGAATAACCATAGAATATTAACTTTTAAATTTTCTTTCATTGTTTACACCTTCTCTTTCACATTCTTACCGAGGATACCAGCTGGACGAACAATCAAGATTAAGAGCAAGATTCCATACACGATGGCATCACGGAAATCTGACATTCCGAAGGCGGTAGCAAATGTCTCCAAAAGACCAATAACCAAGCCACCCAGAGCTGCACCAGGGATAATTCCGATACCACCAAGAACGGCAGCCACAAATGATTTAATACCTGGAGTCATTCCCATCAATGGTTCAAGAGAGTTATAGTAAAGTGCAATCAAGACACCCGCTGCACCAGCTAGAGCTGAACCCAATGCAAAGGTGAAACTGATTGTACGGTTCACGTTAATCCCCATCAACTGAGCAGCATCACTATCTACAGAAACGGCACGCATGGCTTTCCCCATCTTGGTTTTTTGTACGATGAGTTGTAGAAGAACCATCAAAACAAGTGAGACAGTCAAAATTAACAATTGAATATTTGTTAAACTAATTGGTCCCAAGTCATAACGCACTGTTTGGATTGCTTGAGGGAAGGCACGTGTATTGGCGCCTACCAGATAGACCATCCCATACTCCAGTAAGAAGGAAACCCCGATGGCTGTAATCAATACAGAGATACGAGTTGAATGACGTAATGGACGATAAGCAAGAAACTCAATGATAACACCGAGAATTGCCGTTCCGATCATCGATAAGATCAAGGCAACAAAGAAATTTAATTGCAAGGAATTAATAAAGAAATAACCCATGAAAGCACCCATCATATAAATATCACCGTGGGCAAAGTTAATGAGCTTGATAATTCCATAAACCATAGTATAACCTAGGGCTAGTAGTGCATAGACACTCCCCAAGATTAGACCATTGACAAGTTGTTGAAGCATATGGTTCACTCTTTCTAAGTTTTATTTTTTAGGATTTTTATAAAAAAATAATCCTTTCATAAACACCGAAACAGGGAGTGAGTAAAAGCTCATTCCCCATTTCCTGTATCTATAATTATGGTTTTACGACTTCTGCCGCTTCTACTTTACCATTATTCATGGTCATCATGAAGGCTGTTTTCACAGTGTTGTGATCTGCATCAAAGCTTGTTTGACCTGTAACACCTTCAAAGTTTTGTGTTTTAGCAAGATTGTTCTTGATATCAACTGAAGTTTTTGCACCTTTTGCTGCATTAGCTACAAGGTAAACTGAGTCATAAGCAAGAGCTGCAAATGTTGAAGGATCTTCGTTGTATTTTGCACGGTAAGCTTCAAGGAAGGCTTTTGCTTTTGCTGAAACCTCTACAGTAGTTGAGAAACCTGAGATGAAGTAGATATTTGATGCGCGTTCAGCTGTTGCTTGTTGAACAAACTCTGCACCGTTAAATCCGTCACCACCAATGATTGGTTTATCAATTCCCATACCACGAGCTTGGTTTACAATCTTACCAGCTTCTGTGTAGTAACCTGGCAATACGATTGCATCAAAGTCTTTATCTTTGATTTTTGTCAAAGCTGCTTGGAAGTCAGTGTCACCTGATACAAACGTTTCATCTGCTACGATTTCGCCTGAGAATGAATCACGGAATGATTTTGCAATTCCTTTAGCGTAGTCGCTTGAGTTATCAGTATACAAGACAACTTTCTTAGCGTTCAACTTGTTTGTAACATAGTTAGAAATGATTTTCCCTTGGAAGCTATCTTGGAATGTTCCGATGAAAAGGAAATCTTGACCTTTTGTCAAACCATCTTGAGTAGCACTTGGAGAAATCAATGGAACCCCAGCTTGTGTAGCATTTGCTACTGCTGCTGCGGTTGCACCTGAAGTTGCAGGTCCTACGATAGCTGCTACTTTAGATTGAGTAACAAGGTTTGTTGAAACAGAAGCAGCTTCAGCAGTTTCAGATTTGTTATCTTTATCTACTACTTCGATTTGTTTACCATCAATACCACCTGCAGCGTTGATTTCATCAACTGCAAGTTGAGCACCCTTTTGCTCAGATGTACCGTAAGATGCTACTGCACCAGTTTCTTCAAAGTTGAAACCGATTTTAACGACTTTCTCATCCACTGGGTTACCAGTTGAATTTGAAGCTCCTGTCTTCACTTCTCCACAAGCTGCTAAAACAGCTACACTTGCAAGAGCTACAAGTGATAAGGCAAATTTTTTCTTCATCTTTTTTGTCTCCTTATTTCTTAAATAAATAGCATGTTAAGAATATACCGAATTATCTGAAAATTGTCAACACATTTATCTTAATTTTTACATGATAACGTTTTCGCTATTTCTATAGAGACTACCAACAAAGGGAGTTTCCAATTCTTGGATATGACATCGTCGCACTTTTTTGATAAATCTCTCTTTTCCTAAACGGCTAACCAGTTCTTCCACTTCTTCTGTTGGGACATACAGTTGCAGATAACGGTGTTTTTTAGAGTGGTAACAAATATCACCATAATTATCGAGTTTTTTTGCATCACGATTATAGTATAGGTAGATAATCAGACCAGACCGATTCTCTTTTTGAAACATATTACAACTTCCTTCTAACAATCTTCTTACTATTATATCAAAAAAAGCAAACTCAGTCGAGTTTGCTTCAAAAGATTAATTCAAAGAATTATTAGCCATGATTTCATCAATGAAACCATATTCAAGTGTTTCTTGAGCGCTCATCCAGTAATCACGTTCAGCATCTGCATGGATTTGCTCAACTGATTTACCAGAATTATCTGCAAGAATTTGTTCCAAAGTCTTACGAGTTTTAAGCAAGTGCTCAGCCGCAATAGCCATATCTGTCTGTTGCGTACCACCACCAGTACCACCCATCGGTTGGTGAATCATGTACTCTGCATTTGGAAGCATGAAGCGTTTGCCCTTAGCACCACTTGATGCGATAATAGTTCCCATTGAGGCAGCCATACCCATAACAATCGTTTGTACGTCTGCTTTGATGAAGTTCATAGTATCTACAATTGCCAAACCAGCTGAAACTGATCCACCTGGTGTATTAACATAGAGGTAGATATCTTTAGTACTGTCTTGAGCATCCAAGAAGAGCAACTGGGCAATAACTGAGTTTGCCATATTGTCTTCAACTGGACCTGTCAGCATGATGATGCGGTCTTTCAAAAGACGAGAGTAGATATCGTAGGAACGTTCCCCACGACTTGTTTGTTCAATTACTACAGGAATCATTGATTTCTCCTTTTGATCTTTTTAATGAGTAGATCATTACTGATAATGAAGCTATTATACCCCATTGGTCAAAAAAGGTCAATTTTTTAATTTGATCAAATCCTAGATTGGATTCTTATTTAGTACCGAACAAGCGGTCACCAGCATCTCCAAGACCTGGAACGATGTATCCATTTTCGTTCAAGCGTTCATCCAAAGCTGCTGTGAAAATCTCAACATCAGGATGTGCTGCATTAAGAGCTTCAACCCCTTCTGGTGCTGCAACTAGGCAGACAAATTTAATGTTTGAAGCTCCACGTTTTTTGAGGGAATCAACAGCAAGGATAGCTGAACCACCTGTCGCAAGCATTGGGTCAACAACAAAGATTTGACGTTGGTCGATATCTTCTGGTAATTTTACCAAGTATTCAACAGGTTGAAGAGTTTCTTCATCACGGTACATACCGATATGTCCAACCTTAGCAGCTGGAACCAAGCTCAAGAGACCGTCAACCATACCGATACCAGCGCGCAAGATTGGTACGATTGCTAATTTTTTACCTGTCAATTGTTTTTGAACGGTTTTAGTAATTGGTGTTTCAATTTCCACATCTTCAAGCGGAAGATCACGAAGCACTTCATAGCCCATCAACATAGCGATTTCATCAACTAATTCACGAAATGCTTTAGTAGAAGTGTCTGTGCGACGCAAGATTGACAATTTATGTTGGATTAGTGGATGATCGATAACTTCAATTTTTCCCATTTTCTGAATTCCTTCTTTCAATTTATTCTTCTTATTATATCAAAAAATGGTTTAAAAATCCTTCTAAACCATCTTTTTTTTAATTTTTAAATCAAGTTAGCTTCTTGAAGAGCTGCTTGTACTGTCTCAAGTGGTAAATGGGTCAACTCGGTCCCTTTTTCACGATAGAGATACTGGGCGTAGTCGTCCATACGGTACTGGTTAATATAAACGACACGCTCACATCCTACCTGAAGCAATTGCTTGGTGCAGTTGAGACAAGGAAAATGAGTAACGTAAGCTGTAAATCCTTTTGGAACGCCACGTTCGGCTCCTTGTAAAATAGCATTAACCTCAGCATGAAGAGTGCGGACACAGTGGCCCTCAATCACCAAACAGTCATGGTCAATACAATGCTCTGTTCCAGATACAGAGCCATTATAACCTGTTGAAATAACCTTATTATCCTTGACTAAAACAGCTCCTACCTTAGCGCGTTTACAGGTTGAACGATTGGCAATCAATAAGGCTTGAGCAGCAAAATACTCATCCCAAGCCAGTCTTTTTTCTGTCATAACTTCTCTCCTCCTGATCTATTTTTTGAAGAATGGCAGGCGTAAATCTGCGATTTTTTCAGCAGGAACCTTCATTCCATCCTTGATCCATTTAAGCAAAACTGATACGATAGCAGAACTCCAAAAAGAATGCAGGTAAGAGCTGACTCCTTTTGATTTTCCATAGTATTTTTCTAAAAACTCTTGCATGGCTTGCACAAAGATTTTTTCCAAGTGGTAGTCCAAGGCAAGCTGAATAATCTTGGCTTCTTTTCTGGCTTCACGAAAGAGATGAACCCAAACCAGATAGAGATCCGTTTTGACATCATAATGACTCAGCTGCTCCATGATATTATGGACACTGCGTTTAAAGACGCTTTCTAAAATCTCTTCTTTGGAGTCATAGTTTCGATAAAAGGCTGCACGGGAGACCCCAGCTCTTTTTACCAATTCGGAAATGCTAATCTTTGTCAACTCCTTTTTCTCCAAAAGTTGCAAAAGAGCTGTTTCGATAGCTTCTCTGGTCAGTAAATTGGATTCTTTGTTTGATTTTCTGAGATTTTCAAGTGAATTTTCAGAAATTCTTCGTTCGGCCATAACACTTCCTTTCTACTTGTGACAACAGAGTGACGAGACTTTTGTTTTAAGATTTTTCATGATATAATTGTAAAAAAAGACAGAACCTTTGTCAATGTATAAATGATAAAGATGGAGAATTTCTATGACTTGGAAGATTGTAGCTGACTCTGGTTGTGATTATCGTCAACTGGCAAATCCAGCAATTGATACTGAATTCATCAGTGTTCCCTTAACCATTCAAGTGGCTGATCAAGTCTTTATTGACGATGCTAGTCTTGATATTGACAAAATGATGGAAACCATGTATGCAACTTCTGAAGCTTCAAAATCAGCTTGTCCTAGCCCTGATGATTACTTGCGAGCATTTGAAGGGGCAAAACATATTTTTGTAGTGACCATTACCGGAACTCTTTCTGGTAGTTATAATAGTGCACGTCTGGCAAAAAACATTTACCTAGAAGAACATCCTGATACTCAGATTCATGTTATTGACAGCTTGTCTGCTGGTGGGGAAGTTGATCTAATCGTTGAGAAAATCAATGATTTGATTGACCAAGGACTTTCTTTTGAAGAAGTGGTTAATGCTATTACTGCTTACCAAGAAAAAACTAAGTTATTGTTCGTTCTCGCTAAGGTTGATAATCTGGTTAAGAATGGTCGTTTGAGTAAACTGATCGGTACAGTTGTTGGGCTCCTCAATATTCGTATGGTTGGGGAAGCAAGTGAAACTGGAACCTTGGAACTCCTCCAAAAGGCTCGTGGTGCTAAAAAATCTCTTCAAGCTACCTATGAAGAATTAATTAAAGCTGGCTATGCTGGTGGCCGTATCACAATTGCTCATCGAAGCAACGAAAAATTCTGCCAACAGTTCTCTGAACGTGTGCGTGAAACATTCCCACAAGCTGATATTAATGTTCTCCCAACTTCTGGCCTCTGCAGTTTTTATGCAGAAGAGGGTGGACTCCTCATGGGATATGAAATTGACTAATAAATCATAACCACCCGTCAAACGGGTGGTTTGTACCAGGGCTATAAGCCCAAATTACCAGCCAGCGCCTAAAGGCGCTGGCTCTCACGTTGTTCAAGCCTCATTGCTCTTGACTCGTCACTTGCCTCTTAAAGAGGCGTGAGTATTACTTACCACTATCCCTAAAGGGATCCTCATATTCTTTTACACTCAATTTATCTAGTGCTATATCATGCTTTTCCTGCTCTTGAATATATTTCTTAATTGTGGCTTCATTAAGCCCTACTGTACTCACATAATAACCTTCCGCCCAGAAATGCCGATTCCCAAACTTATACTTGAGGTTGGCGTGTTTATCAAACATCATGAGTGCACTTTTGCCTTTTAAATACCCCATGAAACTTGAAATACTTATCCTAGGTGGAATACTTACCAACATATGTACATGATCAGGCATTAAATGACCTTCGATAATCTCAACACCTTTATAACTACATAATCGGTGGAATATTTCTCCCAAACTACTTCGATATTGATTATAGATCACTTTTCGTCTATACTTAGGGGTGAACACAATGTGATATTTACACATCCACTTTGTGTGCGATAAACTATGTGCCTTTTGTGCCATATTTTTCTCCTTTCGCTTTACAATTGGCTTGAACACCTTTATTGTATCGCGTTTGGAGTTTTTTTGGTATAACCTTCGACGCGCACCCGCATAGCGGGTGGTTTATTTGTCTCGCGCCTAACGGAGCGAGACGGACTGAAAGTCACATAATCAAACAAGAGATGACTTATCATCTCTTGTTTTTTTATGGTACAATACTTTTATGAAACATTTTGACACTATTGTAATCGGGGGAGGCCCTGCTGGTATGATGGCTACCATTTCCAGTAGCTTTTATGGGCAGAAAACCCTTCTCATCGAAAAAAATCGAAAACTCGGAAAAAAATTAGCTGGTACTGGTGGTGGTCGCTGTAACGTGACCAACAATGGAACTCTAGATGACCTATTAGCTGGCATCCCTGGAAATGGGCGCTTTCTTTACAGCGTCTTCTCCCAGTTTGATAACCATGATATTATCAACTTTTTTACGGAAAATGGCGTCAAACTCAAGGTTGAGGACCACGGGCGTGTCTTTCCAGCCAGCGACAAATCTCGGACCATTATCGAAGCACTGGAAAAGAAAATCATGGAGCTAGGTGGGCAAGTTGCCACTCAAACAGAGATTGTTTCTGTTAAAAAGATTGACGACCAGTTTGTCCTTAAGTCTACAGATCAAACCTTCACTTGTGATAAACTCATTGTCACAACAGGTGGAAAATCCTATCCTTCTACTGGCTCTACTGGTTTTGGTCATGAAATCGCCCGACATTTCAAACACACTATTACCGAACTCGAAGCTGCTGAAAGTCCATTGTTGACTGATTTCCCGCATAAGGCCTTGCAGGGAATTTCCCTAGACGATGTAACCCTAAGCTATGGTAAGCACGTCATCACTCATGATTTGCTCTTTACCCACTTTGGTTTGTCAGGACCTGCTGCACTACGCATGTCTAGCTTTGTCAAGGGTGGGGAAACTCTCTCTTTAGATGTCTTGCCACAACTTTCTGAAAGTGACTTAGTAAACTTTCTAGAAGAAAATCGTGAAAAATCCTTGAAAAATGCCTTAAAAACCTTGCTCCCTGAACGCTTGGCAGAATTTTTCGTGCAAGGATATCCTGAAAAAGTCAAACAACTAACAGAAAAAGAACGCGACCAACTTGTCCAGTCCATCAAGGCTCTTAAAATCCCTGTAACTGGCAAAATGTCATTGGCTAAATCCTTTGTAACTAAAGGTGGCGTTAGTCTCAAGGAAATCAATCCTAAAACGCTGGAAAGTAAGCTAGTACCTGGACTCCACTTTGCTGGCGAAGTACTAGATATCAATGCCCATACGGGGGGATTTAACATCACTTCTGCCCTCTGCACCGGCTGGGTGGCAGGCTCAAACTAGAACTATAAATGATATAGTATCTAAAGATATTGGATAAGAAAGGAGCTATTTTGGAACATATTATTTTACTGAGAGGTGTTACACCGAATGGACAAAATGCTATCCCTAAAATGTCTTATCTGGTAAATATCTTAACAGAGGCTGGTTTTCAACAAGTTCGAACCTATATTCAAAGTGGGAATATCATTCTTGAAAGTGACTTAGCCATAGAAGAAATACGAGAACAAGTCCATACTCTAATAAAAGAAAAAATCGGAGCCGACTTGAAACTGGTCATTAAAAATAAGAGTGATTTTACAAAAATTGTCCAAGAAAATCCGTTTGGAGAACACTATCTTTATGACCGTATACATATAATTCTTTTCCAGAATGCTATCCAAAGTCTACCATTAGAAAAATTGAATATTGACTATGGTGAAGAAGAAATTTGTATCGGCAACCATTGTCTTTACCTCTATCTCCCTAGAACTGCAAAACGAAAAAAGCTTAATACCAACTATCTTGAAAAGCTGTTCGGCGTTGATCTGACCATGCGAAAGTTAAACGTGGTAGAAAAATTACTAACAAAATAGGAAAAATAAGATGAACAGAAGAGAATCAGTCGAATTTGTCAACATGTGTATGATTAAAAATGGGGACAAGGTTTTGGTTCAAGATCGAGTTAGTCCTAACTGGCCTGGCATTACTTTTCCTGGCGGCCATGTTGAACGTGGCGAATCCTTTGTCGATGCCGTCATTCGTGAAGTGGAGGAAGAAACTGGTTTGACCATTTCTAAACCTCAACTCTGTGGTATCAAAGATTGGTATGATGATGCAGATTATCGCTATGTTGTCCTCTTTTACAAAACTGAACACTTTACTGGTGAGCTCCAATCTTCAGACGAAGGAAAAGTCTGGTGGGAGGATTTTGAAAATCTATCTCATCTTAAACTGGCTACTGAGGATATGTCTGATATGCTTCGTGTTTTTTTGGAAGAAGACCTCAGTGAGTTCTTTTACTCTAAGGATGGGGAAGACTGGTCTTACCAACTCAAATAACAGTAAATCGGCAGAGGTATCTCCGCCGATTTTTAGCTTGTCTAATCTTCAAGCTAGGTCTGTGTCCTACTACTAATACTCAATGAAAATCAAAGAGCAAACTAGAAAGCTAGCCGTAGGCTTTACTTGAATATGGCAAGGTGAAGCTGACGTGGTTTGAAGAGATTTTCGAAGAGTATAAATTTCTGTTACTGGCTTTGTCAGTCCTAGCTTAGTCTTTGAGTTTTATCGAGTTTGTGTGCTTACATAGTGAGCAATAACATCTGATGTGTACTGAGCTGTCCCTGGGCCAAATTTGTCAATATTTTCCTTAAACTCTGGATTATAGACATAGCCTTTTCCGATATGACCGAAGACTTCCATAGAACAGTCAAATCCATAAGTACGAATAGCTTGCAAGAGCTTGGCTGCTTCCTCTTGGTTTTCAGATGCTGTTATCAGCAGACCAGATTGTAGATTTTGTGCCAAGGCTTGAAAGATTTGATTAAAGGCTGTTGTAGCCTCATCCTCTCGTCCTTTTTGACGCTCTAGAGCCTGGTCCATGACTTCCTGGCCATATTTCTCTACTGCCTCTTGGTGGTATTTTTGATTGTCTTGATAGCTAAATCCAGTGAATTTTTCTTGAATGGTCATTTTTATTTCTCCTTTTTGTTCTTGAATGGTTTTTTGTAAGGTTGAAATTAAGGTATCCAGATGTTGTCTTTCTCGAGTCAGGTAATCCAACTGTCTCGTCAAATGTGGTAACAAGTCCGTCTTTTCTTCCTTCAATAGCTCTGCTATTTTTTCTAAAGAAAAGCCTAGATACTTGTAATAAAGGATAACCTGAAGTCGTTCTAAATCCTCTTGGCTGTAGATTCGATAACCATTTTCTGACTTTAATGGGACCAAAAGTCCTATCTTATCATAATGGTAAAGTGTTTTGATAGAAACGCCTGAAAGCTGCGCAGCTTCTTTGATATGGTACATGATTTCCTCCTCACATAATTAGTATATACCCTCCCCTTTGGGGAGAGTCAAGTATTTTTTTAAGATTTATGAAAACGTAAAATTGATTTTCTTGACAGACTTCAAAAATCATGATAGGATAATCAAGTCTATCAATCAAATAAAAAGCTCATAAAGAGCCATTGAGAGAAGGCTATTTGACAACTCAAGTAGCCTTTTCTTGTTTTAAAAAATAGATCGGAGTTTAACAATGTCTGAAAAATCGCAATGGGGATCTAAGCTAGGCTTTATCCTTGCATCTGCTGGTTCTGCTATTGGTCTTGGTGCCGTTTGGAAATTCCCTTATATGACCGCTGCCAATGGTGGAGGAGGATTTTTACTGGTCTTTCTCATCTCAACGATTTTAATTGGTTTCCCACTTTTGCTCGCTGAATTTGCCCTTGGGCGAAGCGCTGGCGTGTCAGCAATCAAAACATTTGGAAAATTGGGCGATAACAAGAACTACAATTTTATCGGTTGGATCGGAGCCTTTGCCCTTTTCATCCTCTTATCCTTTTACAGTGTTATTGGTGGATGGGTTTTAGTTTATCTAGGTATCGCTATTGCTAAAGCTTTCCAAATTTGGGGGATTAGCAGTGATTATGCCCAACTCTTCATAGATATTATTTCAAATCCATGGATTGCTCTCGGTTCCCAAGCTCTCTTCATCTTCCTCAACATCTTTATCGTATCTAAGGGAGTTCAAAAAGGGATTGAAAGAGCATCGAAAGTTATGATGCCTCTGCTCTTTATCATCTTTGTCATTATCATCGGGCGCTCTCTCAGCTTGCCAAATGCCATGGAAGGTGTAGTTTACTTCCTCAAACCTGACTTTTCAAAACTGACAAGTGCTGGACTCCTCTATGCTCTGGGACAATCTTTCTTTGCTTTATCCCTCGGGGTTACAGCCATGTTGACCTATGCTTCTTACTTGGATAAGAAAACCAATCTAGTCCAATCAGGTATGTCCATCGTTGCCATGAACATCTCTGTATCCATCATGGCAGGATTAGCTATTTTCCCAGCTATGTCAGCCTTTAACATCCAGTCTGAAGGTGGTCCAAGTCTCCTCTTTATTGTCTTGCCACAACTCTTTGATAAGATGCCTTTTGGAAGTATTTTCTACATCCTTTTCCTATTGCTCTTTCTCTTTGCGACAGTCACTTCTTCTGTCGTGATGCTGGAAATCAATGTAGGCAACATCACCAACCAAGACAATCGTAAGCGTGCCAAGTGGAGTATGATTTTAGGTGTTTTAACTTTTGTATTTGGTATCCCTTCAGCCCTATCCTACGGAGTCATGGCAGACGTTCAAATCTTTGGGAAGACCTTCTTTGATGCCATGGACTTCTTGGTTTCTAATCTCCTCATGCCATTTGGTGCACTCTGCTTGTCTCTCTTTACAGGCTATGTCTTCAAAAAAGCATTGGCTATGGAGGAACTCCAGCTTGATGAAACACCGTGGAAACAAGGACTTTTCCAAGTCTGGCTCTTCCTCCTTCGTTTCATCATTCCTATTATCATCGTTGTGGTTTTTATCGCCCAATTTATGTAATCAAAAAGGACTTGAGTAATGAACTCAGGTCCTTTCTTTTTACGGATGGCTAACAATCAATTCCAAATCTTGTCCTTCAAGTGTCCAAGTTTCAACATCACTTGGTAAGATAAAGTGGCTACCTTTTTGAATTGGATATTCCTTACCGTCTACAGTTAGTTTCCCTTGACCAGCTAAGACACTAAACAAGCTATAGTCAGCTGTTTTTTCAAAGTCAACTTTTCCAGTGATTTCCCACTTGTAGACTGCGAAGAATTCATTGGATACAAGGAGAGTTGAACGCAAATCGTCTGCTTTGACGGTTACAGGACGGCTATTAGCAGGCTCACCAATATTTAGAACATCGATGGATTTTTCAAGGTGAAGCTCGCGCAAGTTACCATTATCATCCTTGCGGTCAAAGTCATAGACACGGTAGGTTGTATCACTAGACTGTTGCGTTTCAAGGATCAAGATTCCTGCTCCAATAGCATGCATGGTTCCACTTGGAACATAGAAGAAATCTCCAGCTTTTACAGGAACTTTTGTTAACAAGGCATCCCAGTTTTTATCTTCGATTTGCTGGCGGAGTTCTTCTTTTGACTTAGCATTATGGCCGTAAATAATTTCTGAACCCTCATCTGCAGCAATAATGTACCAACATTCTGTTTTTCCGAGTTCGCCCTCATGCTCTAGGCCATAAGCATCATCTGGGTGAACTTGAACACTGAGCCAGTCATTGGCATCAAGGATTTTTGTTAAAAGCGGAAATACTGGCTCTGGACGGTTGCCAAATAACTCACGGTGTTCCGCATACAAAGTAGCTAGGTCGATTCCCTCAAAGCGACCATTGGCTACCTTGGAAACACCATTTGGGTGAGCTGAGATTGCCCAATATTCACCAATCTTTTCGCTCGGGATGTCATAGCCAAACTCATCACGAAGTTTAGTACCTCCCCAGATTTTTTCTTGCATAACGGAATTTAAAAATAATGGTTCTGACATGTTTCATCTCCTGTCTGATTTTTCACCCTCATTATAGCAAAAAAAGAGTCCTAATTGAACTCTTTTTCATATCTTATAAAGTAGGGAGAATATTTTGTAAAAATAGTGAATAAATGTGTTCTACTCAATGCTTGCACCATTACTGGCAATGACATCCTTGTACCAGTAGAAGGACTTCTTCTTGCTACGTTTGAGACTTCCATGACCTTCATTATCACGATCCACATAGATAAAGCCATAGCGTTTATTCATTTCACCTGTTCCAGCTGAAACCAGATCGATACAGCCCCAAGTTGTATAACCAAGCAAGTCTACTCCATCTTGGTAAATGGCATCTCGCATAGCCTTGATGTGGGCCTCTAGATAAGCAATCCTATAGTCATCTGCTACATAACCATTCTCATTCGGTGTATCAATAGCACCGAGGCCATTTTCTACGATGAACATAGGCTTTTGGTAACGATCCCAGATAGCATTGAGGGTAATACGAAGCCCCAATGGGTCAATCTGCCACCCCCATTCAGAGGATTCTAGATAGGGATTTTTGAGAGAGGCAAAAACATTTCCAGCTGTTAATTCTTTAACTTCTGGATCACCTGAGGCCACTCGACTTGCATAGTAAGAGAAGGAAACAAAGTCAACAGTGTGATTCTTCAACAAGTCCAAATCCTCTGCTGTCATTTCAATCTCAATACCCTCACGTTCCCACTGCTTCTTGGCATAGTTTGGGTATTCCCCACGCGCTTGAACATCGATGAAGAAGTAACTCTTGCGGTCTTCCTCCATAGCAGCCCAGTAGTCTCTCGGATGGGCAGTGTTGGGATAGTATTGCCCTGCTGCCAACATGCATCCAACCTTATTTTCTGAGTCAATTTCATGAGCAATTTTAGTCGCAAGGGCTGAGGCCACCAACTCATGGTGAGCCGCTTGGTATTTGATTTGTTCTTGATTTTCTCCTTCTTCAAAACAAATTCCTGCTCCTAAAAAGGGGGCATGCAGAATCATATTGATTTCGTTGAAGGTTAGCCAGTACTTGACCAAGCCCTTGTAACGGGTAAAGAGAGTGCGACAGAGATTTGCGTAAAAATCCAACATACGACGATTGCGCCAACCGCCGTATTTTTCAATCAAGTGCATAGGACAGTCAAAATGCGTGATGGTTACCAGAGGTTGGATCCCATACTTGTGGCACTCCTTAAACAAGTCTTCATAAAAGGCTAGACCAGCTTCATTTGGCTCTGCTTCATCTCCTTTGGGGAATATTCTTGTCCAAGCAATGGAAAGTCGATAAGTCTTAAAGCCCATTTCCGCAAAAAGGGCAATATCTTCCTTGTAATGATGGTACATATCAATGGCTTCTTTTGCTGGGTAAAAATAGCCCTCCTCAAACGAGAACATCTTTTTCTGACCTGTGATTATGGCTTCACGGTCAGGTCCAATCGGTACAACATCAACATTCGCCAACCCACGACCGTCTAAATTATAAGCACCCTCACATTGATTAGCTGCAGTAGCACCACCCCAGAGGAAACCCTCTGGAAATTGTAGTATTTCTGTCATCACTTTACCCCACTTGATTTGATAGTTCTAGTATACCATTATCCCCTTCTCTTTCCAAAATCCTACCAGATCTTATGAAAAACTGAACCTATTCTAAGGTAGCTGTTGCTCTCGTACAAGATAAAAAGACCGGATGGCTCCGATCTGTTTAGTCATCAAAATGTAAGAAATTTAATACCTCTTGTTACTTAATCGATTGATTGATTGTCAGCAAGCCATGGCTAATTATTGCAGCAATATCTTCCAAACCATGAAGAATAAAACTTCCTATAATCACTCCTAAAATAATTGAACAGATAATCATGGTCACACAGATTAGATAAATATCCTTTTTTTCCATATCTTTCCTCCTAATATCTACATATTGAGATACTTTTAATCTCAAGTTTCATTGACCATTATGTGACTATATTATAAAGTTTCTCAGATCCATAAAGTCGAGCAGTGGACTGAATGCCCTTAGCATTCTCTTTCTAAATAAGAAATCCCTCTTACTACAACTATTTAAAAAATATTTCTCCTTTCCATATCAGTCACATTTTCTATTATTACATTTTTATTATATGATTTTCAAAAAACGCCGTCAAATATTTATATGCAATCTTTAATAAACAAAAAGACCGGATTGCTCCGATCTTTCAATAGTTCATATTCTCACATTCTGTTTTAAGAATAGTTAAGGTTATCTTCAAATGACTAAGCCCCTTATTTCATACGATAAAAATCAAGCACTAGACCAGCAGGACCTTTAACTAATAAGGACTCTGTTCCCCAATCCGTTTCACAAGGACCGTGTAAAATCTCGACACCTCTCTCTTTTAAACGTTGGTAATTCTGCTCTAGATCCTCAATCTCAATGTGAAGAATGATACCTGACTGAAAATCTTCCAAAGGAATCAAATGATTTTGGGACAACATTAGACAATGACTGCCAATCGTGAACTGAGCAAAGCCTTGATCAACATAATCTGCCTGTTTATCCAAAATACGCTCCAAGTCAGCACAGACTTGAGGAATACTTGAAACGATGATATCTAATTGATTTAAATTCATTAACTATCCTCCAGAAAAAGACCGGATTGCTCCGATCTTTTTAAGTTTCACTCTATGAAAATCAAAGAATAAATTCTACAAATTTAAAATTTGATTTTCGACGAGAGAAATTATTTAATTGCGCGTGATTGCAATCCTTCTTCTTCCAAGAAGAGGCGGAATGGTACGAGTTCTTCTGCTTCGTATTTTTCCTTGAAGGCTTTGATTGCTTCTTCTGAGTGTTGTTTTGGATCCAACTCAAGTACTTCTACTGGAAGTGGACGATGTGGAGTGATGTGAGCATCGATCACAACTGTCTTACCTTCTTTGTTGAGTTTAACAGCTTCTGCAACAACTGCATCGATGTCTTCGATACGGTTCACAGTGAATCCTACAGCACCTTGCGCTTCAGCGATTTTCGCATAGTCAGCATTAGGGAAGTCACAACCAAACAAGTGTTTGTTTGTGTCCTCGTATTTGTCCTTGATGAAGGCATATTTACCATTTGAGAAGACAACGTTGATAACTGGAAGGTCGTATTGAACGTTTGTGATAACGTCTGGGTAGCACATGTTGAATGCACCGTCACCCATGATGTTCCATACTTGGCGATCTGGATTGTCTTTCTTAGCAGCGATACCACCAGGAAGGGCAATACCCATTGTCGCAAAGAGTGGAGATGTGCGCCACATGTTCTTAGGTGTCATGTGAAGGTGACGAGTAGATGTTTGAGTAGTGTCACCTACGTCGATTGAGTAGATAGCGTCTTGATCAGCATGTTTGTTGATTGCATTGTAGACTTGGTACAATTGCAATTCACCCTCAGTTTTACCTTCGAGTTTGTTCATGTAATCACGCCAGTTTTGGTTGTTCTTCACGTTTGCACGCCACCATGGAGTAGACTCAACTGGGTTTACTTTATCAAGGATAGCTTTAGCTGCTTGACCTGCATCACCAAGGATAGAAGCGTCAAGAGCGTGACGTTTACCAAGTTTGTAAGGGTCGATATCCACTTGGATGAATTTTTCAGTGTTTTTGAATGCTTCGTAAACTTCAGCAAATGGGAAGTTTGAACCAAGGAAAAGAACTGTGTCTGCTTCAAAGACCACTTCGTTGGCTGGCTTCCAACCAACACGGTAAGCAGAACCTGTCAAACCTTCGTAGTTCCATTCGAAAGCTTCAAAGTTTTTACCAGTTGTGATGATTGGTGCTTTGATTTTACGTGACAATTCAGTGATCACTTCACCAGCTTTAACACCACCGTAACCAGCGTAGATCACTGGGCGTTCAGCGTTGTTCAAAATTTCAACAGCTTTATCAATTTCAACTTCGTTCAAAGCAGGAGCGATGAATGAACGCTCGTATGAACCTGAACCGTAGTATGAGTTTTCGTCGATTTCTTGGAAACCAAAGTTTACTGGAATTTCAACGACAGCTGGACCTTTTTTAGAAACGGCAGCACGGCAAGCTTCGTCAATAACTTTTGGTAATTGCTCTGCGTAAGCTACACGTTTGTTGTAAACAGCGATACCGTTGTACATTGGGTTTTGGTTCAATTCTTGGAAGGCATCCATGTTCAATTCGTTAACTGGACGTGATCCAAGGATAGCGAGGAATGGAGTGTTATCCATAGCTGCATCGTAAACACCGTTGATCAAGTGAGTCGCACCTGGACCACCTGAACCAACTGCAACACCGATAGAACCGCCAAATTTAGCCTGCATAACCGCTGCAAGAGCACCTGTTTCTTCGTGGCGAACTTGCAAGAAACGGATATCTTTGTCTTCAGCCAAAGCGTCCATAAGTGAGCTGAGTGTTCCTGATGGGATACCGTAGATAGTGTCTACGCCCCATGTTTTCAATACGTTAAGCATTGCTGCAGATGCAGTAATTTTCCCTTGAGTCATAATGATAACTCTCCTTAAAAGTTAATTTGATGAATAATAAAAGCGCTTTTATATGTTTTTTGAAAACGATTCAGTAAATTTACACTCCTAATTTATCACATTTACTTATAGTTTCATAAGAATGTGCTCAGAAACTTTCATTCTCTATTACAGTACAGATTGAAAACGTTTTGAAAATCTGTTTTAGAATAGCAAAAAAGCGGTTAAAACCGCCTTTTTATACTCAATGAAAATCAAAGAGCAAACTAGGAAGCTAGCCGCAGGCTGTACTTGAGTACGGCAAGGTGAAGCTGACGTGGTTTGAATTTGATTTTCGAAGAGTATTAATCGACTTTAGTAAAATTAAGCATCAGAGAGCTGATTAGAACAGAGACTGAACTAAAGGCCATGGCCAATCCTGCAAGTTCTGGATTGAGTACCAAACCAAGACTTGAAAAGACTCCTGCTGCAATCGGAATACCAATGAGGTTATAGATAGAAGCCCAGAAAAGATTGAGTAGAATACGATTAAAGGTCTTCTTACTCATATCAAAAGCACGTGCCAATCCTAGTAGATTATTAGTTGTAAGAACAAGGTCTGCTGATTCAATGGCAATATCTGTCCCAGAGCCCATGGCAATTCCGACATCCGCTACACTGAGGGCCGGCGCATCATTGATCCCATCTCCAACAAAGGCCAATTTCCCATTCTTTTGAAGCTTGTGAATTTCATGTGCCTTTTCCTCTGGCAAGACATTTGCGATTACTTCTTCGATACCAATTTGCTCTGCAATCGCATGGGCTACTCCAGCATTATCTCCAGTAAGCATGACCGTTCTAAGACCACGTTTTTTCAATTTAGCAATAGCTTCTTTGGCATTTTCCTTAGGGACATCCTGCAAGGCAATTAAGCCTTTTAACTGACCATCTACGGATAGGAAGACAACTGTTTTTGCTTCTTTTTCAAGTAAATCAAATCGTTCTTGATAATCATGTGGAATAGCAAGGTCAGCTAAAAGTTTGGTATTCCCAAGCAAGACTTGTTTACTATTAATAATCCCAGTCACACCTTTTCCATGCAAGGCTTGGAAGTTTTCCACTGGGTAAAGGCTAATTCCTAGTTCAGATGCACGATTAACAATAGCTTGAGCTAGCGGGTGTTGAGATACATCTTCCAGTGAAGCAGCCAAACTTAGCACTTCTCTTTCATCACCAATAACATCTGTCACTACTGGCTTCCCTTCGGTCAAGGTTCCTGTCTTGTCAAAAACAACCGTTTGGACTTTTTGGATTTCCTGTAAAACTGTACCATTTTTGAGAAGAATCCCCATCTTGGCACTTCGTCCTGTTCCAACCATGAGTGCTGTCGGTGTCGCAAGTCCAAGAGCACAAGGGCAGGCAATAATCAAGACTGCAACACCATAGAGAAGCGACGTTACAAAACTTTCACCAAGAAAAACAAACCAGATCCAAAAAGTAAGAAGTCCTAAAATGACAACTGCTGGTACAAAAATCCCAGAAATCTTGTCTGTCAAATCTTGAATAGGAGCACGACTCGTTTGCGCTTTTTTCACAAAGTCCACAATCTGAGCCAACATAGTCTCAGAACCCACTTTTTCAGCTTTAAAAATGATAGTACCACTATTATTGATGGTTGAACCAATGACAGCATCTCCAACTGATTTATCGACTGGAATACTTTCCCCAGTCACCATTGATTCATCAATACTCGTTTCACCTTCTAACACAGTCCCATCAACGGCTATTTTTTCACCTGGTCGAACGCGAATGAGATCACCAACTTTGACTTGTTCTAGAGGAATTTGAACATAAACATCATCACGCAAAACCTCTGCTGTTTTTGCTTGTAGGTCTAATAATTTTTCGACTGCCTGCGAAGTATTTTTTCGCATTTTTTCCTCAAAAACTGCTCCCAAAAGAATGAAGAAGAGGATAAATGCAGCACTTTCAAAGTAAACGGGCAGATCAGTGAAGAGGGCAACTAAGCTATAGAAATAGGCCACTAGGGTTCCCAGAGCAACCAAGGTATCCATGTTGGAATTGTGCTTTTTAAAACTAGCCCAGGCGCTTCTGATATATGGAACTCCAGCTACCAGCATAATGGGTGTTGTGGCTAAAAAGGTGCCCCAACGCATGACTTGGTGACTAATTCCTCCTGTAGACATCCCAATCATGAGAATCACAAGAGGCACAGTAAAGATACTAGTAATCCAAAAACGCTGTAAAAGACTGAGAGACTTTTTAGTTTTTTCAACAACGGTGTAGGTCCCCTTTTGCATCTTCATACCACATGAAAATTCATGCTCACCCAAGTCTTGAGGAGTAAAACGAATGACTTTTTCTTCGTCTTGAGCGATTGGTTCTAGGATCCCTTCTTCTTCGAAGAGAATTTCTTTATAACAGTTTGATGGTGTCACACGGTGAAAGGTAATCTCAGCAGGAATTCCTTTTTGGAGTTGAATATGGGCTGGATGATAGCCTTTTTCTGCTGTGATACGGATTTTTTGAACACCATTTTCTAGACTTGCTTTTACAATTTCGGTCATATCCTTCTCCTATTCTACAATCATCTTACCGTGCATCATATTCATGCCACAAGAGAAACCATACTCACCTGCTTCTTCAGGAGTGATTTCAACTACATATTGGTCTCCCATAGGCAGATCTGCATGCACTCCAAAGTCTGGAAAAACGATTTGATCCAAGCAAGGTGAAGGATCTTTTCGATCAAAAATAATGCGAGCTGGTTGCGATTTTTTGAGGATAATAGTTCCTGGAGTGTATCCCCCCATGACTTCCACTCGAATTTCTTGATAGCCATTTTTTTGCTGGGCTCTCTTAGCATCTTCTTGCGGTTTTTTGAAAAACCAAAAGAGGATAAAAGCAATCATTCCTAAAACAACAATAGATACAAATAGATTTAACATAGCGTCTCCTTTACATACAATTACATTTTACTTCTGTTACAGCACTTGCTTTTTTCTTTGAAATCACTTCTTCCAAGCCTTCCAAGTCAGCTAGGGTAAAGTCACATTCTTCAATCAAATCAGCTAGCAAGAGCTTTATTCTGCGAGAACAAAGCTTGTCTTTGATATCCTGAACCATTAAGCCCCTACTATCATCTAGCGTTAAAAGGGCCGAATAGACAAAGTACTTGCCCTGTTTTTCCCGAGTCAAACATTCTTTCTCCACCAAACGAGCCAAGAGTGTCTGGATCGTGGACTTGGACCAGCTAAACCTTTTCTCTAATACTTTTATGAGATCAGTACTAGTCTGTTCTCCCTGCATCCAGATAATCTTCATGACCTGCCATTCTGCATCTGAAATCTGCATAATCACACCTCCAAAATCTACATTTGTCAATTACAATTATCAGTATACTCTTAAAATCTACATTTGTCAACCCAAAATCACATTTTTAAAATTTATCGCCGTTATAAATATTTTTTATCACCACAATAAAAAATACATATTATCCAAAGCTCTCTTTTAATGCTACAATAACTGTATCATTTTCCTAGATGGGAGGTTCTACTTTTGGATTGGTCCATTGTTGAACAATATCTACCACTCTATCAAAAGGCATTCTTTCTGACCTTGCATATTGCAGTTTGGGGAATTCTAGGTTCTTTTTTGCTGGGGCTCATCGTCAGTGTCATCCGGCATTACCGCCTTCCTGTTTTCTCCCAGTTGGCAACAGCCTATATCGAACTTTCACGAAATACACCCCTTTTGATACAACTTTTCTTTCTCTACTTCGGCCTACCTAGAATAGGGATTGTTCTTTCTTCAGAAGTCTGTGCAACAGTCGGGCTCATCTTCTTAGGTGGTTCCTACATGGCAGAATCCTTCCGAAGCGGGCTAGAAGCAGTCAGTCAAACCCAGCATGAGATTGGTTTAGCCATTGGGCTTACACCTTTTCAGGTCTTTCGCTACGTAGTTCTTCCACAAGCGACTGCAGTGGCTCTACCATCCTTTAGTGCCAATGTTATTTTCCTGATCAAGGAAACATCTGTCTTCTCAGCAGTCGCCCTTGCTGACCTAATGTATGTTGCTAAGGATTTGATAGGACTCTACTATGAGACAGATATCGCACTAGCCATGTTGGTGGTTGCTTACCTTATCATGCTGCTACCTATTTCACTAGTCTTTAGTTGGATAGAAAGGAGGCTCCGTCATGCAGGATTCGGGAATGCAAGTACTCTTTCAGGGAAATAATCTCCTGAGAATCTTACAGGGATTGGGCGTCACGATTGGGATTTCTATCCTGTCTGTCCTCTTATCCATGATTTTCGGAACAGTTATGGGAATTATCATGACTTCTCATTCTAGAGTGATTCGCTTCTTGACACGCTTATATCTAGAATTTATCCGTATCATGCCCCAGCTAGTGCTTCTCTTCATCGTTTACTTTGGTTTGGCTCGAAACTTTAATATCAATATCTCAGGTGAGACTTCTGCTATTATCGTTTTTACCCTGTGGGGTACAGCTGAGATGGGCGACTTAGTCCGTGGAGCTATTACCTCCCTCCCTAAGCATCAGTTTGAGAGCGGACAAGCACTTGGCTTAACTAAAGTGCAACTCTACTACCACATTATCATCCCTCAAGTCTTGAGAAGACTGCTGCCACAAGCCATCAATCTTGTCACTCGGATGATTAAAACAACTTCCTTGGTTGTTTTGATTGGAGTTGTTGAGGTTACCAAGGTTGGACAACAAATCATTGATAGCAATCGCTTAACCATCCCAACCGCTTCCTTTTGGATTTATGGAACCATCCTAGTCTTGTATTTCGCAGTTTGCTTCCCTATTTCCAAACTATCTACTCATCTAGAAAAACATTGGAGGAATTAAATGTCTGAAACTATTTTAGAAATCAAGGAACTAAAAAAATCCTTCGGAGACAATCCAATCCTCCAAGGACTTTCTTTAGATATTAAAAAGGGGGAAGTGGTCGTCATCCTAGGACCATCTGGTTGTGGGAAAAGTACCCTCCTTCGTTGCCTCAATGGTTTAGAAAGTATTCAAGGAGGAGATATCCTGCTGGATGGCCAGTCTATCGTTGAAAATAAAAAAGATTTTCACCTGGTTCGCCAAAAGATCGGTATGGTCTTTCAAAGTTATGAACTCTTTCCTCACTTGGATGTCCTTCAAAACCTCATCCTAGGACCTATCAAGGCTCAAGGGAGAGACAAAAAAGAGGTTACTGAAGAAGCTCTACAACTACTGGAACGTGTCGGACTTCTAGATAAACAACATAGCTTCGCTCGCCAATTATCTGGTGGACAAAAGCAACGGGTTGCGATCGTCCGTGCCCTGCTTATGCATCCAGAAATTATCCTCTTTGACGAGGTGACTGCTTCACTGGATCCAGAAATGGTGCGTGAGGTTCTAGAACTCATCAATGACTTGGCCCAAGAAGGTCGTACCATGATTTTGGTAACCCACGAAATGCAGTTTGCCCAAGCTATTGCGGACCGCATTATCTTTCTTGACCAAGGGAAGATTGCTGAAGAAGGAACTGCTCAAGAATTCTTCACAAACCCAAAAACGAAACGAGCACAAGAATTTTTAAACGTCTTTGACTTTAGCCAGTTTGGCTCATATCTATAATGAATAAAGGAGATTATTATGAAAATACTCAAACCAATTCTAACTGTTTTTGCTCTAGCATTTGCACTTATCTTTGTCACAGCTTGTAGTTCAGGTGGTAGCTCTGATGCTTCATCCGCTAAGGCAACTGCCAAGGCTCGCACTATTGATGAAATTAAAAAGAGTGGTGAACTTCGAATCGCCGTATTTGGAGATAAGAAACCTTTTGGTTATGTTGACAACGACGGTTCTTACCAAGGTTATGATATCGAACTAGGTAACCAATTAGCTCAAGACCTTGGTGTAAAGGTCAAATACGTTTCTGTCGATGCTGCCAACCGTGCTGAATACTTGATTTCTAACAAGGTTGATATCACCCTGGCTAACTTTACAGTTACTGACGAACGTAAGAAACAAGTTGACTTTGCCCTTCCTTACATGAAAGTTTCTCTTGGTGTTGTGTCGCCTAAGACTGGTCTAATTACAGATGTTAAGCAACTTGAAGGCAAAACCTTGATCGTTACAAAAGGAACGACTGCTGAAACTTACTTTGAGAAAAATCACCCAGAAGTAAAACTTCAAAAATACGACCAATATAGCGATGCCTATCAAGCCCTTCTTGATGGACGTGGAGATGCCTTCTCTACTGACAATACTGAAGTTCTAGCTTGGGCGCTTGAAAACAAAGGTTTTGAAGTAGGAATTACTTCTCTAGGTAACCCAGATACCATTGCACCAGCAGTTCAAAAAGGTAACCAAGAACTACTTGACTACATCAATCAAGAAATCGAGAAATTAGGTAAGGAAAACTTCTTCCACAAGGCTTATGAAAAAACACTCCACCCAACTTACGGTGACGCTGCAAAAGCAGATGACCTTGTTGTTGAAGGCGGAAAAGTCGACTAATACTCAATGAAATCACAAAAAGAAATCAGGTAATCCTTAGGACTACCTGATTTTTATATACCTTAAGCATTTTGCCAATTTTCCTGGTCTTCTTTAAATCGTTTTAAAAGGTCAAGTCCTTCTGGTGTGATATAGCCCTCTTCTTGGGCTAGATGGATGAGCTCACTATAGTTTGAAAGGGTCACCAGTTTGACACCAGCATCCGCAAAGTTCTTATCTGCTTTTGCTAGTTGATAGCTGAAGATAGCTACAACACCCAGAACATCTGCTCCTTCACGCTTGGCAGCAGCCACGGCCTCAAGAACTGAGCCACCAGTTGAAATCAAATCTTCAACAACGACCATTTTTTGCCCTTGGGCTACACGGCCTTCAATTTGGTTGCCTGCTCCATGGTCTTTTGGTTTGCTACGGATATAGGCAAATGGCAGATTCATCTTATCAGCGATGATAGCACCGTGTGGAATACCTGCAGTCGCTGTTCCCGCAATTACTTCTACCTCTGGGAATTCTGCTTTGATAGCTTCCACAAAACCATTTTCAATCAAGGTACGAGTTTCTGGATAAGCAAGCGTCACACGGTTGTCCGTATAAATCGGTGACTTGATACCTGATGCCCAAGTAAAAGGTTCTTCTGGTTTGAGGTAAACGGCTTGAATTTTCAATAGATGGCTAGCAATATCTTTAGCAAGTGTCATGGTCTACTCCTTTTGTTTTTATAATCTATTTCTTTAATTTCAGTCTTGGTTCCACTCATCCTTGATAGCATGATAAGCTGCGACTGGATCAGTTGCTTGAGTGATTGGGCGTCCAACTACGATATAGTCACTACCAATCTGATAAGCATCCGCAGGTGTCATGACTCGTTTTTGGTCTCCAACTTCAGCGCCTGCGGGTCGAATACCCGGTGTCAGACAGATAAAATCTTTACTTGTCGCTTCTTTGATAAGTTTCACTTCCTGAGCCGAACAAACCACACCATCTAAACCGGCTTCAGCAGTTTTCTTGGCATAATGAATGACCGATTCTTGAAGACTGGTTTGGATATTTTGAAAGTCTCTCATTTGTTCTTCAGAAGTTGAAGTCAACTGAGTGACAGCAATCAATTTGGCTTCTTTTCCAAGGCCTTCACGCGCGGCTTTCATCATTTCTACACCACCTGCAGCGTGAACATTGGTCATGTCAACGCCCAGATGAGACAAAACCTTCATGGCTGACTTGACTGTATTGGGTATATCATGGAGTTTGAGATCTAGAAAGACGCTATGTCCCAAGCCTTTCAAATAAGAAACAATCTCCGGACCTGTAGCATAATAGAGCTCCATACCTACCTTTAGATAGAGGCTCTCTTCAGCTGGAAAAAGAGCTAAAAATTTCTTGACTGCCTCAAAACTTGGAAAATCAAGAGCAATAACTGGACGAGATTCGCGCATACTTTTCTCCTTTTACCTTTGTTAGCTAGAGAGCATGAAAAAAGGAACCTGCCTACAGCAAGGTTCCACGAAAAATGGGTAGAATTCACCCTTTCACCGTCTAACCTTAGCTGCCTCTCTGGACTGCTTTAAAGGTTTTTTACTATTCTATTATTTAAAGCGGTACTTGTCAAGTAAAAACCAGCGATTGTATGTGTCGTATTTTTTGAGAAATCTCAAAAACCCATATAAATATATGCAGATACACAAAAGGGCTAAACATTTTTGTATGCTCAGCCCTTGACAATGATTTTTTCTTATGCTATCATTTTAGTTGACTGAGTAATACAAGTTGGCTTTGTGTTACTCTGTGGAGTTGGAGGCTCATTTCCAACTCCTTTTTTCGTTATTTCTATATCTCTATTATACCAAAATCAGGATAAATGTCAATTATTCCATGCCAAAAAAGCCCAAATCTCTCTAGAAATTTTTGCTTTTTTATATCTGTGATTTTGCTAAAATTATTTCATCTTAAATATTTTTTCTATACTTTTATGTAAACGGGGGAGTTTGTAGTCTTTCAAGTCATCTTTAGGACGAACACTATCCGCACTAATATGATCCAATGAAGTATACTTATCATAGTCCTTCTTCCATTCCCCAAAAAATAAATCTCTTAATTTTCCTTCACGCTCTAACAATATCATATTCGCTACGGCTACCCCTCCTTCACTTGTCCAATACATCCCTCTATGCTTCATTCTATACGTTATTTTTCGATGTTGGCTCTCCATAATCCCAATACCTGACTTTGGAAGTCCTCTCATCTCCGCTGGTTTTGTATACTGAAAATTCCTCATGAATCTACTCGAATAATATTCAAATTTTTCTTGTCCTTCTTCACTATTAACCAAAGACTCTATAGTATCTAGTGAACGCCTCAATAATTTCTTATTGTGCTCTCGAATAGCTCGAAACAAGTCTTCTCTCAGTTCTCTTGGATAAGACTTTGTAAATTCTTTGATTTCTTTGTTCAAGTGATATTCGTCCCAAAAATGCTCATGCCTCTTAACACTAAATGATTTAGCAATTTCAGTAAATACATGTGGAGTATATCCCTTGCCACAGTCAGAATTAGTAACTAATATTGTCTCGTTTGTAATTTCATATTCATTTTCCAATAAATCTAACAATTCTCTACGAGCTGAGTGATTATCCAAGCGGATAATCTCTTTTTTATTTTCTAGCTCAAAACGATTCGGACTAATCTGTTTTGAACCTGTATGAACTACAAAATGAGATAAATCCATATTTCTTTTTTCAGAACCATCCTCAGACGTTTTTACATATACACCATCTCCCTCTATATAGATGATATCTGTTTTAATTTTTTCAATCTTCTTCTCTTCTTTAAAAAATCGATAATCATCCTTTTCTTCCAGTAATTGATTGGCTAATTTAACAACCTTATTGACTGTATCTTTAGTGACAGTTACGTTATAAACCATCTCAATTGTCTCTCCTACCTGACGATAGGGTAGTTTTGTAGCTAGAACCGCAGCCTGATACAATAGTTCCTGAGAATGACGTACATTCTTTTCTAAACCTAACATTTCATCAACTGGTATTCTACATTCCCCATTTTTATACCAACGTTTCCTAGAAAACGTCACTTCCCCAAATGTAAAAGCTACTGTACGTTCAGACTGATTTTTACAACGATAGCCTTTAGTTCTCATACTGGAGCTTACAGACTCATCGTACTGTGCAATATGCTGTAAAAAATTTTGTATTGTCTTTTCTTGTTCCTGACTACTAAATCTCAATTCATCAAATTGTTTCATACAATTTTCATTTTCCTTTCAATTCTTATGAAAATTGTATGATTTTTAAATCAAGTCATCAAATTTATTTTTGTTCCAAGAATAAAATAGGACGTCTCTTAAAATTAAAATAAATGCCCTATTTTTTATTACAAAATACAAAAGCGATTTAATTGAGTATCAATAGTTCAAATGTTTCAGTGCATAATAAAAGCCTGGTATTAAACCAGACTTAAGGTAGTTAATAGTAGTATCATCTCACAACTAATATGACTCGTTTAGCAACAAAAGCAATGAGTTAAAATAATTACAGAATGTATTTATAATTATATTTATAATTATTTTTTACAATGAAGTTTCTCTTTCCTTACGCTGCTCCACATTTTTCTCAATGTCTTGATGTAACTTATAATCTTTTGTAATTGCTTCTACTCGTTGATACAAAGCCTGACGCTCAAAAGTCGCCTCCTTAACAAGTTTATCAATCTCAGCTTTGCGAGTGCTAGGATCTACTCTCAAATCTTTCAAAATAGAAACAGCTAGTTTAACTTCCTGAGGATTGCTCGATTCCAATGCAAGAAATGCAGACTGAATTTTATTAAGCTCACCCAAGCGTTGATCTAATTTATCAAGCAAATTATCTACTTCTTCTAGTTCCTCTTCAAAACGATTTAACAATTCATCAAATTGCTGTCCTTCTGTCACTCCATGAGCAGATAGATAATTATATTCACGAACAAGCTGATCCAAACTGGAGATTTTCGGATTTTTCCGGACAATCATTTCTCCGTTATCATACGACAACTGAGAAGCGACTGTTTCTCCCTTCATGTAACGATTCTTATCAGCGTGTTCAGGATTAACAAAATAGTAGAAGTCATTTTTTCTGATAAAAATTTCATAAGAGCCATCTTCTGATTTTTCAATCTGATGAGCTGGAATAAGAATGGTTCCCTTATTTCTAATCCCAAATTCCATTTCAAGATAGATCCCATTTTTTGTTTCTTCCATCACCTGCCATTCTTCAACTGTGATTCTCATTTCAAAATCATCTTCTCGTTCTGCTATCATTTTTTCATATTCGGATTTTATTTCATCGACAGAAAAAGTCACCTCGTTGGTAATCACTCTCTCAGAAATTTTCTCTAAAGAATAATTTCCTTTTTTGGACAGTGTACGATCCCTCACATTTCTTGTTTGTTCCTGATCAGTTAAACGATATTTTATTTCCTTCCCTGAAGTATCAACTTCAAGATTTAAAGCTCGTGCCTTGATCTTAAAATCCTCTAAAGAGGTTGAGTGTTTCAAAAGAAAATCTATGCGTGATTTGATCTCATAACGAAAAGAGTTTTTTTGTCGATAGGCATGATAGGTTTTTCGATTAGTCCATAATCTCTCTTTAAGAATTTTAGCTCCAGCTAAATCCGCATACTTGTCTGAAATCTTCTCTAAACTTTTTTTGGTACCTCTCTGCCAACGAAATTTATTTAAGGTAACAGAGTTAGTTGAATTGAAGATAATGTGATTATGAATGTGTCCCTTATCCATGTGTGTAGCAATGACAAATTCATGTTGACCTCCAGTCAATTCTAAAATTGTTTTCCGCCCAATCTCATGAATTTCTTGAGGAGTTAAATCATCTTCAGGAGAAAATGATTGAATGATGTGATGAGCTAAAACTCGATTTGGATTTTGAATATCATTTAATTCTTTTGTCCCTGATCTTTGAGCCGCATTCTTTTTTGTCAAAAGAAATTCTTCTGTGGCTGTGCTGGCATCAGTAATTCCATAAGTAGATACCAGTTGCTTTACTACTCGGCCATCTTTAACTATTGCTGGAAATTCAAGTTGCTCATCTTGTTCTAAGAAACTCGTTTTAGATGGATTCTCGATATAGCGTAAAGCATTATTTAAACTTTTTGTATCAGTCAGTTCGACCGTCTTTGCTTCATCCTCAATATATTTTGTAGCTCGGCCTAAAGAAGCTACTCCTTTTATCTGAAGAACTTTTGTTACAACCATCGCTCTTGTTCCTTTGTTTGATTTTCCTGTTTTTGGATAAACTGGCTGACTGTATCTTTCAAATGTATTTGCAATTCAAGAATCTGACTCAATTCATTTAGACTGACTTGATCATCTTCATTTACCTTTTTTGAGATCTGATTTATATTGACACCTATTCGATTTATTGCCTTCCGCAATTCTTTCAATTCTTCAAAATTTAAGATTTTGACCTCGCCCATAATCAACATGATTCGAGCAAAGGCATTAAAATTTGTCATTCCAGATTCTGAAACCTTTGTTGAAATAAATCGTGCTTCTTCTTCCGTTAAACGAATTTTCTTTTGAATCATTCGTTTTCGTTTTTCTCTATTGTTCAAAAAAATTCTCCCTTCTTCTGACTTTTTCGCTTGAGGGCCTAGGGCCCCTTTTCTTCTGGCAAGCATAGCACTTGGGTACCCAAATGCTGTTTTTAAAAAGGTCAAAGATAGTCAGGGGAATATCCCTGACCATTCTTGACTTTTTAAATTTTTGGGGAAATCCCCAATCCCCTAATCCCTGCAAGCAGGAATTTATTTATTTCGAGGAGAAAAGTTTGATTAAACTTTTAAAGTTTCCAAGAGAAAATCCATCCCATCAAGCAACTTCATTTTTAAGATTTCATCTCTAAGTGCCTCAAATCTTTCGTCACTCATTTCCTCGATTTCTTTCAATGCAACTGGATACATTTCTGCTTCTTCTAGTTCATAGCTTGTTTTAATTCGCATATCCCTACGAAGAATGTAGAGACATTCCTTACGTGAAATATGCTGGTTGACTTCATTCACTTTTGGCGAATCTGTAGCCTCATCCTCAAAAAATATCTCCATCAAAATATCAAAAGTTTCTTGCTTTAGATTTTCAATCATCTTCTGTTTCTCCTTTTTTGTTTTTCTTTCTGCGGGTTATCGCCTCCATTATTGAGGGCTGCTCAGGGACTTTTTTTCTTCCACCTGCTTTACAGCCTCCGCCTTTTGACTACCTAACTTCTCAGATTTTTCTTTTGCTTGTTGAAGTTTATCTGCAAATTTATCTTTCTTTACGCTTTTATTTTTCACTAGTTCTAACTTGGCATCCATCCGTTCAATCAAACTTTTTGCTTCTTTCTGAACAATCTGCAGTTGTTCTACCATATCTTCAAAGCCATTTTTATCCTTCGCCCAGATAGCTAAATATCCAAAACTGTAACTACTAGTATCAAAACCAAAATGATTAGCTACGACATAAGCTACACTCTCAGCTTGTAGTTCTTGCTTACGATATTGGTCATCACCATATTGTGCATTCGTTCCTCTATGTAAATCTGAGTGAGCCATTTCATGAAAAATTGTTTTTAGAATATGTTCCTGCCCCTTCAATCCTTTTGAAATGACAATTCGATTTTCATCTGGAGAGTAATAACCATTTGCGCTTTCTCTTTTAATATCTTCAAAACTGATAGAGACATGATTATCCATCGAAACTGCTTTAGCTGCTCGATATAAATCTTCATAATCTTTAACAGAACCAGTTAATTCATTAATTGCTTTTGGCAATTCTTTTCCTTCTGTTTGAGAGACATCAAAGACATTCCCTAACTTAAATCGAGTAACTGTGACTTCCTTCTCTTCCATCTCATTCTCAGATGGAGAAAAACTCAACTCATTTTGATTAGCAGAAATTTTAGTTTTCACTTGATACGGAACCCAAATTTTCAGAGCCTTAGAACCCTTTTTAACTGTTCTTTCAAAATCCGTTTTCCATTTATTAAAACTTGCAACTTGGGAAACATTAGGATTCTGCATTTTCAGAAAATGGATATTGTTAAGTGAGTAGTTATGAAACTTACTCATCGTATCCAAGAAAGATTTAAACTGTTCTGAATCCAAATAGTTCTTCATTCCTTCTTTCAAGTGTTCAGCTAAAGCTTTTGTATCTTTATTTGCGACCAGCTGGGAAATGGTTTGTTCTGAACTTTTAGTAGCAACTGCTTCGGTAATAATAGCTCCTGCAGCCACTTCAGCATCTGTCCTTCTTTCTCGATCTTCCTGCTTTTTATGAAGGTTAGAAGCAGCATTGTATGGATCTGTTCCTTGCAACATCTCATCAGAATTAGAAATACCATCACCATCCAAATCACGATCCCTCTCATCTTTTCGGTTATACTGATAAATTTTTTCGTATGGATTATCTGGTGTATTCTGCGAATTCTTGACTTGTGTTTTTTCAAATTCATCCCGAATGTTTTCGATGGTTTGTTCACTCGCCAATCTCTCCAGATGATACTGATTGAATAATGCCTCATCTATCTTCATCAACTCTGGATGCTCTCGCATTTCTCGTGTTCCAAGTCTTTCTTTGTGAGCGATTGGGTTAATCTCGTCCCCAATCTCGTAACGGATGCCATCCTGGATCAGTTCACCATCAGGAGCGTAGATACTAAACTGGATCTTAGTTGGAGAGATGTAGGCTTCTGGGTGACCACCAGTTACTTGTTTTAGCCCTTCCTGATGTAGCTGATAGAAGCTCTGATTGACCTTATATAGTTCCTTAGCAAAATCTTGATAAGATATCAGCTCTGTTTCTTTAAATGGCAATTTAGGCCCATCTGGGCGCTCTTCAGCCCATTGAAGTCGTACATGGTAGTTCTCCTTATAGATATAATCTTGTTTCCATTCTTTATAAAAATCTGAATTTGTATCTAAAAGATGATCTTCTCCAGCTGCAGCAACAATCTGATCAAATTTATCATTGTACTGTTTCGCATAGTCAAGATACTGATTCCAGGATTGATGAAATTCTTCTGGAGTTTTTGAGATGTCACCTGGCACACCTAAATTATAAACAGTATCTAAGACTTGAGTAAAGGTAGCTGAATCAAGTGAAGTTTTATTTGATGTGTTCTCTGGAGCAATCTGTTCAATTTCTTTAGTTGTATCAGGCTTGATTTCCTCAAACAAGCCATTTTTCATAATGGATTGCAATTCTTTGCCCCCATCCTTAATATAGTCCTCATTGATCGATAGCTGTTCAATGTGGCCATTACGTTCACGGAATACTGCAAGAATAGGAGTTTTATCTGCCGTCTCCAGTTCTTTGACCAGTCTGGCTCTAGATTGAAATACTGATACTGGGATATAATTTTCTTCTTCCAGCTCTTTAAACAGTAAAATAATATCTTTATCATCAGACTTTATAAGACTGTCAAAGCGCCCATTATATCGTCTAAGATTAGTTAAATCATCAAAATAGAAAGACGTACTTTCTGTTGCGACTGAAAGATCTGACAGGACGTTGATTTTGTCAAAAGCTGCATCATTGTTAGCCAAAAGAATATTATCAAAGTGCCCGTTTCCCTCTGCAAAATCATGTAAAGTTTTTTCAGGTGTCTGCCCTGGTGCAAGTGGCTTAATCCCCGTCAAGTGCATGAAGTGTTTTTCTTCAAAATTTACTTGTACAGTCTTATCAGGAGTGACATAATAAATCTTAGAGTTAGCCAATTCAGCCAAATAATACTGCGCTGCATTCTGAATAGTTTGACTACGAATTGGACGATTCATTTTAGCTAATTCATGCGAGGAAATAGAATGATAGTGGCCATCGTTACTTGACTGAAACTCTTCATTTATGGTAAAATATAATAAATGAGAGGATAACGTAGGACGACTGGTAACAGAGCGTTCAAAGGTACCAACTTCTGGTACGGGTGTGGGACTGCCTTCAGCCTTGGGCTGTAAAAACCCCTGACTACCATTGGTCCTCTCATTTTTTTGATACTCTGAATTCACATTTTGCTCTTGAGACTTCCCAAGGGCTTTTTCTGTGCTCTGATTTTCTTCCAGCGCTCTACTAGAATCTCCAAGAGGATTGGAAGGTTTTTCAAAGGTCACTGTTTTATCTGAATCAATAACCATCTGTTTTTTAGGCTCTACTGAAAAGCTGGTATTATCCCAGTTCTGCTTCAACCATTCCGCATCTTCTGGAGATAGATTACTATTATCTGGAGTCAAGGCTGCTTTTTGAGTATCATCCTCACGTTTCTTCTGATTGGACAGTAACTTGTTTACTATCTCTTTTTCTTCATCCGTATTAGGGCGATATTTAGGAGATAGTTCTAATCTCCCTTCCTCGGTCAATTCCAAAGCAACTCGACGTAGCCCTTTTACGAAGTAGATATTTGGCTGCTTAGCCCACTGCTTGACCTCTCCAGAATCAATTAAAGCTTGTGTCTCTGGTTGAATAACCAGTCCATCAACTTTATCTTGAATGGCTTCTAGGCGTTCTAATTCCTTTTTGTAACGCTTGATAGTTTCAGGCCTATAACTCGATTCCCCACGTTCTGCCTTCTCAATTTCTTCCCGAATACGGGGAATATTTTGGACACTCATCTCCAGACCATTCCCCTGCCGGTTGAGACCTGCTGCTTTTCGGTCTTCTCTTTCCTGGAGCCTTTCAATTCGCTCTTCTTGTTCCTTGATTTCATCCAATTTAGAGAAGACACGATTTTCAATTTGTTCTTGCTTCTGCATAAAACGCCCTCCACCTCGTTTATCATTCATAGGCTGGCCATTCGTTAGAGATTGATGAGAATAGGCCGCATTGATTGCCTCATCAGCTTCTCCTTTGAGTCGCTCTAGCTTTCGTCTAGCTTGCGCCAAGCGACTATTATCTGGCTTTTCTGCTTCATACTCAGTCCCTGCTTCATGTACTTCCGACATAGTATGTTTCCTTTCTTTCTCTTGATTGACAATCCTTGTATATTTCTGATGGACTTCTTCCTTCGTCAGCTGCCTATCTGACACAAAGGCTTTTACATCATCTGCAGTTAACTCTTGCGCTTTTGCAAGAGCTATTTCCTTCTCAAAAAAGCCCTGGTAATTCCAGGACTTTTCATCTGCTGTGTAAACGTGCGCCAGCTCCTTAGGAGCTTCATTCCCCCTCTTCAGGAAATCATTCCAATCTTCCTTTTCCTGGTTAAGCTGAACGATAGGCGGAATCGCAATCTGGACTGGAATCTCCTTCTCCTGCAATCGAGTGATAAAATTCTGTCCTGCAGCATCATTATCTACTGCTAAGGTAATCATGTCCTGATGCTGACCATCTTTAAAATAATTCGTTGTTCTAGCGACATTTTCTAGCGCTTTTCCAGCATTCTGATCCACTTGATAAGATTTACCGTTCATCTCGGCATATAATTCCATAAATCTTCGACTAATGATACCATCTTTGATCCCATCCATAGCTACTAAGCGGACATCGTGAAGAGTATCCTTATGAAGCTCATAGTAGCTCATTAGATCGATTGGAGCTTCCGCAAATACCAAACGTTTAGGGGTGCCAATATCAATTGAAAATCCCAGTTGTCCGTCTGAATTTCTCATAATTTGTTTTAAGCGCCCACGTTCTGGATAATGCACTCGATTCTCTACTATTCCCTGGAGACTAGCACCAGCTAAAAAGCCCGTATTGTCTTTATATTTAAAGACAATCACAGGCTCGAAATAGTCTCCTTTTTTTCGGGTTGCCTCTGCCATACTCCCCTGGCTAATAAAGAAATTAATCGTATCATCTGAAAGGCCTCTCTGTGCCTTTAAATAGCTCCTAGAGGCGCTAAAATCCTGATTCTCATATCTTTCCAAATTATAGTGAAACGACTCTTTTGGAGCCATCTGAGCTTCTGCATTAACTTTCTTAAATTCTCCAGTTTCCAAAAAATGCATCGCTTCTTTGTAAGAAACTCCTTTTATGGATTGTACTAACTGAATGACATCTCCAAATTCAGTTCTTGAATTCCAGTGAAATTCATTTTTTCTTGCATCGATCACAAATGAATCATGCTCTGTCCAGGTATAACTATAGCTTCCTGTACGCTTTAACTCTATGCCTAGTTGCTCTGCAACAGAAATAATAGATAATCTTTTGGCTTCTTCTTTACTTAATACCATCTGTTACCTCCCTACAATGAAAATTCTGGCTCTTCTTTTTCGGCTACTTTATCCTGTGTCTGTTCTTTATCAAGTTCTTCGGCTTCTATAAAACGGGTTAAATCAGGAAAATGGAGTTGAGCTTGTTTTAGCTTATCATGAACTAATAGGTTCTCATCGATATGATAGACTGCTTCCTGATGGCCATTAAATCCTTTCTCTAAATCAATATCATCAAATCGGATAATAGCCAACTCTGTTAAACTCCCCTTATACCAAGCCCCAATCTCACTTTCAAGATAGAACTGAACAGATTCTCTATCTTCCGTCTTTGTATCCCGTAAATAAGCTAGTCCCCAGCTTTCACCCTGAGAATATCCAGTGACTTCTTGAATGATTAACTCCTGATTGTTCGTACTTAAAATCTGATTAATATCGTCTAAACGGGGAGCTAAAATTTCCTGAGCTAGAGAGACTGCTTCTGTACGATAATCGAAAAATTCGTATTCTTCCCTATCTTCAACATAGTTCCTAACAAAATCTGAATAATGAGGGAAATGTTCCTGAAAGCTAGGTGAAATCATCCCATAAATATAGGCTTGTCTTAATGTTTCAAACCGAGCTATTTGGTAATATGAAGGGTCTAGTCTAGCTTCTTGATTCAACAGTTCCTTGATATTTTCTGGAAGTTGAATTGGCTCTGAATCTGGCCAAGTTTTCTTAGAATAGTTGATTACTTCTTCGTAGAGAATCATATCAATCTCTGGATTCTCCATTTCAAGCAAAGTATCTACAATTTGAGCATATTCTGAAAGATTGGAACGATAATCAGTAATCAAGCCATCTTTACGAACCTCCCACTCCTCAACCTGAGCATTTTCTGGAGTTCGTAGTAACAATACCTCCTCAGCTTCCAGATCCACTCCAATGACCTGATCGCCATTGGGTAGCTGATCCATCTCCAATTCCTGGATTTTAGCATCTAATTGATCATTAACCTGAAGCAAGTCTTGTTTCAAGTGAAATAATTCTTCTGCATTGGCTTGTAATTCCTCAAAATACTCTCTGGAGATTTTCACTGGTTGAACCAATAAATCTTTCTCTCGTTGCTCTCGAGGATATGAAAATAAATAGGGAGCAACTTTTTTGAAATCTTGATAATTCATCCATTTTATGGATTCTGTAACAATCATATTTTGGACATCAACGACATCTGTATGAGCTGTAATCCAACCAGCTAAAGCCAATTCTTTTACTGCTTCAGATAGGGGGTAAGAAGGGATATGTTCTAAAATCCCCTCAAAATAACCAATCCCTCGTGCAGTCTCCTCCTCAACTTCACGTTTCATTCGTTTAAATTGTTTTTGTGGTAATGTATTCATTCTTTATCCTTTCTAACTCACTCTGAGAGGAACTTCCTCAACTTCCTTAATCCCAATATGAATAACATTTTCTTCCCCAACCTGGTCTTTCCACTCATCAATATCACTCAGATAGCGCTTATATCGATACCAATTGTCATCGTTTGGACCATTGCTTAGAAGATAGGCTCTTGGATGCGTATCCAGGTTAAATTTTTGATCTCGAAAGACATTTTGTTTGGATAGGAAGAGTAGGGCTTCTGTTGTTCCAATCGTGGCCACCTCATGCGGTGTCAACAGTTCTCGACCAATTTTAGAGTTCTGCTTAGAGCTGCTGGCATTTCTTCCCCTGCTCTCGCTATAGTTCTGATCATTCAAAGTTTGCTTCCCTGATCGCTCAGATAGGTACTTAAGCGTATCTAAGTCATTGGAGCCTAAATAAAGAATAGCACCACAGTTATTGATAATCGTCTTTGTATTTTCTTTACCGTACAATACTTCAATCTGACTTTGAGATTGTACCATCATCTTGATAGAAATCTCTCGAGAACGAATAACTGAGATAATTGGTGGTAAATTAGGAATCTTCCCAATCTGACCAAACTCATCCGCCCACACCTGTAGATGCAATAAATCTTCCTTGGTCTTTGTTGGATGCTCACCTAATATAACTGCATCTGCAGTTTTTATTAGCACATCAAAAATGGTACTAAAAAGAAGGGCAGATAAGAACTGGTAAGCTGGATCCACTTCTGGAATATGAATAAAAACTGCTGTTTTCTCAATATTCCATTTTTCAATCTCGAGTGTATCCTTTTCAATAATCTTTCTTAGTTGCTCATGATCAAATACTGAGAAAGTTGTTGCAAAGATAGCATAAACAGAAGCCCGTGTTTGGCCATCAAAGTTTTTATTGAATAGATCCCACTGCCTACTAGCATAATTCCCTGGGCTCCTTCTCTCCAGGTCTTCAAACATCAATTCAACAGGACTCTCCGCTTCTGGATGATTTCTTCTCAATTCTCGAATCATATCTGTAACCTGCCCTAAATTAGGCAGATAGTGATCGAGCTTACCATCAAAATAAAGATAGCCAATTAGAGAACGCATCAGGAGTTTATTGGCTGCTGGCCAAAAAGGATCTCCCTCATGACCATTTCTGTTGAGAGACTCTGTAATAGCCTCTGCCACTCGGTCTATATCCATTTCATTATGAATATATCTAAAAACATTGAAACCATCTGAATTCAAGAAAGTAATCAAATCAAAAATCTTCATCTTATAGCCTTTTTCTATAAGAGACTTCCCTGTTTCATGAATCAAAATCCCTTTGGTATCTGTGGTTACAAAACTAGAATTTCCTTGTAAAATATTTGGTTTTACAGCACTACGTGTCTTTGAATCCCCTGTACCACCATACACCAAAATATTTTTATTAATCTGATTTTCAAAGCTCAATCGGTTATTAAATAGTCCCATCTGGCTATTTTGAGTAAAGATCATATTCTTTTCAGGATCTTCATCTCGGAATCTCATCAACTCTTCTTTCGTTGCAAAGCGAGCTGAACCATGTTCCTCCCCATACCTGTATGTACCTGTATCTGTTACTCTCAAATACAAGAGAAAAGCAATCAGAAAGCCACTCATACCAATCAATAAAGAAGTTGGTGTGAATTGAAAATCAAACCAAGATTTATCGCTCAGATGATCGCTCATCCAGTTAAACTTACCAAGACCAAATACATCCGTTACTGAATCCGTATCGGGTGCCAATAGCCATAGTTTAAAGAGCCAATGAAAGAGGTAGAATAGACCAATTCCTAACAACAAATACGGTCTAAGTTTCCGTTTCTTCTTTTCTGTAATCACTTCATTTTCCCTCCAATCTGTGGTTCGATATTTTCTGGAAGAACAAATTCCTTAGTATGAATGTTTACCTGAAGAGAGTTAATTTTCTCTTGTTCCACTGCTTTAAAATATTTCAATTTCTCCTCAAAAGAAGTCGTTTTCCCATTTTTAAGATTGCGCTCATTGAATCCTTTAGGATCTCTTGTGATACCTTCTAGAACATCCTTAAAGGCTTGTTCGACAACACCTTTATCTTTTGCATTAAAAGCAAGAGTTGTCTTTCCATCTGGATGAGTATAAAAAGAAAAGCCAATCCCGTATTGGCCCAGTTCTTTTCGAACTGCCTCGAGATTGACTTCATTATGTAGTAATTGCTGGACTTCTTTAGCATCTGCTGTTGCCATGAATTTATTCCAGTCTGTATCACCAGTAAAGACTACATTCTCCCCTCTGGCTTGATACATTTCAACTGCTTTAGAGCTCACCAAGAAGAGTCCTTTTAAGATGACTTCTCCTGTCACAAGAGTTGCCCGTCCTAATTGGGCTACCACTTGTTCTTGTTCCATTTTAGCTCACCTCTTCAATTTTGAAATAAAGATCCTTCAATTGAGTAGCTTGAAAGTCTTTCGCAAGAATCTGTTGTTTCAACTCATCGATTCTATTCTGGCACTGATCAATTTCCTCATTGGCTTCCTTGATAAAATCTTCGTTAGATTTGATTTTATTTTTAATAGATTGCTTATAAGTAACCGTCTGAGCCTCAAAGCTATCAATAACCTCTGAAGGCACATTTACTGCAGCTGCATGAGAAAGAGAGAAGGAAGATTCAGTCTTTTGATTAGGAAGCGTTTTATTCTCTTTCTGACTAAATGTATCAACAACTGGTGCTACTTCTTCTGTAGCTGCATCCTGTGTATTTTCATCTTGTGAAGGTTCTACTCGTTCTTCCTCATTTTCATCTAATCTACTGAAATGATCTGTAGTCCATTCACTAGAAGAATAGGTAATTTTATCTTCCAAAGGCACTTCCTCTCTAACCTCATCTTTAGGCTTCTGAGAAACTAGCTCAGCAATTCTTTGACGAGCCAAATTCGCCTCTTTCTTGACCGTTAGATCTTCTAGTTCAGGATCTGGTTCCGGTTGGAACTCGGGTTGGGGTTGAGGTTCTGGTGTTCCTAGTGAAGAGTTCTTTTCTTTATGTTTTGCTAAAAAATGAAGAAAACCTCTCTTTTTCTTCCCAACACTCGTACCAAAATTCTCCAGCAACTGATCAATGATTCCAACAAAAGGTATTTCAAGCCTCTCTTCTTGTAAGATTTCACCTTCAGAATTGAGTGAATAAAGTCGATAGATTCCATTTATTTTATTACTCTTCATTCGCTCATTGATGATTTCTAGCCTTGATAACAACTCATCTCGATACTCAAATGTTTCCTCTTGATTAGTCAGTTGATTGATAATTTTATACATGGTTCACTCCTTGGTTACTTGATTGTGCTGGAAGAATGAGTTCCTTCATTTCCTGATAGGATAAGCCACTTTCTTCTGAAAGGGCAACAAAAAGCTGTGCTTCCAAATCCTTTTCTTGACCTATGCACTTCTTGATTTTTTTATCTGCTTCTTCTTTTTGTCGTTGTGCTTTTTCCTTCTCTCTCCTGACTTTCTCAAGCTTAGCTTCAAGTCGTTCTATTTTTTTATTCATTCAATTCTCCTTATTGGTTACTACTGGTTGCGGTTGTTTGTTCTGAGGATGTAGTTGTTGTGGTTGATGTAGAGGAAACGGGAGTCGAGCTTGAACTGCTAGTATCTGAATAGGTGCCTATACTTTGCCCCTTTGCTTCAGTCAAGACGATAGGCTCAATTTTATTGACTAATAGTTTCCCTGATTGTTCTACATAGGTCAATCGAATTGTAGCCTTAGTGATACCAGTAAGCCCCTTAGAATCTCGATTATCTTTTTCTGCTAAGGTTGTGCTAGAATATTGAATCTGGGCTAAAGCAACTTTATGTGTTTTATCAATGTAGATAGAACCTGATTCATAAGATTGGTCAACTACATACCCCTTATAAGTCTGGTTGACTGGCTTTTGTTCTTCTTGAACAGTTTCCTGATACATAGAATCCGTCATAAAAGGCTTATAGCGTGGGCGATTCTCTTCTAAATCCTTTTTGGTATAGTAAGCAATTAGAAAGTCCTCGACTTGCTGTTCAGTAAGAGATAGTTGTTCCTGTTGTTTCTCTTCTGGTTTCTGTTTTGCCTCTTCCTGAACTTGACTATTCTGTCTCAAATTCTGTTGTACTTGAGCAATAGAATAGCCCAGGATAATACATAAAACGGCAGCGACTCCGATAAGGAGTCCCTTTACCATTTTGATTAACTTTTGATTATACATTCTTTTCCTTTCTTATTTAGGGGTAACAAAGTAGATGCCTGATTGTGGTGTCAAGGTTCGCCAAGTCGTTAGGTATAAACCACCAAAGTTCATTTCTGACATTAAGAAACTACCATCACTATTAACGTACTCACAGAATCCCACGTGACCATAGATTGGTGATGCTCCAGCTACACCATTCATGAATACAACTGCAGAACCTGGTTTAGGAGTCGTTGAAATTTCATATCCTTGAGCTTGACCACTATCAACCCATTGATTGGCATTTCCTAAATATGGATAAATTCCAGTTCCAATCTGAGCAAAACGGTTATAGACATACCAAGTACAATTTCCTAGTGCATAGGCATTACCTGGATAACCTTGACCCTCTAGAATTGCTTGATCGGTAGGGAGTCCATACGGAAGTTTGTCCTTATACTCTGCTGGAACTTGTTGACTCGAAACTCCTGTTGAACCTCCTCCTTTATTTTTTAAGAAATTTAACCATTGACGAGCTGCAGTTTGTCGTTCTAAAAGCTTATTACCTGGTACTCCTAGCCAAGCATTCAAAAAGTCCTCTGCAAGAGCTTCTACGGAACCTGTTGAGGTTACAATTCTTTTAAAAGCTTCTCGTCTAATTGGATCATCTGCTTCTAATAGGAATTTAGTTTGAACTTCCGCAGACCAAATATCTCCATTCATCTCTTTTGCAAAATTCCACAATGCAAGAGCACGAGGGCCAGTAAATTGACCAATCCCAATTCCAATATAGTGTAAACCATTGACCATGTATCCTCCTTTATTTAAACGCAGATTCGGATACATAGCTTGGAAGGCATCCCAGTTACCAACTAGATTTTCTGCAGTTGGCTCTTTAGCAACCTTATCAAATTGATTATTGGTTAGAAAATCTGTTTCATAACGTTTAAAAGTGATGGAACTCTCAATATCAAATCCTCCCAAAACGGCTGCAATCCCTTCATCAGTTGCCTCCGGTATATTCTTTTTAATCGCATCTGCAAAAGCTCTCGCACGTTTTCCTTTCTCTCCAGATGTTTCAATATTACTGACAACAGACGTTGCTTGTGTGTATTCTACACGCTGGAAGTAAAAACCGACATTGACATAGGTCCAATTCTTCTTAACACTGCCATCTTTATCTTTCTTGTTGGCTCGATCAGGTTCTAGCTTTTGATAATAGACTGTTTGATTTCCTTCAGCAGCCACCTTTCCAATGATATCTCCAGATTTAACATGATCTCCTGTTTTGTAACGAATCGTATCTACGTTCTTATACAGAAACTTAGAATTCTCATCACTGATTTCTAAATCATTACCATTGACTTCGACTTTCCCATCTAAAACAGCTAGTAGAGTCTGTCCACCTGTGGCCTGCAAAACAGAACCATTAAAGATTTCCTTCGTAGTTTTATAACCAAAGCGCTCAATAATCTGAAGGGGAGCTTCTGATTCAGGCTGACCTTCTGTATAAAATGGATTGTCTAGCTCTTGTAGCAACATATATTTTCCGTTGTCTCGAGCAATTTCTAAGAGTTCTTTATACTCTTCTAACTCATCCTCACTCAACTTGTAAAGGTCATTTTTTGTATAAAGAGCTTCCATTGTTTTAAGATTATCTTTATCCCCATTCAAATTCTTCCATAAGGTATCTAAGTAAAGCTTCCCTCGATTATTTTTCGAAAGATACTTGTTCCCGTCTATACGAAGTTTATCTGAAATATCATCATACTTATAATTCAAGTACAAAAGCGGATCATCAATTTTTGTCCAATAATCTACCTTATCATTCGATTTTTCACGATCCAATTTTGAAAGATACAACCAGGTATCATTCATATCAAACTCATCTTGACGGGTAATTCCTGAACTACCAATACCAAGTATTGCCAGAAACAAAAGCAGACCAAAAGCAATCAGATAAGCCTTAAAGCCAAAAGGATTTTTGATAATAGCTTTAATCGGTTTTGATCCCAAACGATAGACCTTTCTAGCCTTCTTAGCAGCCTTCCCTGTCTTAGATGCAGCTAAGCGTTTCCTATAAGCCTGTATCTGTCGAGATAACTTTCCTTCCCAAGAAAATTCTCTTGGGGTTCGAGTGAAGCCTCTCCCTTTAGCCTTATTGTAGAATCTATTTCCTAGACCATAGCTTGATTTAACTACTCCTTGGCTAAGCTTACCGCTATACTTCCCAATCGTTTTAATACGTTTTCCTTGAATCTGTATATCTTGATACTGATTCTTAGTTCGTGCTATATCTGAAAGGGTATCATCCTGATGAGCTGTAGAACTAGCCTGTTGATTAGCAACTCGTTCTACAGGTTGTTTGGCCGCACGAAGAAACTTCTTCTTCCGTGATCCACCGTTAGCCTCTTGAGCAACTTTATAGGTTTTTTTAGAAACTTTTTTCTCTAGCTTTGCTTTATCCAATTCCTGTTTAAGAAAAGCCTGCTTCTTGATTTCTTCTGGACGAAGAGCCTTCCCTTCTTTCCGAAGCTCTCTTTCCTGTTTCTGGATATTCTTATACTCTTTTTGGATTTTTTTGACCTTGGCTCTTGAAGCTCTAAATTGTTTATGACTATTCTTAACGATGCGATTCGTAGAACGTGATTGTGACTTTAGTTCTTTCATTCGCATAGCACTATCTTGTTGAACCGTTCGGTAATTCTTACGAACTTTTTCTAGCTTTCGATCTAACCTATGACCGATTGTTTTTGGTCTGCCTTTCTCCTGATCCATAGTGAGACTCCTAAGCGTCTGTTGCGACTAAGTTATATAACTTAGTATTCTTAGGTATTGGATTTTCAAATGGCACTACAACTGGCCCTGCTACGATTAAGCCGGTACCTTTAGCTTTTGGCCGAGCTAGGTAGCGAATCTGTTTGTCAGTCAAGTTAACAATCTCTTTTAAGATAGCCAAATCCTGGGGTTTTTGTTTAAGCAAAATCATAAACTCGCTGTTTGAGAGCAATTTCCGACCTTCTTCAACAGCCGCTAGCGTTTCTATGTTCTGGGTGATTCCTGTTGGAATCGCACCATATTTCCGAATCCGTGAATACAGTGTAGTAAAGAAGTCTGCTTGAGCCTTATTTTTAAATAGAATCTGCATCTCATCAAAGTATACCCAAGTGGTACATTTTCCTTGATTCTCTACAATTTGATTCCAGATATAATCCTGAATAACCATCAAAGCGAACGGCTTCAATTTATGCGACAACTTCTTCAGATTAAAGATAACAAAGCGATGATTGAGATCCACGTTGGTATTGTGGGCAAAAATATCTTGAGAACCAGTTGTATAGGTTTCCACTGCCAAAGCTAAATCTTGAGCTTCTGGCTCTGGTTGTTCCTTCAATATCTGGTGCCACTCTTTTAATGTTGGAGTAAAATTCTCCGTCAAATAGCGTTCATAAGTCACACCTGTCACTCGGTCAATAATCCCAATCTGTGCATCTGTCACCTCTGACAGAATCGATTCAAACAATCCCATCAGCAAGTTTGCTTTATCCCCTATTGGATCGTCATCCTCATCATCCAAACGTTCCAGGTCTGGTAGATCCAAAAGATTGATATGTGTTTTAGAACCAATCGAAATATCCACCATCTGAGCACCGAAAGCACGGCCAATATCAGAATATTCATCTTCGGGATCCACGATGATTACTCGGTCTTCTGGGTATTTCAGCAAAGTTGGAATAACCTCTCCACCCTTGATCGTAGTAGACTTACCAGATCCAGAGGAACCGACTACAACACCTGAACCTGTATTCAGATCACGTTTTCGATCCAAAGTAATGATATTGTTTGATAATTGATTTTGTCCATAATAGCGAGCAAATGAGCTTTCAGACTTCAAATCCACGTTAGTAAAAGGAACTTGCGTAGCAATATTAGCTGTTGTCATCTTTCTCATGAAATTCTTCTTCACATTTACGAAGCACTCTCCGATAGGTAGAATCGTATTTAGAGCCTCTTCCTGGTAATAATAAAGATCTTCAAATTCTACCCCTAGTTTCCGGCCAGCACGCTTAATCTTCTGCTCATTACGTTGTAGTTCCTCCTGGCTATCTGCCTTAAAATACACTGCAATCAATCCAGAAAAGATTTTCTGATCATACTCTGTAATCTCATCTCGCCACTTCTTGGTAGCTTCTGAGATTTCTTGGTCACGACCAGCAACCACTGCATCATCAAAGATACCAGATTGAGCAGCCTTACGTTTAGAACGTAGCTTCCCAATTTCAGCATCCATTTCTGCATCGTTAATCTTTTCTAAGATTTCAACATTCTCATAGGGCTCTGCATGGATAGTAATGGCTAGTTCAAATCCCAGTGTCGTTAAATCACGAATGAGACGATCAGACATCCAGTTAGGATATCGGTGGGCATAGAGTACCTTGGCCCAACTATCATCAATAATCATCCGTTTTTCTTGAAACTCAATTCGGTTCGGAGCGATAAATGATTTAGTTGATAATCCAGATAGAGCAATTTCTCGATAATCAAAATTGACATACGGGTTTCCTCGTAATAGTTCTGAAAAGACCTTTAGACGATCCAAACCATTCATTTCCTTAAATGTAATATCCGATTCCTGAAATTGTGTTCCTAGTGAAACTCCAATATCTTGTAGTAACAACTGAGCCTGTTTTCGATCATCAGCGTTCGTTGAAATGGTCACATACTTATGTACCTCAAAGTTGTTAGCGTGTGTCGTAAATCGCTCCTTAATCATCTCGTTTAACTCTTCTCGATAGTCATCGTAGCCATCGTTTGTTTCTTCAAACAAGATATTCTGCAAGGAATTATCCGATACTCTACGGTTAATTACTAAGAGTTGATAGTTACTGCCCTCATCCAGTGAATTAAGAGCATCCATCGTTGTATCGATGATGCTCTCTTTTTCATCTTGTTGAGCAGTTGAGTAAGAAGCATCCCCCAGCATGAAGCTACGAGAATACTTCTCACGAGCAATGTGCATCAATCCATCTTCATGTAGAAGTGTATAATTGATTGTATTTTGTGTCGTAGGTTTCATCTGACGACGCAAGCGCTCAATTCTTTTCTTTTCTGCGTTTTCTAGTTTTTCTCTTTTGCTTTTGAATAAACTCATCTTTTGTATAAATTCCTACCTTTCCAAATTCTGTCTCATAGCTTCTTTGTTGAATTCGGAAAAAGAAATTGATTTTTTCTTTAATCCGTATTCTCTTGGTCATACCTGTACCGTACATTGCCCCAGGAAGAACAAAAATAGCATCCCAAAGATAAATGTACCAATCAGGTAAACCAAAGAAGTATATCGTAATTGAACCTGAAACAGCTATTACCAAACATACATAGAGAACAATCATTCTACCTGTTAATCCAAATAAAATAGGTCTGTCCTCTGTTTCAAATTCTCTTAAAAATTCTGATCCAATTTTTTTCAATTAGTTTCCTTTCACACAAAATAACATCGATCCATTCTAATTTTTCTAGACATGGATTACACTCCTAAAAGTTGCTTGGCTTTTCGACTAGACCCAACCATAACAAAAATATAGATAACCCCCTTGGCAATTGAAGCAAAGGCTGTTCCCCATGAATCACTGGAACCAGTCGTAACCTTTAGGATATCTGCTGCAACAATCGAATCATATACAACAGAAACAATAATTAGGATGACACCAATAAGGGCAGAGGCCGCAAAGTATTTCAAGAAATTAATCGTAACAGATCGTAACGAGTCCATCATAAAGAACGCTACTAACAATGGAGCTATAGCTTTAAGCATATACAAATCCAAGTAACGTAGGAAAACAATAATCCCTAAAATTATGTTAGCCACTCCACTTACAGCTTTTCCGACTAAGGTAATGATAGCTTTTTCAATCATTCCTTTCCCACCAGAAATATTAGAATCAATGGTTGTTTTAACGGTAGGTGTTACATGAGCAATCACTTTCACAACAATATTAAGTAATTCCAGAATAGCATCACAAATTTGAGATGAGGCAGAGATCATGATTAAAGCAAATAAATATTTCATTAAAGCCTCTAACCAAATCTTCTGTGTTAATGCACCTCCCCTCGACTTTACCATTTGCGTCCATGATACCATTTCAAACCAGAAAAAAAGAGCTAAAAGGATATAACCAATAGGTCTGACTGCATCAGCCATCATATTTACAGCTTGATTTGTAGCAGAGCTATAACTAGAAAGAGAGCTTGTTAGCTCTCTAATATCTAAATTCATAGGCTACTCCTAAAATTTTATTAGAGATAGTGCTGCAACGATTGTGGCTGAAATTCCCGCAGAAGATATGGCCAGAAATGCACCATGAGTCATAGAATCAGAACCTTCATCTTTCCTTTGCTTATCATTATTCTTTCTTCCTTGGAGAAAGTCATATGAACCATTCCAGATCCAAATAAGACCTGTAACTGTTCCGAGTGCACCTAGACCAGTAATAATTTTTGTAATGAGTTCCATTTTGTTTTACCTCTTTTAATTTTATTTTTATAACAAAAGGCACTGCAGAGATTTCTACAGTGCCAAACACAATACTATTTTTATAATTCTTCAAATTCTTCACGATAAATCGTCCGAACAGTAGCTACTAGAATACTGAGGCCAATAATAATTGGAACTTCAAAATTCGGATATGGGAAAAATAACCCTCCTCCTTTTGGAGCATCAACCACTTGACCAGCAGTAATAAGTGAATCATGGGACATTCCTAAAATATGCGGTGTATACCATCCAAAAATATTATCAATTATGTTTTCGCTTGGGAAATTGAATAGATGATGAATGATTGCCATTCCCCCAATCAATACGATTGTTATACATATTTTAGCTATAACCCAAAGAATAAACATACCAATAGTGGATTTCACAACATTAATACACCAAAGAACGATATAAAAGGGAGCTGTAAAAATCCTAATGATAGCTACCCACAGCCAGGAAAAATCATTCCCTAATTTCATAACTCTACTCCTCCACGATTTACCGTTATTATACCATAAAAATAGCTTATTTTAAAGGTTCCTAGAGTATTCTAAGCCTCTTTTTTCTCACGCTTGCTGTAGAGCAAGCCTGTAGCAACACTTCCCATTGCTAGAGCAGCCAATAGTAAATCTGCAGAGTCCTTCTCCCCTGTTGAAGGCAAGCTTCGTTCTGGTTGTTGCGGATGTTCTTCAGGAGTTTTTGGCTCTTCTGGAGTATGAGTCACAACCGTATTGGAAACAACTTCCACACCGTTAACTGTATGATAGTAAGTATTTTCTACTGTTCCTGACTGAATGCGTGTCATTTGTAGATATACTTCTGCTTGAAACTCTGATGTCTCTAAAATTGACTTCAAGAAAGCATCATCAAAGCTAATATCTACTTTACCTTTAGCCTTATCTACTACTTGACTGGTGAACTTAGTTAATTCATCACCAGCTTTGAATTTTTGACCATCACTTGTTTCAAAATCTACAGCAGCAAATACTTGATAGATACTCTGATAATCATCATGTATTTCATCGTAGTCATCTCTAAAATTATATTCAAATAACTGTTCTGAGCGATATTTTGGTATCAAGGAACCAACTAGTTTATAATTAAACGTTTGATTCAGCTTGACATCTTTGCCATCTAAACTTTCTTTACTTAGATGGTCAATCACCACATCTTTCTTAGGTTCAATCTTCGGAACATTATTGACTACAGTTTCAGTTACATAAGCCATACCAAAATCAATTTGGTAGGCTGTATTCTCATACTTACCACCTGTTTGACCCAATTCCTTCTTAACAGTCATTGGATTAGTAATCGTCAGAACTTCTCCAGTTTGCACGTAGGTCTTGTAGAATTCTTCTGGATTCTCCGCCTCAAATACTTGAATCGCTCCTTTGGGGATAAATCCTTGTTCTTTCAAAGATTCTTGAACTCCTACTGGAGCTTTGTCTAGACTTTCATATATAGTAGCTCTCAACCCCTTAACTACTTGACCTTTAGAATCCGTTACTTGAACACCATCTTGATTGATCGTAACAGCTTCTTTTGGGTAATCATCAACGATATAGAACCCTTTGCCAATACGTTCTTTATCTACTTCAATGCCCTTGTATTGGCTATAATCTGCCGTTACCTTGTAGTAGTTGACAGAGCCTGCCAAGACCTGTTTCCCATCGATGTTAACACCTTCCTTGTTAAGATTCTTTTTGGTTGGTTTAACAGTAGGAACATTATTTACAACTGTATCAGTTTGATATCCGTTACCGAAATCAACTTGGTAAGCCGTATTCTCAAATGATTTTCCTGTATTTCGCAATTCTTCCTTAGTTACCATTGGATCAATAATTGTAACAGATTTTCCTGCTTTGATATATTGGTTAAAATAGACTTCTGGGTCATCCACTAAAAATACTTGGAAAGCTCCCTTAGGCTTAATTTCAGAACTATCTAGAAAGGCTTTAACTTTATCATTATCAACAGCTTCAATAGAATCATACTGATACACTGAAATACCAGAAACTTCTTTTCCTTCGCTATCAATATAACGAATATCTGATTCATTAATAGTCACTGCCTCTTCTGGATAATCATCAATCGCACCAAAGCCTTTTAGAATAGCAGATGGATCTGCCTTTATCCCTTTATACTGATCATAATCCAAGGTTATATGGTAGTAATTCGTTGAACCAGCTAGAACTGTCTTTCCATCGATGATAACACCATCCTTATTATGATTGTGTTTGAGAGGTTTGATCAAGTTATTATTCGGATTGTCTGGATCATTCGGTTTACCTGGGGTTGTTACCTTAGCAATATTTGAATAAGACTCAAATTCATTATTCAAATTCAAACGGAAGTTGTTCTTATAAGTAGCAGCATCATTCGTTACTGTACCATACACTTTAAGAACAGGTGCGGTAAATACTTTAGTTAAATCCAAATTAACTTTAGCTAAACCTTCAGACTTCAATAACCCTTTTAACTGATGTTTAGCTTTATCATAGGTTACAGTAAAGTCTTGGTTTTGAGCTACAGTTTTTGCTAAATCTAAACGATACCCTTGAGGTAAGTTGTCTGTTAGTTCGTAAATTGTAGTTTCTTCTCTGTTTGCCGCTAGAGGTTTAGTTTTTAACTCCCAAACAACTTCTGATAACTTAGGTACTGAAGAATTATTTACATTTGTACCTGCAGAGTTCTTAACTAACTTTTCTACAGTAGGCGTAGTTCTCAAGCGAGTGTAAGTAACTTCAACTTCTCTTGGTGCCACCTCATTTGGCACAGGCTTTAAGTCCGGTGTAGGAGGTTCACTCGGAATAGGAACGTGAGGTTTATCTGGTTCATCTTTTGGCGAGGCTAATAAAGGTTTCTCCGTAGGAGGTGTCAATGGAGTCTTATCCTTCTCCTTATACTCTGGTTCATCTGGTCTTGGGTTTGTAAATTCGTCTGGTTTAGGAGGTTCTTTTGGCAAAGGAACCTCACCTGTATCAGATACTGGTGGAATTTCTGGTAATAACGGCTTAGGTGTAGGTTTCTCAATAGTATCCTTATCCTTTTGAATTAAGCTTGGTGGAATTGGTATTTTTAGCGGAGACGGTGGAACTAACTGATTAACCACAGAACGACCACCCCAAAGTTGGAAGGCAAACCCTGATGAAAAGATTTCATCATCATTATCCTCTGGTTGCCCGTTAGCTCTACGCTCATCATTCCAATACTTACGGTAAGAAGCTGACTGCGATTCAGTATAAGTATGTAAAGGTTTATTTCCATTACTTAAGTACGTTAAGTGTTGAACAGAACCATGACCAACACTTACAATGGACCCTTCTGGAATAGAATTGTAATCATCTACATCGGTATAGTAAGGATCACCTGCCTTATAACGATTCAACCCACTTGGATCATCTTCCTTATACACACCATCAGATTTTACACCCATCCAATAGTTTTTCCCATTGACTGTGGTTTCTTTAACAGATGAATCTGATGGATTGATTACAGCGCCTGTATTATCATCTCCATAAGTATGTCTTACAGCTTGTCTATGATCTAAGTCAGAGTAAATAGAGACTGAACCTAAGTCGATAGGTTTACCTGTTTTCTCATCATAGTAATGAATATCCCACTCAACATTAAAGTAATTATATGGGTTGAAGTTAACTGAAGAAGTCTCCGTGTCAGTTTTAGCTTTATTCCACCAAACATTCAAACGAGTATAAGTTGAAGGGTTGCCTGCAATTTTATGCTCTGGTATAGGATTATTACGAGCCACAAATCTTGCAGAAATTATTTTTCCCGTTTTTGTTTTACCAACATTATGTAAAGTGAAGGTAGAACCTTGTTTGATACCTGTGATTACATAACCACCATAAGTTCCTTTAGAATCAGAATGACCATAGAAATCTTTATTCTCTAATCTATCGTGTTGCAAATCCTTATCTAAATTCATAGTTGTATTAACATTTGCACCCAAAGCACCATCTACAACCTCAAGATTAGGAACACTTGAATCAAAAACCGCAGTCAGCTTAGAGTAATATTCTAATGAACCACGCTTCGATTCATCAAATTCACCATAAATAGTAACACCATTCGCACTACCTTGAACTCTCTGAGTTCTCAATGCAGCTAACTTACGGTTATAGTCAGCTAAATCACTTTCGTATTGAGCATGAGCAGTTTGATACCTCAATAATGCTTTATTGTACTCATCTTGTGATTTTGCATTATCTTTATCAATCTGCTCATTTTTAAGTTTTAAATCAGCTAAAGCTTTTTCATAAGCGTCTAAAGCAGTTTTATTAGCCTGAAGAATAGCTTCATTTTCTTTCCTACGAGCTTCTACTGCTTTTGCATAAGCATCTTTATCTGAAAGATTCTTCTTAGCAATTTCTTCGTTTTTACGCTTTGCTTCAGCTAAGTCCTTCTGATACTGAGCCAACTGCTCTTTATACTTCGTTAAATCAGCATCAGACTTACTTTTTTCAACAGTCCATGTTTTTAAAGCTTCTTCGTAAGCTTTCTTAGCCTCTGCGTTTTCTTTATCAATCTCAGCATTTTTCTTTGTTTGATCAGCTAAAGCCTTCTCATATTTAGACTTGGCAAGCGCATTTTCTTGTTTAATACGCTCATTCTCTTTTGATACACGCTCTCTCTCAGCTTTTAAACGCTCATTCTTTTCTTGATTTTCTTTATCAATCTGAGCATTTTTAGTTGTAGCTTCTGCTAAATCTTTTTCATACTTAGCTTTTGCTTTCTCATAAGAGTCTTGTTGTTCCTTGTTCTCAGTAGTAATCGTTTGAATCTCTTCTTTACGAGTTTCTACTTCCTCTTTGTACTTCTTAGACTCATCTACAACAGTAGTCGCTTGTTTTTCATAAGTAGACTCAATTTCAGCAGTTTTCTTAGCTAACTCATCAGAATTAGTCACCAAACCACCATCAACTTCAGTTTCTTTTACAATTAAACCTGCTTCTTTAGCAGCCGATACCGCAGACTCTACTTTCTCTCGGTTAACAGTGACTTCAACAGAACCTGTTGATTTTTCTGCACTACCTTGGTCGGTTGTAGAATCCACCGTTGGGGAGTCTTGTAAACTTTTCGCATTTGTAGCAGGATTTGGATTTACTCGTTCATCTGCTCTAACTGGACTAGTCATCAAGCCTAAGGTAGCTAGACCAAGAATCACTCCACACGTCCCCCATCGTCGTGTTTTTCGGATAGAACCGAATGCTCGTGTCTCGTTATTAAATTTCATTTTTTCTCCTTAATTTTTAATACAGTATTCAATATTATTCACTTTGGACATAATTTGAAGGAGCTCTCGCTCTAAAATATATAATTTCCATTTCTTTCTCCAACAAAAAAGTCACCAAGAAACCTTGATGACTTTACTTAATTTAATTTTCCTTAGATCCTCGTTTGATTTTCAACAAACTTAAAAGTGAAATAGTTACCATTCCAAAGAACCAAAGACTAGAAGATTTTTCTCCTGTCTTAGGTAATTCGTATGTTGCAGCAGGTGCTTGATAGACTGGATCTTTGACTTTTGCAACTTGATTATTAACTTGATCTTGCACATACTTTACAATCTTACCATTTTGAATCACTGGAATCGGATGACCTCCAGCTTGCTCAATACTTGCCTTCTGAGCCTCTAACTCTTTTTGATGCTTAATTTCTTGTTGTGCTTCCAGATAATCACGATAATCCGACAATAACTCTTTATGAGCCTCTAATACCTTTCTTTGTTCTGTCTTTGCAGTTTCTAGTTTTGATAGTGCTAACTCAAGAACTGATTTCTTTTCTTTCAAAACTTTTTGAGCAACTTCAAGATTCACTTTTGCCTTTGCTAAAAGTTGAGGGGCATTCTTCAAAAATTCCACTCGCTCTTTTGATGTTTTCAAGACTTCAGTTGTTTCTGAAAGTAAGGCTTGACGATTGAGGACAAGTTCTTTAATTCGAGTAAGTTCACCTTCTTTAGCAATCAATACCTCTTTCTCAGCTGTCAATGCTTCATTCAGTGATTTCCATTCAGTTTGTTTTTCAGCTAGTTTATCTTTAGCTAACGCAAGTGCTTCACGTTTGTTTTGCACGTCTGCATTCAACTGTTCCAAAGCCTCTTGCGCTTGTTTGTTTTCTAAGCCAGCTTTTTCAAGGTTTGCTTCCGCCTTCTTTAACTTATCTTCTGCTTCAGGAGTTTTTAAAGTAATATTCTGAATATCATTACGATTAGTCACTGCATTTTGCGCAGTAACTTCTGCTTGAGTATATTCTGTCTGTGCTTGTTCTTTTCTAGCTTGTGCATCCTTATGATTCGTTTTCGCAGTCTCATAAGTATCCTGAGCTTGTGCCACAGAATTTCTAGCTACTTGAATTCTTTCCTGAAGACTAGCTAGATTGTTCTTAGTGTCAACTTTAACATTTTGATGGAAACCATTTTTCAGCAAATCAATTGTTTTAGAATCTGTTCCAACATAGTGCATCGCAATCAAACCAAGATCTGTCTTTCGAGTTGCTACACCAATATACTGCATCGTAACCGACTCACGATCAAGTCCTGCAAAGTTTAAAGCATGGCCCCAATTAGCATGCTTATCATAAAACAGCATCATAATCACGTTTTCGTATGCCTGTTGTTTCAGATCAGCTAATGTTACTACATCACCTGCATTTTGAAAGCCAATGTTTTCAGCAAGCAGACCTTGATTACCTTGATTTAAACCAACTTCTTTCGCAACAGTGTTCAAAGCATCTAGGTCATGGCCGTACTGATTAGTAGATAGTTGAGTTGCTTTCTGTGCCACTTTCTGCATATCTCGATTCACTAAGACTGGAATATCATCTGTTCCCATCAATCGACGGAAATCATTAATCAAATGTGCATTGAAAATGGCAAGTTCATCTTGAACTTCAGCAGATAAATGATTGACATCAGCAATCACAGTCTTTTTATCTGCTTCACTCTGCTTAAATGGAGAGTTTGGATTACCGTAATAAGTCTCACCACCATCTGGCGAGCTAAATCCAGCAGCGGTCATTCCTTTCTTGGCAATTTCTTGTAACTTATTTGAATTTTCTTCAGTGGGGTTATTGAAGTAAGCCTTTAGAGCTTCTACATAGCCAGCAGGATATGTGATAGAGGTCGTTGTCAAACTATCCAGGATACTTTGAGCCTTAGATAGATTCTCTTTAGCTACTTGATACTGATTTTCAGCGTTAATAGCTTGAGTGGTTGCTTGACCTAGCTCCTTCGCTTTCACCAACCTAGTTCCTTCAGTACTCGTTACCTCTGCTTCGGCCTGTTTCAGTTTAGAAGCACGTTGATCATCTGATTCTTTAGCAAGTAGCAAATCTTGTCGAGCTTGTGATTCAGCTTCTTCGCTCATTTCTAAGTTTCGCTTAGCTGCTTCAGCATTGGCAACAATGCCTGCAACTCCAGTGCCGTCTAAAATAGCTTGTTTTTCAGCTACAATTTGTTCTGCATCTGTAACTTCTTTTGTTTTGTCATCAAGCTTTCTCGTAGTTTTTTTGACATTTGCTTCCTGATCTGTAACATTCTTTTCAGCTAGCTTTTGTTGCTCTTTAGAAGTGGATAGTTCTTCTTGAGCCTTCTTCTCAGCAGCCTCTTTTACAGACACATCTTCTTTTGCATCCTGGATATTTTTAGGAGTAGCTTCCTGGACAGCTTTCTCCGCTTGAGCAACAGCTTCTGTAGCTTCTCCAACTACTTTCTCTGCATCGTTTACCTCGTTTTGATTAGATTTTACAATCTCCTCCTGGTTTTTTACAACTGCGTTTACCTGTTCCACTTTTTCTTTGGAGATAGCGACATCAGTTTCTGTAACTGTTTTTTGAGTTACTGTCTTTTGTTGGTTCCCTGAAATTTGGTCTGAAGGTTTTACCTCTTCTGCAGTAACTTGCGTCGTTACTCCAACACTTGCGGTTGCGATAACACTAGCCAACATAACTTTCTTAACTTCATTCATGATTTCCATTTGATTTCTCCTTTTTTGTTTAAAAAACGTTCTTAAAATATTTATTTTATACTTATATTTTACCATCTTTAGAGTTTTTTCTCAATTTTTTCCTGATTTTCATTCATCTATCCGCTTAATCAAAGATAGGACGTTTAGAACAGATTAGATTCCCTCTCCTTGATGAAACAGATAGATGAGGCTCTATCTGTTAAATTTTACCGCTAGGTCGGTGATAACCTTTACCGGTTAGTTGTAAGATAGTTTTATTACCTTGCTTAATTCGTCTGGCAACTAAAATATCTCCACGTTTAATAGTGCGTATATCTCTATAGGTTTTAGAGTATTCTGCAATCATTTCAACGGTTTGAAGTTTTCCGGCCACATATCCTTTTTTTGGAATAAGACCATACTTACTAGTTAATTTCATTTCTTCACCACTTGCAAGCCGTGCGGTTGCATCACCTTGAAAACCTAGTCGTCTTAAGTCAGTGAGTGTAACCTCACTAGTTGATTTTATTTGATTCATATTGTCCTCCTTTTTGAATCAAAGGCTGATTTACAGCCATGCCGAGTTGATGCCGTACATCTCTACTGTGTTTTTTACGCACGATTTTTAGTTTAGAAATCGCAAACTCTTTCGTCTTACGGGACAAGTCAACCGTGACTTTACATAATGCAGTCAGCACTAGATATAGTTTCTAGATACACACCGCCCCTGTTCTTCTTTTTATGCCTAGACTGCGCTAATCGGGACAGTGGGGATATTCAATTTTCAAAGAACAAGAGTAGTTTTAGGACTTGCTCAGGTCAAGTATTTTAGAAATATGGAACCGATTGGTAAGGTGCTGCTTTCATAGCTTGCCCTCTGTTAATTCTCTCTTGGTTATTAAACACCCCATAAAGTCCACTCTCATTCCTTTAACATGTTTCGGTGTTCTTAGACAATTCAGCTAAATATTGATTCAGTTTCGTCTCCGATAGTTTATCTGGATAATAGTATGCAATCAGACTAGGACACTCATCAGGGAATTTTCTAGCGTGCTCACTTTGTCCTGATACCTCCATAAAGCCCTGTTCTTTTTCGATAAGTAGAGCCATTTTCCAGAAACGCATCATCATTTTGTAAAAGTAGGCTGGGACATTCTGGATTGGTTTTCCTTCAGCCTCTCCTGTTTTGATTTTGAAAATCAATTTATCAAGCTCACGTTCAAGATCCTGTAGCCAAACCTCTCCATAAATTTCCTGATCAGCTAAGAGGTTGTTGTAATTTTTCTCAACTTGACGTTTTACTTGATAGATTTTATTTTCAAGAATTTTTGCATCTTTTCCAAATAAACTGAGTTTCTGAACTAGTTTAGGAGAAAGAAAACCATGTTGCCCCATTTTAAATGCTTCAGAAATTGATAAACCAGATAAAGATGACTCGCCCTCGTATCGATTAGTATCGTATGAGGACTCTGTCTGACTCCTCTCTGTATTTATTCCGTCCGCTTCGTGGACGTTTTGAAGTCCATTTTGCGGACGTCCATTTTTGATACTTTCGCTATTACCAATGCTTTGGGGTACTTTTTCATAGAGAACTTTACCAAAAGCATTAACCCTCTTCAGTAACTCACCATCAGCTGAATAGTGCTCCACTATTTCTAAATTAGCATCTACTAGCTGAAGATAAAGTCTATTTGGCTTATTGAGTCCCTGCCTAACTTCCCGTAAGAGACCATGTTCTTGCAGTTCTTTCTTGATCTTAGTAACCTTCATCTTTCCCTTATCAAGTAGTAACATCAAGTCAGAAACTGTAAAAATTAGAAAGACCGCTCCGTTTTCATCAACGTAATCTCTATTCCCCTTCTGGAATGAACTGATACTTAATTTACAACGATTATAGAGAGCCCCATAAGCTAACTTGGCATCAGATGAAAGACTCGTGTAGGAACTAGTCAATTTGACATAGCCGTTCTCATTGTGTTGAATACGAGTGAAAAAGATTTCTGGAATTTGATAAAAAGTTAAAGTAGCTAGTTGATCAATCGTGATATCTGCCATTAGTATCCTCCTACAACTTGTAACCTCAAGCCACCAGCTTCAGGAAAAGAGACAAGATGAGTTCGTTCTAACTCTTCAATAGCTGCAATAGCACGACTTCTAGTCCATCCCATTGTATTCATCAAATCGAAAATCATTACATCTCTAGTCAATCTTGAGACCTTTGTTTGGTGTTGTTTCATAGGTAATCCTTTCTTTAAGTAAGCCACTTTATATTCATACTTGTAATAATTCTTCTGATAGCAACCTAGTCTCTTTTGCGTGTTCAAAACCAGCAATATAAGCCTCATAATCAACTTCAATTTCGATTTTTAGGCTTCTACTCTCTAATTTCCCCATACGTAGTCGTTGTTCTTCCAAAACTTCTGCTGGGATTTTTACCATCAAACCAAATTCTTCTGATGATTGAACCTGGTCCTGAAAACGTTGATCTACTCCGTTTAAGAAACCGAGTAAATACGATTTCTTATAGTCTTTCCATCTTGCTCTTGAGACTGTAGGGGAAAGTCGTTTCAACCGATATTTAAGATATAAGAGCGCACCTTCGTAAACCTTACTACAAAGTTCAGCATCAGATTGATATCCAAAGAAAATTATCTGTGTGATGCCATCTTCGTGAAGTCGTCTTCTTATCGTTTTACATCTAAAATTTTCACCTAAAATACCTGCCAACTTTTCTTGCCACCATGGAAGTCTATATTCCCATGTCCCTATTGTTTCACTAATATCTTTTTGAGTTTTACTATTCGTTAAATCATTCATAGAAAGATTATGCTTCACCATAAGTCTTTGAGCCATCAGAAGGGCAGTCTGCCCCTCTTCATCGTTTGGTGCATCGTAAGCTAACTCTAAAAGATTTTGTATCTTCTCAATAATTTTATTATCCATATCAATCCACATGTTTATACTTTCTAGGCAAAGAACTAGCGTAATGTTTTGAATCATTAACCTTTGCATTATAAAAAATCATATTATTCCCAATAATTTCTTGCCATTTAGGAATCTCCTCACGATAAATGCGATTAAGTCCATAAAAGTTCCTTACAATAAATCTAACGGCTCCAATATGATCTCCTAAACCAACCACACACAACACATCATGTTCCATATCATATACCCAATGACTTTTTGAATTTGTCAGAATTTCCCAAGCAAATTCCCAATCTCTCTCAAGCCAATCATGCCCTGGTCTGTAATAAACTTTTGTCTGACAAGATTCATCATTAAATCCATAAAAACAGTGACTACACAGCGTTCTGTTTTTATCTACCCACCAACAAGGACCATACTTTTCATTGATGCAAGGTGTAACCCAGTTACAAGCACATCGTCTACAAATTCCAGCTTCCATGCATTATTCCTTCCTACACATATCCCATCAATTCTGGATTAAACTCCAGAGTCAACCACAAGGCTTCGTCCTGAGTCAATTGTCTAGTCTGTCCCCAAGTTCCATCTCTCGCTCTTCTGGAGTAAGGATAAGTGCCAAGCTTAATTCTAGGATATAATTCATGAATAACATCATCTTTTATAACTCTCCAGAGAAGACTAGAAGGTCTATAGTAATAGCCATCTCCAAGCCAAACTCTATTGAGATCATCGTATACAGATACTTTTTCATCAGAATTTCCTTCAGGGATACAATCAACCATATTTTCATTCTTATCAAGATCTATTACATCGAAAATTTCTAACGAATCAATATCCATAACAATTTCAATATTATCTGACATTTTTTCTCCTTTCTTTAATTTTGGTAACGAAAAAAGAGAACGAATTTCCTCGTTCTCTACATATATTTATATGTTTCTTGCATTTCTCAAAACTCTAGACACTTACCCAGCGATTGAACTTGTAGAAAACATGACTCATCATCAAGTCAACAGAATCATCTCAAACTTAACGACTCTGTGATTGTTGGGTTGTTTGATTTTGAGTTTGTGTTTGATTCTGAGTTTGATTCCCTTGCTCTTCTTGTTTTTTCTTTTCTTCTTCCTGCTTCTTCTTTTCCTCTTCTTTAGCTTTGATTCTCGCTTCTTCTAAAGCCTTATCCGTCAAGCTATAACTATAGATCCCAACTTCCATATCAATACCACTTGGTACTGTCAATTGAGGTTTAATCTTACTATAGTATGGCAATTTTTTACCTAGTTCTGATAGAGGAACCAAAACTTCATCCGTATCATACATGGTAATCTTGAGTAGATCACTGGTTACACTAGTTGGAGCCAATTCAATCGTTTTGATCGCTTGCTTAATCTCTGGGCTAACATCAGCCAGTTGGGCAATCAAGGTCTTTACTTGCTGCTCATCGTTGAAGAGTACAGACATATAGGTTTCTGGAAGACTGACTAGGCTAACTGGACTAGTTTCCACCGTCCCACTAGAAAGAATCGGATAATGATCCTCTCCAGAAACATAATAGGCTACAATTCCGTATTCCTTGACCTGGATGGTGAAATTGGTCGGGAATTGATAGTTAATGCTAGCAGATTCAATCCAGTGATTGGACTTAATCATCTCAGCATGTTTGTCTTTATTGAGAAGTAGACTAAAGGTATAGTCACTATCACGAATCCCTGAAGCCTCTTTGATTTGATCTGCATTGGTCTCTACTGTCCCAGTGACTTCTATGTTTTTCAGAGTTGAGAAGGGCGTCAAGAGATAGATCGAAAAGGCCAAGAAAAGCAAACTCGGGATTAGAATCGTAACAGCACGCCAGATATGAACTCTAGGAATAGAAGGCTTGGTAGCCTTTTTCTTGGTTTTAACCTTCTTTTCTTCTACCTTTTCTACTTTTGCTGCTTCTGATTCTTCGGCCTGGTCTTCCACTTGTTCTGCTTCAGCTGCTTCCTCTTCAAGTTCAGACGAGGACTCATCTGCTATAAGCTCCTTCTGCTCTTCGCTATTAGGATCTACTTCCGTTGCTTCCTCTGTATTTTCGGATATATCTGACTCTTGCTCTTCTTTGGTTTCTTCAGCCTTTTTGCGCAGATACTCTCGGTTTTTCTTCTGCCACTCTGATAAGCTAGTTTCTGCATCAGAAGTTATTGAAACTTCCTTTTTGCCTGAATCTCCCTTGGCTTCTTCTTTAGCTAAGTTGGCCTCTTCTTCAGCCTTTTTTCGAAGATATTCTTGATTTCGTTTTTGCCACTCTGACAATTCCTTGCCTTGCGTTGGCTCTTGTTTCTTATCCTTTGACATCGATTTTCCTTATGATAGATCTTTTTTTAGTAGCGCATAAAAATCCGCCACAGATTTTAATTCATGAGAATTCTTCATCGTGTTCTGGTAGTCTTCTTTGTGGGTCAAAAGCTTGCTTACTTTTTCTTCTAAAGTAGACAAGGTCAAATCGCCCTCTTGCAACTCCTCAGCATAGCCTTTTTTCACAAAGTAAGCCGCATTTTCAATCTGATCTCCACGGCTAGCTTCACGCCCTAGAGGGACAATGACATGCAATTTAGCCATGGCAAGAAGTTCAAAAATAGTATTGGCACCACCACGAGTGATGACTACATCAGCCATATTCATGAGCGGTTGATAGAGTTCAGTCACGTAGTCAACACGGTAGAGATGCTGGCTTAGTTCATTTAAACTAGAATCACCAGTCAAGTTGATGATATTATAACGACTAGTCAGCTCTTCCTTGTAGTCTGTAACTAATTGGTTAAAGACACGCGCACCAGCAGAACCTCCGACGAAAAGAAGAGTTGGTAGCTTATCATTGAAAGAAGTTCGGATATCCACCATTTCCTCAGGCTCTTCAATAACAGGACCAGAAACTTTTGTAACGGCTCCTACATGCTCTACCTTAGTGAGACTAGACGCTTGCTCAAAAGTAGAGTACATTTTAGTCGCAAATTTATAGGCGATTTTATTGGCCAATCCCATAGAGAGATCAGACTCGTGGATGAAGACTGGTACTCTGCATACTCGCGCTGCGATAACAGGCGGAACAGATACAAATCCACCCTTGGAAAAGAGGGCTTGTGGACGAACTCGAAGCATGATAAAGAGCGATTGAAGAATTCCAAAAGCAACCTTAAAGACGTCAACCATATTTTGCCATGAGAAATATCGACGTAATTTCCCAGTTGCAATAGAATGGAAGGTCACATCTAGACCCGATTTGAGGACTTCTTGATACTCAATTCCGTTTTTGTCACCAATATAGTGGACTTCCCAGCCATCTTCGATGAACTTAGGCATTAACAAAAGGTTGAGGGTGACGTGTCCAACCGTTCCCCCACCTGTAAATACTATTTTTTTCATATTATCCCTTTAACTCCGCTACAGTGTCGATGAAAAGATCTCCACGTACCTCAAAGTTGGCATACATATCCCAGCTAGCATTAGCAGGACTGAGGAGAACCACATCTCCTTCTTCCGCAAGTTCAGAAGCCTTACGAGTCGCATCTGCAATATCAGTCGCATCGACATAAGCCACACCAGCTTTATCCGCTGCACGTTTGACACGTTCTGCAGATTGACCGAGGATGACCATTTTCTTAAGTCCAGTAATATCAGGAACCAATTCGTCAAACTCATTGCCACGGTCCAACCCACCAGCAATCAAGATAACCTTGCTGTTGTCAAATCCAGACAAGGCTTTTTGAGTTGCCAAGATATTGGTTGACTTACTATCGTTGTAGAATTTCACCCCATTGATTTGGTCTACAAATTGGAGACGGTGTTTGACACCGCCAAAGGCTGACAAGGTTTCCTTGATGATTTCATTGTCCACACCACGAAGTTTAGCTACAGCAATGGTTGCAAGGGCATTTTCCACATTGTGGCTACCTGGAACACCAATCTCATCAGCTGCCATGACTTTTTCGCCACGGAAGTAGAGTTGACTATCTTCTAGATAAGCTCCGTCCACCTTTTCAAGTGTTGAGAATGGTACTACAGTCGCGTTTGTCTTTGTAGCAAGCTCTTTAGCTAATTCCTGGTTGAAGTTCAATACTAGGTAATCAGCTGCTGTCATATTGCTTTGGATATTCCACTTGGCTGCTACATAGGCTTCAAAAGAACCGTGATAGTCAATATGGGTTGGCATCAGGTTGGTGATAACAGCAATTTCAGGATGAAATTCTTGGATTCCCATTAGTTGGAAAGAAGAAAGTTCCATCACAAGAGTGTCCTTATCTGTGGCAGTTTGAGCCACTTGACTAGCAGGATAACCAATGTTCCCTGATAAAAGGCCATTTTGCCCAGCTGCAGTCAGAACTTCTCCAATCATAGTGGTGGTCGTAGTCTTGCCATTTGAACCAGTAATACCAACAATCGGTGCATCAGAAATCAAGTAGGCCAACTCAACCTCTGTCAAGACTGGAATGCCTTTTTCTAGCGCTTTTTCAATCATAGGATTGCTATAAGGAATTCCTGGATTTTTTACCATGAGGGCAAAATCTTCATCCAATAATTCCAAAGGATGTCCACCAGTGACAACCTTGATGCCCTCTTCCAAGAGACTTTGCGCAGCTGGATTTTCCTCAAAAGGTTTGCCATCATTTACGGTGACAATGGCACCTAGCTTGTCCAAGAGACGAGCTGCTGACTCACCAGATTTGGCCAAACCTAGGACTAATACTTTCTTATTTTCAAATTGATCAATTCGTTTCATATCTAGAACTCCATTTCTACTCTTACTATTTTACCATTTTTATGAAAATAAAAAAGCCACAAAGGGCTTTCTTATTTGTTTTTGTCCTCTACCAATTATTCTACAGACTTGAGGGCTTCTAACATATCCACCTTTCGGAGATAATGATTGACAAAAACTCCTAGGATGGTCAAAATGACACTGACAGCTAGAACTGGGATGAGATAAACTTCCCAGCCGACCTTGGGTTGAAAACGGAAGGTACCGGGTGCGATCATCTGAATGAGAAATTGATGGAGATAAAAGCCTGATACCAATCCTACAATCATTCCAATTAGTGACAATAGGATGGTTTCCCGATATATGTAAAGGGTCACTTCTTTGTTATGAAAACCAAGAACCTTGATGGTTGAGAGTTCCCGAATCCGTTCAGCAACATTGATATTGGTCAAATTATAGAGAATCACGATGGCTAGTAGCACCGATACCAGCACCAAAATCGCCATGGTGTGATTCAGAGAATTAGCAAAACTTTCAAAGAGCTGAATGGTGGAGGCGTTTTGAACGAGGCCACTGACAGCCGCCTGGTCCATAAATTCTCCTGCGACTCTTTCAGTATTGCCTTCACTTTTATCCTTGAGTTGGACTAGATAGGTATTCATCTTAGGAGTTTGACCATATATCTCCTCATAGGTCGCCTGATTCATATAAACAAAATGGCCTACGTAGTGCTCGGTAATGGCTCCAACCTTAAAGGTTTTCCCATCTATTGTAAAGTTGTCACCAAGGGAAACTCCTGCCAACTGGGCTAATTTTTCAGTTAGAACAAGTCCGTTAGATAAGCTCAGTTTTTCCCCATTTCTTTCTAGGAGGACAAAGGGAGCCAGATCATCTTGATCCGTTACCATGATGGTCACGGTTTGAACACCTGCCTTGCCAGCATACTTTTCCTCAACCTGTTTGGAAGAAATTAAACGATAGTTTTCAACTTCATCACTCTGCAATTTTTCTTCTAGCTTTGCCTTATCAGAATCTGAAGCTCGAGAATTGACAGAGAGAACCATCTGGTATTGTTGCAAATCCTTAAACTGCCTGTCAGCAACTCCTACCACAGAAGATTGGATACCAAGCCCTGCAAAGAGGAGGGCTACTGAACCTGCGACCCCAAAAATAGTCATCAGCATGCGTTGTTTGTAACGGAAAATGTTGCGAGCTGTAACTTTTTGGGTAAAGCTCAAATGAGACCAGATAAAGGTGATGCGCTCCAAGAGAATCTTTGAGCCCTTGACTGGTGGCTTGGGTAGTAATAATTGCGCTGCTTCTTCATGCAACTCTCTGCGAGATACAAGGTAGGCAGGTAAAACGCTAGCTACTAAGCTTAGACCCAGAGCTAAGCAACTATAGGTCCAATAGAAATACTGCTGACTCTCACCAACGATCATTCGTTCAGTGATGATATGCGAGATTGTGGGTGCTAAGACATAATGACCAATCAGAATTCCCAAAAGGGTGCCAAGAGTACCAGCAACTAGACCGTAAATCACAAACTTAGCAATGATATCCTTACTATGGTAGCCTAAAGCCTTAAAGATACCAGCATTGGTCCTTTCCTCGTCTACAAATCGTGTCATGGTGGTAAAGGTAACCATGGCTGCTACGGCATAGAGAACAACTGGAAAAATATTCCCTACGGCACGAATACTCATGGCCGAGTTACTATACATGAGATAACCTTGACCAGTTGGAGAACTCTTTCGATTGTAGACATGATAGCTTGGCTCTGTCAGAGCATTGACTTCATCCTGACTGGTCTGCCATTTAGCCTTTTCGTTAGTAAGATCTGTTTCGGCTTGGCTCAGCTTTTCCTGTTCCTGCTTCAGTTGCTTTTTTGCTTCTTCTAACTGACTAGATGCTTGACTTTTTTGTGGTTCTGGTAGTTGGCTCACTTGATTTTCTTGAGCTTGTAGACGCGTTTCGATTTCTTGTAGGCGTTTCTTGCCAGCTGTCAAGTTGGTCTCTGCCTCGTCTAGTTGTTTCTTGCCCTCATCAAGGGACTCTTGGGCATCCTTCTTCATTTTCTCTAGCCGCGCTTGTCCATTATCAGCAACTAGTTCCTTTAAAGTCTCCTCTTCTTCCTCTAGCTTTTTTTCGTAATCACTAGAGAAAGGATTGACATCTGTTAGACTAGCAAAACGCAAGCGGGCAATCGTGTATACAGAGCTCTTAAAATTTTCTTCAGTTACGACAGCGTAAGCTGCTAGATTTCCATTACCACTGACTGAACTCCCCATATCTGATTTTGAAAAAATATCTGGTGAGTGGACAAAGCCTGTAATGGTATAACTATCTCGCTTCAACTGAGAATTGCTGCCCTTCTTTTGACTCAAATGAATGACTTGACCAATCTGATAGCGATCTTTCCAAAAGTCCGCCAAGGCTAATTCATCTTCTTTTTCAGGCAAACGACCTTCCGTTACTTGAAATTTTGAAATCTTATCAGTATTTGAAAAGATTCGTATGGCATCTTGGCTACCTTCTAGAGTCAAATCCGTCATATAACCAAACTCTACGGCTGCTCCCGTAAGATTTTGCAATTCTGCCTGGTCTGCCTGATCTAGACCATAATCTGCTATGACAGTAATATCAGCCAGATTGGCTTTTTGAATATAATCCCATGCTGTTCGCTCCATATTGGGACTGGCTACTTTGAGACCAACCACGGCTAAAGAACCCAACATCATCAGAGTTAGGATGGATAAAAACCGTCCCTTTGAACCTGTGAAAGACTGGAGCAGGTCTTTCCAATATGTCTTTCTTTTCATCTCAATACTCCAAATCATCAATATCCTGTGGTTGAGGATTGAGGACAACACTCTTGACACTGGCATCATGCATCTGAATCACGCGATCAGCTATAGGAGCTAGCGAAGCATTATGGGTCACGATGATAACAGTGGTACCCTTCTTTCGTGACATATCTTGCAGAATCTTTAGAACCTGCTTACCAGTCTGGTAGTCCAAAGCTCCCGTTGGTTCATCACAAAGGAGAATTTTAGGATTTTTAGCAACGGCTCGTGCAATAGAGACCCGTTGTTGCTCACCACCTGACAACTGGGCTGGAAAGTTATTGAGACGGTGGCCTAAACCTACATCCTTGAGAACCTGTTCTGGATCCAAGGCATCGGCAACAATTTCTGAAGCTAGCTCGACATTTTCTTTAGCAGTCAAGTTAGAAACCAAGTTGTAAAATTGAAAGACAAAGCCAACGTCATCTCTACGATAGTTGGTTCTCTGATGGGATGTATAGTCAGAAATATTAGTCCCATCAACCCAGACTTGCCCTTCATCGTTTGTATCCATACCACCTAGAATATTTAAAACGGTTGACTTCCCTGCACCAGATGCCCCAAGGATAATGACTAGTTCTCCCTTTTCAATCTCGAAGTTGACATCTCGATTAGCTACGATTTCTGTATCACCAGTATGATACCTCTTATAGCTATTTTTCATTTCAATATAAGCCATCCTATCTCCTCCTCTTCTCCTATTTTCATCTTTATTATAACTCTTTTGAGGAGAGAAAGAAAGCTTATCCCTGTATACATTAGAGTGATTTTAAGACTCCTTAAAATCGCTGAAAACAAGTCTTATTGGCTTACTTACCTTGTTTCTAAGGCAATTCCTCTAGTTTGCTGTTTGCTTTTTGTAGAAAATCATCTCTTATCTTCTTTTGCAATTGATTCATGAGCCAAAAAAGCGAACAAGACCAGATTCTGTTCATCAGAAAACTAGTTTTGTCCGCTTTTTATAATCGAGGCTGGGACAAAAGTCCTAGCCTCTCAATTGTCTTTGGATTGTCGAGCAAGACGCAGTGGTTGAGTGGGCTCTACTACGCTGATTTCATCAGCTTTTACAGCCCTACTCAACTGTGCGGAGGTGGGACGACGAAATCGAATTCTAACGAATTACCGATTTCTGTCCCACTCTCTATGACTTGGATGATTTTACATCACCTTATTCGTCTTCTTTTTTCTTTCCCATTGCAAAGAGACCAAGTAATGCTCCTACAAGACCTACGGCTGCAAGGCCAGCATTTTCTTTAGTGCCTGTCTCTGGGAGTTTGTATTGATGACTTGCAGGTGCTTGGTAAGTCTTATCTTGTGACATAGTAAGAGCTACAAGAGACTGCTCATCTTTGTATTCTGGAACCTCATGGATTGCTCCTTCTGATCCATTGACACTACCTGTGAATTCTGGGCTTACTTCCTGAACAGCTGCTTCGACACCATTCACTCCACCAGTAAACTCTGGAACTTCATGAATAGCGGCTTCTGCTCCATTGACACCACCAGTAAATTCTGGGACTTCGTTCTTAGCGGCTTCTACTGCATTGACACCACCTTCAAATTCTGGGACTTCTACTACTGGGGCTGGCTCGTCGCCTACTGTGCCGATTGCTTCTGTGTATTCTGGAACTTCATGAACAGCTGCTTCGACTGCGTTAACGCCACCCTTGAATTCTGGGACTTCTACTACTGGAGCTGCTTCGTCACCTGCTGTGCCAATAGCTTCAGTGTACTCTGGAACTTCATGAACAGCTACTTCGACACCATTTACTCCACCTGTAAATTCTGGGACTTCTACTACTGGTGGTTGGATTTTATCAGCTGCTTCATTTTCTTCAATGTACTCTGGAACTTCATGAACAGCTGCTTCAACAGCATTAACCCCACCCTTGAATTCTGGGACTTCTACTACTGGAGCCGCTTCTTCACCTGCTGTTCCAATAACTCCTGTGTACTCTGGAACTTCTACTACTGGGGCTGGCTCGTCACCTACTGTGCCGATTGCTTCTGTGTATTCTGGCAACTCATTCTTAGCGGCTTCTACTGCATTGACGCCACCCTCAAATTCTGGAACTTCTACTACCGGAGCTGGTTCATCGCCTGCTGTGCCAATAGCTCCTGTGTATTCTGGAACTTCTACTACTGGAGCTGGCTCGTCGCCTGCTGTTCCAATTGCTCCTGTGTACTCTGGAACTTCTACTACTGGGGCTGGCTCGTCGCCTGCTGTTCCAATTGCTCCTGTGTACTCTGGAACTTCTACTACTGGGGCTGGCTCGTCGCCTGCTGTTCCAATTGCTCCTGTGTACTCTGGAACTTCATGAACAGCTGCTTCTGCTCCGTTAACACCACCTGTGAATTCTGGAACCTCGTGGATAGCTGGTTCGGTTTTGCCTGATACTTCTTTCTTAGTTCCGACTAAGACAATCTCATCTTGTGCTGCTTCAACAACTTCACGAAGTTTTTCAGTACGGCTTCCATCTACTGCAACTTCAGTAATGATGCGTTCTTTACCTTCACGACCTACTTGAGTCACACGAGTTTCACCTTCTGGAAGAGTCGGATCATCTTGCATAATAGACTTGAAGCTGATTGCTTCTTCTACCACTTCTAGGCTAGGAAGTGCTTCTTGAACAGCTGGTTCTGTCTTAGCAGTTTCGACCTCATCTTTAGTCAATTGGATCCGATACTCTTTAACGTTCTTACCACTTTCTGAAACAAGACGTACCAAGACTGGAAGTTTATCATCACCACTATCAACAACTGTCGCCGCTACGTTTTCACCAGCTTCCACTGTCACTTTAGGACGTTTTCCACTATAGGTTACTTGGTAATCTACACGAGCTTCAGAGAAGTCAGCAAGCTCTCTACCATCCACAAGAAGTTTAGAAGCTGTATTATCCTTAGGTGCTTCACTTGGTGCGATAAAGGCCATTTCAGTGATAGCTACACCCTTCTTGTCTGCTTTTCTGTCCATGCGCCATCTCATAGCTTTAGCTTTGACTGGTGCAAAGGTTACATGGATGTCAGTTCCTGCTTGAATCTCTTGATCCGCACGGTATTCAACTTTCTCCCAGTTAGAAGGAGTGTTGAATGGGTGATCAGGATCGTATGGTTGGTAGTTAGAGTAATATTCTGGCGAATCAAATTCTGGGCCAATATAGCGCTCTAATACTAGTTTAGAAGGTGCATCTGTTCCACCATCTGCAAAGAAGCGAATGCTTCCTTCTGCTACTGAACGCTCAACAATCTGACCATTTTCTCTGAAGATAACCCCTACTGAGACTTCTGGATTTTCAGATGGACTTGCAGACCAGTTGGTCCAACGACGGGTTTCATCATCTGAACCATCGTTAACATAATCCACACGGTCATGAGAGTTTGGATCAATATCGTTAGTTGCTGAGGCAAATGAGCGGTTGCTGTCATCATCGAAGTCTGGGTTGTCTGATAGGTTTTCACCGAGTTTATCAGTCACACGTACAGCCACTTCAGCAGTTAAATCAGTACCCAAAACGCGACCATGAACTGTAAATTCACCTGCTTTTGTTAGATTTTCTGCTGGGACTGCTTCCCAATCAACAGCCAAGTCTTTCACTTCATAGTCAGATTTTCCTGTGAAGTAGACAGGAACTTTTGCTGGTAGCTCAAGGGTTTGTCCTTTAGCAACCAAGCGAGAGGATTTGGCAACAGCAACAGGTTTACTTGCGAGCAAATCTTTATCATTTGTGAAGTGTAGACGATATTCACCCAGGATATCACCGTTTTCAGCCTTGACAACAACACGAACTGGATCTCCTTCACCTACGCTTGGTACAACTGTTGCAATACCATTTTCAGTGACACTTGCTGTTACAGTTGGAGCTTTTCCTTGGCTTGCTTCTAGATAGTAGTCAGTCAAGCCTGGGTTAAAGTTTGGCAAATCTTTTCCATCTACTTGGATTTGTGCTTGAGCTTTCTTAGCTGCTGCTACCTGTTTAGAGAAGATTTGCAATTCTGTAATTGAAGTACCCCATTTACCATCTGGTCGAACCATGCGGATACGAACTGCGTAAGTGTTGACTTTATCAAAGCTAAAGTGGGTCATTTCTCCAGCTCTTACTTGATCTGGAGCCTTGAGATTTGTTACTTCTTTCCAGTTTTTATCGTCATTAAAGACATGATCTTCACGTGCTACGAAGCTTGGATTCTTAGGAACTGTTGGAGTTGCTGAACCGACATAGTATTCGATGACATAGGATTTAGGTGCACCAACACCGTGGTCTTCGTGGAAGGCGACATTGAGGTTATCAACTGAACGTTTAGACATGATACCAGAGTCACCAAAGAGAATTCCTACGGAAGCTTCACTTGTACGGTTCCAGTTTGTCCAACGGTTTGCTGGTTGGTTATTATATGAGATTAGTTTGTCATTGACATTGGCTACTGGGTCACTTGGATTTGAGTCTGATGCAAAGGCAAGTGGCAATTCTGAACCAGTCCACTGATCAGAGATGTTAGCACCAACTTCTGTTTGAGCAGAGACACGAACATGAAGTTTGGTTGGTAACTGAGTTCCTTCAACATGACCAGTAACAGTAAAGCTGCCTTCATTTGCGTACTGGCTTGGTTCAATTGCGTCCCAAGTTACTTTAGCTGAAGATACTTGGCCATTTGAGTGATAAGTCCGAACACTCTCTGGTAGTTGAGGAGCTTCTGCAACTGGAGTTGTTACGCTCACTTCCTCGACAGCAATGATACCTTCAACAGATACCTTAGCATGAGCTTCTTTTTCGAGCCCTTCTACTTTACCAAGAACATCAAAGCTATGGTATTTAGCAAGGTCTTCCTTAGCAACTGCTTGCCAAGTCACCTTGTGAACCTTTGGAAATCCTTTGTCATACTCTACAGTTACTGTAGCTGGGAGACTTGGTTCTTGATTCAAGCCTGTCACTACGCTGACTGGGCGGATTGCTTGTACGACTTTGTTTTCAGTATTTGCTTGAATGTTCAAGTCAATCTGACCTTCTGCTCCTTCAAATTGAGCTTTCAGAGTTACTTGACCTGGTTTGTGCAATTCAAGCATACCTTTACGAACGGCTACATCTCCCACACCTGTAGTTGAGAAGGTAACCTTGTCAGCCTTCAAGACTGCCTGAGTACCATCTTGGTAGTGAGCCAAGACCTTGATACCGACCGTTTGGTCTTCTTTAAGTGCAGATTCGTTCTCTACCTCTAAGCTCAATCGTTCGATTTGTGGAGCTTCTTGTAGGAATTGGATAGCATAGATTTGTAGTGGGCCACCATCATTTGGTTGAACATGGATAGTTGCTCGCATACCCGTCGCTTCACTAGCTTGAATAACAGTCACTTCCGCATTTTCAGCTGTAGCTTTGACCTCTGGCAAGGCTACTCCATAAGCAAGCTTGTGGTATTTTACAGGTTGGTCAGTCGAAAGGCCTTCAACCGCTTGATCTGCCACAGTTACGCTTGGAACTACTGGATTAGCAGCTTCACCTTCTGCCACTACCAAGGTTGCAGCAATTTCTTCATCTTCTAAAATACCTTTTGCCTGGATGCGAGATCCTGGGATAGCTAGTTTAGCTTGATCTTCTGCTGCAATTTCCCACTTATTAACATCATAGCTTGCTACAGTACCATCTGACAATACGTAAGAAACAGATTTGTCAACTGAATTTAGGTCTGTATTTGGAGCGATTCTCTTGACTACAGGCAATTCTGCTTCGAGAGCCAAGACTTCAACACGCGCTTCGACGTCTCGTCCGTCTGCCACACCTTTGACAGTCACAATTCCTGGTTCATTGACATCAACTGCTGACCATTCTACTGGAAGTTTGGCACGGCTGCCATCACTGTAGATAAAGGCTACTTTCTTAGGCATTTTCGGTGCTTGACCGATAACAGTACGTACTTTAGGTACTTCTGTACCTAAGACAGTTTTTTCTGCTTGCTCTTTTTTACCTGTAAAGATCGTTGTTTGATCAGATTTCAAGAGATCAGAGTGGGCAGTCAAGGTAAATTTACCAGCTTGCTCAGTTGATTTAACAATTACAACACCCTTACCATTGAAGGCCTTGCGAATCCATGAACCGTCAGCTTGCTCTTTGTAACGCTCACGGCTTGCTTGTTCACCGTTATCCACACCGACAATTTGACCTTGACCATGCAACTGGAAGCGCACAAGGTTGTTAGCTGTAGGAACTACATTACCAGCCTGGTCAACGATTTCATAGTAAATATAAGTGAGGTCTTTCCCGTCTGCTGCAATAGCATGTTCTTCTTTCACTAAGCGAACACCTGCAGGCTCTCCAGCAGTCGTAATCTTATCACGAGCAATTTCATTACCTGCTTCATCACGAGCCACTGCTTCCAAAGTTCCAGCTTCGAAAGCAACCTTCCACTCAAGATAAAGTTCCTTGGCATTGGCACCTTCTTGGTAAGTACGTCCATCACTTGTTTGTTTTTTGTTAAAGGTCTTCTTGCCTAGAGATTCACCGTTCAAGAATAACTCAACACTTGCAGCGTTAGAGTAAGCACGAACAGGAATCTTACCATCTGCATCCGCTACGTTAGCTTTAAGAGTAGGATCTTCCCAGTTCCAGTGAGGAAGCAGGTGAACCATTGGTTTCTTCCGAGCAGAAACCCATTGGCTTTGGTACAAGTAGTAGTCATTCTTTGGAATTCCGGCTGTATCTACGATACCGAAGTAAGAACTCTTAACTGGCGTATTGTTTTGGTTGTGCCACGGAGTAGGCTCACCGATATAGTCAGTACCTGTCCAGATGAACTGACCTGCATAGCCTGCATTGTCACGGTCAAAAGTCCAAGATGCTGTAGCTGTTTTACCCCAACCAACACGGTCATTACCGTAGTCAGACTGCTCATAATGACGGTAAGCTTGGTTGCTGTGGACTAGTTCACTTTCAGGACGGAAATAGCTGCCACGAGTACGAGTTGCAGAAGAAGTTTCTGAACCGTAAATCAACCAGTTTGGATGTTTAGCACGCAGTTTCTTGTAGTTATCTTCTGAATAGTTAAATCCAACCGCATCCAGTTCGTCAGCGATTTTCTCATGTCCACCGCTACCATCACCGAAGCGGAATTTATCTGCTCCCATTGTGACATAGCGAGTCTTGTCAACGTCTTTGATGACCTTGACCAAACGCTTAACAGTCGCTAGAGAATGTGGATCTCCTGAAGCTTCACCGATTTCATTACCGATAGACCACATGAAGATAGCCGGGTTGTTCTTACCTCTTTCGACCATGGTACGCAAGTCAAAATCAGACCATTTTTCACCTTTTTTAGCTTCTGGGTGAGTGGCATCTTTTTCAAAGAAGCGGCCATAGTCATACTGTTTCTTACCACCATACCAAGTATCAAAAGCTTCTTCTTGAACCAACAAACCAAGCTCTGCAGCAATTTGTAAGGTCTGCTCACTAGCTGGGTTGTGGGTTGTACGGATAGAGTTCACACCCATATCCTTCATCTGTTTAAGACGACGGTATTCTGCCTTATAGTTTTCTTCTGCTCCTAGGGCCCCGTGGTCATGGTGAAGAGAAACACCGTGGAATTTAATCCGTTCACCATTCAAAGAGAAGCCTTCGTTTGGAGTCCAATTGTAATAACGATAACCAAATAAATCTTTCTTAGCATCTACCAACTGGCCATCACGATAGACACGAGTTACCAATTCATAAAGGGCAGGCTTGTCGTTAAGGACTGTCCAAAGTTTTGGTTTCTCAACTTGCAAAATAGCATTTAGACTAGTTGATTGATGAGCTTTCAAGACTTGACTATCTGTACGAACCACGTCCGTTACAGCCTGACCATTTCGTTCAATAATTTGGTATTCAGCAACAATTTCATGATCTTTGTCATCTGTATTGACAATCTTACTTGATACGTGAGTGTCAACCTTACCATTTTGTTGTTTTTCAAGGTCTGGAGTTAAGATGGTTGTACCGTTTTTGGCAACATGCAATTTGTCTGTCACTTGAAGAGTAACATCACGATAGATACCACTTCCTGAGTACCAACGGCTACTTGGTTGTTTATTAACCGCATGTACAGCTACGACATTTTCACGACCGTCTTTATTGAGATAATCAGTGATGTCATAAGAGAATTGGTTGTAACCATTTGGATAGTGACCAACTAGCTGACCGTTTACATAGACTTGCGAATCCATATAAACACCATCAAAGACTAGGCGAATATTCTTGTTTAGGTCTTTTTCATCTAATTTAAAGGTCTTGCGATACCAAGCATCCCCACCATTCAGTTGTCCACCCTCATTTTGGGCAGGAGACTGATGGTCGAAGTCGTTATAGATACTCCAGTCATGAGGAAGGTCTAATTTCTTCCAGCTTGATACATCGGCATCTGGCTTGATGGCGTCTTTGGCATTAGCATTGAGTTTAAAATGCCAGTTTTGGTTAAATTCTACTTTACGATCCTCAACCAATTGATTTACCTCCTCGCTGGTAGCCGGTTTTAGGTCCGGTTTTTCCGTTTGAGAAGATTGATCTTGAGTAATTACTTGAGATTTCTTATCTAGCATGGAATCCACTTTTTTATCAGAATCTGATTGTAGAGTTTGGTCGTCCTGTGCCTTTTCAACTGCATGAGCTGGTGTAGCAACTTCACTTGCAGCTGATTCAGTTGATGCTGGCTGTTCTGGACTTCTTGTTTCACCAAGTTCCTCTTTATGAGAATCATCCGCTACTTTTTCTGTAGCAACTGTAATCGGAGTTTCTTCCGCAGCTACTGGATTTGCACCAGCTACACTTGCTCCAAATAAGACTGAGCAAGTACCGATGACTACAGAGCAAGTTCCAACGGTAAATTTCCGGATACTATACACTCTTTTTCGATTCCAATGACCTTTTCCCATAAGATCCTCCTTATATTCGTAACCGCTTCCATTTTTGTGTAAGCGCTCTACTTTTTCAGTAGTATTTTGCTTCTATTTTATAAAATAATATAAGAAACTTCAATACTGGCAGCATAAAAATCATACTTTTGATTCTTTTTTCTATAATTTGTAGAAAAGTTTAAAAATCTGAATGTACATTTAGTGAATGGTTTTACTAAAAAAGGCGGTGGGACAGAAATCGATAGACAAAGTCTCGATTTCGTAGTCCCAGCCCCGCGAGGATGATTAGGAGCTTTTTGGAGTCTAATACTCAATGAAAATCAAAGAGCAAACTAGGAAGCTAGCCGCAGGTTGCTCAAAGCACTGCTTTGAGGTTGTAGATAGAACTGACGAAGTCAGTAACATATATACGGAAAGGCGACGCTGACGTGGTTTGAATTTGATTTTCGAAGAGTATAAAAGACGAACAGAAAGTTCAATCAGCTACCGCGTCAAAGTTTGATTGCTAATAAAAAGTGAGGTCGGGATCTTTTGTCCCAACCTCTTTTACGGACTATCAAACTGATATTTCCTTATAGATTATTGACTAGATTTACCCTTTTCCAAAAGCTTGACCATCTCATTCTTACGTTCTTCTAGCTCGGCAATTTGATGGAGTAAAAATCCTGAAAAATCACATTCAAGCTCTTCAGTTTCGCCACTATTATACCAAGCTAGAGCTACTATATGATTGTCCTTATCAAAGCAAAATATGACATCTCCATCCCCGATGATAGACAGAAATGGAATATAATCCACAAAGCCCAGAGCGTGTAATTCCTTGGTTTTAAGACGAATGTCTAAGAAGTCTGGGATGCCATTTGCAATTCCCAAGACCTTAATACCTCGACAGAAGGTCCAAAATGGTGCTACATCGTAAGCCTTGGCTCTTGGCCATAGCTCTTCTCTTACCTCCATAAAGAGGCCTCCCAGAGCTGACATGGTGAATTCCCTGAAATCTTCTGGCAGACGAATGCCGTATTGATTTTCAAAATCCTGGACATCTACTTCCGATGGTTCATTGCCCATGCAGGCGACAACCTGATAAGTTTCCTTATCATAGTGACGAAAATAATCATAAACTTCCTTGAGTGCCATTATTTTAATCCTTTTTACTCAGAAATATAGACCACAAATCCAGCTGGTAAGATGACTTGATGTCCATCTTCAAGCTGGCAATGACTAGCTAAATCAACTGAATCTCTATCTAAAACAAAATTCTCAGAAGACTGGTTAAAGATGGCTTGAACTTCTTTCCCTTCATAGTTCCATTTCAAAACTAGAACATCTGGTTTCACTTCTTCTAGCTTATAGGTTCCATATTGAATAATGCTTGAAATTTCCTTACGGACCTTAATTAATTTCTTCATGAAATTCAGCATATCATTGTCCTCAGAAACACGGTCCCAAGGCATGACACGACGGCAATCGGGATCTGGTCCACCTTTAAGTGCCAGCTCTGTTCCGTAATAGATACAAGGAGTCCCTTTTTGAAGATAGAGGAAGGTTAAAGCAGCCTTAACATGCTGGATATTTCCTTTGGCAGTCGTGAGGATACGTTCTGTATCGTGAGAGTCTAAAAGGTTAAACATCACTTCCGAGATTTGTTGCTTATAGTACATAGACTGGCTATTGATTTCTGAAATAAACTGCTCCGTCTTTTTATGCTGACGTAAGAAATAATCCTTGATACTTTCAGAAAGTGGGTAGTTCATGACTGCATGGAACTCATCCCCTTTTAGCCAAGGTTGTGAGGTATGCCAGATTTCACCTAAGATATACAAATCAGGCTTTTTAGCGAGAACTGCCTTTCTAAAATCTCTCCAGAACTGATGGTCAATTTCATTGGCAACGTCCAAACGCCAAGCATCGATATCAAAATTTTCAATCCAATAGGTCGCAACACTTAAAAGAAATTTTTTAACTTCAGGATTTGCCGTATTTAACTTAGGCATATAGCTAGCAAAGGCAAAGGTATGATAAGGTAGTTCTCTTGGGTTCTTAAGTTTATCCTCTGTAACTGGAAATTCTTGAATATGGAACCAATCTTTATAAGGGGAATTCTCTCCATTCTTTAGAACGTCCTGCCATTGGGCTGACTGATAACCGATATGGTTAAACACTGCATCAAGCATGATCTTAATGCCACGTTTATGAGCTTCTTCAACTAGATTATGAATGACTTCCTTGTCTCCAAAGTGACGGTCAATCTCAAAATAATCCGTGGTATCATATTTGTGATTGGTTGTAGCTTCAAAAATCGGACAGAGATAGAGCCCAGTGATTCCTAGGTCTTTGAAATAGTCCAGATGGTCAATAATCCCTTGCAAATCTCCACCAAAAAAATCATCCCTTTCAGGAGAAATCTCTGCATCCCACGCTCGAGCTCCATCAGGAGTCAAATTAGGGTTTCCATTAGCGAAGCGTTCAGGGAAAATCTGATACCAAACAGTTTCTGAAACCCAGCTAGGAACTTGGCAACCGTCGATTTCGTGAATATAAGGAAGCTTGAAACCATTACCTTCAGCATCCAAGTTTTCTTGAGTATGTTCCACACAACCCTTATCACCATAGAAAACACCCTGACCTTCCTTATCAAGGAGTTCAAAGAGATACTGAATCCGTGCAAAATCAACCGATACTGTAACCTGCCAATAATCAAATAAAGCATCCGAGGTTACTTTAGTCATTTCTTTCTTGGCTTCATACTTATCCTCAATGAAAATAAAAGGATCTCCATAGTGCAAGATGACCTGCTGGACATCATCCTTCTTGCTCCTGATTCGGATATGTAGCTGACCTTCTTTGTACAGATAAGCATACTCTGATTCTGGTCTATGATAAATGGCTGTTAATTCCATGTCTTGTCTCCTAAAATCAATAAAAAGCGCAAACGTTTTCACAATTACTAGTTCTAGTATACTATTTAAAGATTCGATTTGCAATTTTTATACCAGTTTTACGATAGATATAATAGATTGAATTAAGGTGTGAACAAAGAGATTGGGAAAGCCAACTAAATTTCTAGAAGTTTTTTTAGAATCCATAGTGTACTATTCTAGATTCAACAAACTATATATAGATGGACAAGGGTAAAATTGAGTAGACTCTTTATGAGCTTTAAAAAGAGAGTTTCCATGAACCGGAAAACTCTCTCATCATTACGGAGCAGATGATTAAAATAAATGCTATCTGATATCTTTAATCTTCTAAAATGAAAATTTCTTCAACATGTAGTCGTAGCAATCTTGCAATTTTCATTGCTAGTTCAAGTGTAGGATTGTACTTGTCATTCTCGATAGCTATAATGGTTTGTCGACTAACGCCTAATATTTTTGCCATATCTTCCTGACGTAGTCCTTCAGACTTTCTTAACTGTTTGATATTATTTTTCATACAGCATTAGTCTTTCTGAAAACAATAAATGCCAATCGCCAAAACTACGATAAGGATAACAACCATCAAAATTACTCCTTGAACAAGTTTATTTGGTTCTTTAAACTCTTCATCACCACCAATCATTTTCTGTTTTATGGCAGTTTGTGCAAATCCTTGAACAGAAATAGATAAACATAAAATCAGACATGGTAACATTTCAAGTTCAATGCCTTTTGTAATAGATTGATAAATATTAAATACTGTCCATCCACATAAGCCAAATAGAGCCGTTTTATATCCCCACTCCTCAGAACGTAGCTGAATCGCTCTGTCCATTTCATCCATTTTTCTCATAGTCCTGTTCCTCCAATCCGTCAAAACAATGTCAAGAGCTCTTTACATTTTTTATTATACTCTAAATCGATGGAATGTCAAGATGTTTTAACATTTTTAGGCTTTTTTATTTTCTTCTGTTCTAAGAATATTTCTAACTCCGATTTACAGCCTAGTCAATCCGACAAAGGGCAAGTTCTTTTAAACCTATTTTATCTTGACTTCATAAGCTTCGGCTATAGATATACTTTTAGTTATGTTAGACTCGGAGTTTATTCTCTCTTTAATCTGCTTTCTTATCTCAATTATACTCCAAAACTATCAAATAGAGATAAACTACCAGTATTTTCAGGGATTATTTTTGATGTACAACTCCTCCTAATTAAAGTAAAAAGCCATTCCTCAAGGGAACAGCTTCATCACTTAAAATTAAAGGTTTCCCCAGCTAACTTATCTGCTAACTTGGGAAAGAGGGTGTAAAACCTATGGGCTAGATTGAGCAAGATTGGAAGATTGAGTTCCCGTTTGTTTTTTCCTATGGTTTTGACAATCTTTCTAGCTACTGCATCTGGCTCGAGTAGAAAACGATCAACCGACTTAAGATAGGTTCCATCTGGATCAGCCTGGTCAAAAAATCCTGTACGAATCGGACCTGGATTAACCGTCGTCACATAGACTCCATAGGGCATGAGTTCGAGACGTAAAGCATTTGAAAAACCGATAGCCGCAAACTTAGTCGCTGAGTAAAGACTGGACTTGCCAGTTGCTATCAAACCAGCCATACTAACGATATTGATGATATGGCCTTTTCGCATTTCCTTCATACGAGAAGCGATCAAACGTGATAAATTCATCAAAGCAAAGGTGTTAACCTCAAACATCTGATGAATATCTTGATTAGAGATCTTGTCAAAATCTTCAAAGATCCCGTAACCAGCGTTATTAATCAAAACATCAATCTTGCCATAGCGGAGATAGAGGTCTGCTACCAGAGTTTCTAGGGCTGTATCATCGGTAATATCAATCTCAACCAATTCAGCCTGTGGATGATTTCCGTATAGTTGAGCTAATTTTTCTCTATTTCTACCCAGCAAAATCAATTGATCATTGGACAAGAGTTTGACCATTTCTTGGGCTAGACCACCACTAGCACCCGTAATGAGAATAGTAGACATATTTATCCTTTCTCGAGATCCTAGATTTCCACTTCTTCTAGGTCTTTAACCACATGGACGTTTTCAAAAATCGTTGCCGCATCTTTCTTGAGCTGGCTAATGTCTTTTGAAAGGAAGCGTGCACTGATATGGTTGAGCAAGAGTCGTTTGGCTCCTGCTTCTACTGCAACCTGAGCAGCTTGCATATTAGTTGAGTGACCGTGGTTGCGGGCAATCTTCTCATCACCCTTGCCATAAGTGGACTCATGGACAAGAACATCTGCATTGACTCCAAGACGCACACTAGCATCTGTTTTTCGAGTATCTCCCAAAATGGTGATAATCTTACCAGGGCGTGGTGCTGAGATATAGTCTGCTGCCTTGATCTCGGTGCCGTCTTCTAAGACGACATCCTGACCGTTTTTAATTTTTCCAAAGAGCGGGCCGAATGGGACACCAGCAGCCTTTAGTTTCTCAGCATCCAAGGTACCTTCTAAGTCCTTTTGCATGACACGATAGCCGACACAGAAAATAGTGTGATCCAACTCTTCTGCATAAACGGTAAACTTATCCGTTTCAAGGATTTTCCCAAGAGAATCTTGATCAAATTCATGAAAATGAATACGATAAGGCAAACGAGAACCCGATACACGAAGGCTGGTCAAAACAAAAGACTTGATACCTTGAGGTCCATAGATTTCCAAATCTGTCTGCTCTTCATTGGCTTGAAAGGCACGACTAGAGAGAAATCCTGGTAAGCCAAAGATATGGTCTCCGTGTAAGTGGGTGATAAAGATTTTGCTAACCTTGCGTGGTCGAATTGTGGTTTCAAGAATGCGATTTTGTGTACCTTCTCCACAGTCAAAGAGCCAGACTTCGTTAATCTCGTCCAAGAGTTTCAGGGCGAGACTTGAAACGTTGCGGGCTTTAGAGGGCTGACCAGCCCCCGTTCCTAAAAATTGAATATCCATTCGATACTTTCTAATTAATCAATATATAACATAGCGGTGCGGTTTTCTGAGCGATAATAAAACTTACCAGTATAGGCTTTAGCTTCTTGTAGCAAATCCTCTTGACTATAACCTTTGAGACGCTTGCGACCATCTGCCAAACTTTCCAGATCTGTCAAGGCTGTGAGATTTTCCACGTTAACAACTTCCTCTTCTCCGATTGCCTTCATGTAAATTTTCCCAGACTCTTCAAAGACCAGCTGATGGGGAAAAATTTGCGCAATCTCAAAAAGCAAGTCAGCTGTGATTGTTTCCTCAGCTTCTGAGAAAATGCGTCCAAGACCTTCTTTCTCGTAACAAAATCCAAAAGACTTGCCTGATAGATTGAGGCGGATAAAGGGTTTGCTTTCTTCCGTGAAACTTGGTTCAGCATTGTAGAGATTCAGTTCCTGGCTGACTTCCGCAAAATAATCTGTCGCAGCTTGAGGACTTTTTTTCTGGTAGAGTTCTGCAAAGTAGGCATTAACCACGCTAGGTGGAGGGGTAATGAGAGCTAGTTGCTCCTCTTCAGACCTACCAGCTAAAAGCTGATCCAGATAAACCTTGTCTAGACTTGTATAGCCACCATACTTGAGAGCTAATGATTTGATATCAGTCATAAAATTCTTCTAATCTCCATTTGTTTTTCTCAGAAATGAAGCCTGTGATGACTTCACCGTCATCTTGGTAGTCACGTTCTTCGAGGATAGCAACACTTTCTAAGCCGTGAATCTTGTAGGACTTAGAAAAAGGCACGCGCAAAGTAAAGGGTTCAAAAATTTCCTTGATCTTATCTAGCAATAAAGCCTGTAACTGTTCTCGACTATCTTTAGACTTGGCAGAAATCAATGCATAAGGCGTTTGAGTAGGCGTGAAATCTTCCACCAAATCCGCTTTATTATAAAGGGTTAGGCGAGGAATATCCTCCATGTCCAAGTCTTTCATGATAGACAGGACCGTTTTTTCATGTTCCTCATGATAAGGATTGCTGGCATCGATAACATGGACCAAGAGATCTACGTGCTTGCTTTCTTCCAAGGTCGACTTGAAACTAGACACCAACTCTGTCGGCAAATCTTGAATAAACCCAACGGTGTCAGTCAAGGTAACCTGAAGATTGCCCCCCAGATGAATGCTTTTAGTTGTCGCATCCAGAGTCGCAAAGAGCTCATCTGCCTCATACTGGGTCTTGCTAGTCAAGGTGTTCATGATAGTTGACTTTCCAGCATTGGTGTAGCCAATCAAACCAATCTTAAAGGTACTTGACTCCAAACGTTTTTCTCGAACTGTCGCTCGATTTTTCTCAACGACTTTGAGCTGACGCTCGATATCTGTGATTTGGTTACGAACACTACGACGATTCAGTTCTAGCTGACTTTCACCTGGACCACGAGAACCAATGCCCCCTGCCTGACGGCTAAGCATAATCCCCTGACCAACCAAGCGAGGTAAGAGATACTTGAGTTGCGCAAGATGAACTTGAAGCTTTCCTTCATGACTTCGAGCTCTCATGGCAAAGATATCCAAAATCAACTGCATACGGTCAATGACTTTAACACCCAAGACTTCCTCTAAATTGACATTTTGTCGAGGTGTCAGACGGTTGTTGACAATGACAGTTGTGATTTCTTCTGCATCCACCATTTGAGCAATTTCTTCCAACTTACCAGATCCGACAAAGGTCTTAGAGTCGTATTTTTCACGTTTTTGTCTGTAACTATCGACTACGACTGCACCAGCCGTCTTAGCCAGACTAGCTAGTTCTTCCATGGAAAGGTCAAAATTATCCATGCCCTGGAGTTCAACTCCAATCAGCAGGACCCGCTCCTCTTTTTTCTCCGTTTCAATCATTTAAAAACTCCTCAATCTGGCTTAAAACACGGTCTTGCACACCAGATTCTCCTATCTGATAAAAGGTCACCTGCATGCGGTTACGAAACCAGGTTAGTTGACGCTTGGCAAAACGACGGGTCGCCTGTTTGAGACTGTCACTGGCCTCCTCCAGGCTCTGCTCCCCTCGAAAATAGGGAAAGAGTTCCTTATAGCCAATCCCTTTAGCAGCCTGCACATCTGGATCATGGTCAAACAACCACTTAGCTTCATCCAATAGTCCAGCTTCAAACATCAAATCCACACGGTGATTAATCCGTTCATACAATTGACTACGCTCATCATCTAAGCAAATAATCAGAGGTTCATACAAGGTCTCTTGATTTTCCAAGTCTTGACCAAAATGGGCAATTTCCAAGGCACGCATGGCACGACGACGATTAAACTGGGGAATTTCAAGGCCTGCTTGATCCACCAAATGGGCTAATTCCTCATCTGTATAAGGCTCCAAACTAGCTCGATAAGCTAAAATCTCCTCATGGGTAGTCTCACCACCTAAATGATATCCTTCTAGCAGACTCTGGATATAAAGACCTGTCCCACCAGCGATAATAGCTAGTTTGCCGCGACTTTGAATATCCTCAATGGCTGCCTTAGCTTCTGAAACAAAATCAAAAGCCGAGTAAGACTCGGTTACATCTCTCACATCAATCAAGTGATGAGGAACACTTGCCTGCTCCTCTGGACTAGCCTTGGCTGTCCCAATATCTAGTCCTCGATAGATTTGTTGGCTATCTCCACTAACTACTTCACCATTAAAACGCTTAGCAACTTCAATAGCTAGAGCTGTCTTTCCAACTGCAGTCGGTCCAACAATCACAATTATTTTTGTTTTCATCTTTTTTCCTTGAAAAATTCCCATTTTTTCGCTACTATTATTATATCACAAAAAGGTCAGTCAGAAAAATGCGACCTCTTGAGGTAGCTGGCTGATTTATAAGTTAAAGGAGGAATACTCATGGCTAAAGGTTTCGCTAAAGGTCTTGTAACAGGTATTGCAGGAACTGTCGCTGCAGTTGCAGGTGCAGTTTACGCAGTTAAAAAGAAAGTGATCGAACCAGAAGAACAAAAAGCAGCTTTCATCGAAGAAAACCGTAAGAAAGCAGCGCGTCGTCGCGTATCACGTTAAAACACAAAAGAAGTTGGGATTTTTCTCAACTTCTTTTTTTCTATTCTTTTATACTCAATAAAAACCAAATAGGAAACTAGGAATCTAGCGTGGTTTGAAGAGATTTTCAGAGAGTATTAAATTGCCAAGTCAAACTTCAACTGTGGCTTGACTGGATCATAATCAACCAGATCAAAATCCTCTGCTTTAATATCAAAGAAGTTGGTCTTGTCTGGTACATTTAAGACCAAACGTGGTTGGCAGTTTGAAGGCTCACGACGAAGCAATTCCTGAGCTTGTTCAAATTGATTGTCATAAATGTGAAGGTTGTTGATAAAGTAGAAGAATTTTCCAACTTTCCAACCAAAGTGTTTAGCAATCATCATCTGAAGAGCCACATACTGCATAGCATTGATATGGTGGGCCACCAGCATATCGTTAGAACGTTGGGTCAAGGTCGCATCCAGATAAATCTCACCATCCACACGACGGACATCAAACATGGTCTGGAAGGCACAAGGCAGAAGGCCATCTGTCTCCTCAAAAGCTTGATAATCCCAAAGTGAGATGATATTGCGACGGTTCCAAGGATTGGCTTCTAACTGTTTGAGAATCTTGTTGATAATATCATGCTTCTTAACAACAGCCCCATAACGTTCCCCAATAGTCCCTGTATCTCCAACTTCCCAGTCATTCCAGTAGTGAACATTGTACTTGTCATTGAGAACTTCCAAACTATTGGTCTGGTCTTGGTAGATCCAAAGTACTTCCTTGATGGCTGATTTGATTGCGATTGGGCGCAAGGTCGTGATGGGAAATTCACCCTTTGACAAATCATACTCCGCAAAGGCTCCTGTGATGTACTTGGAGTTAGCCACTGTTCCATCCTTATACTTGGGACGAGCCTGTTCTGAAAAGACTCCTTCATTGAGAATTCGCTCGATATTTTCTTTAAAAATCGTGTCTGCTTTTGTCATTTACTCTCACCTCAATTATTGTCTTAACTAGTATAGCATAAAAAGGGCTTTTCTACCTGCTCAGCAAATCAATGGCCTTTTTATATTTCTTCAATCTTTCCCTATCCTTTGCAGTAATAGAAGGCAATCTCGATAAATCTGAATTATGTTTTAGATCAGCTAATTTGACTACTCGTGCTAGAGGATTTGTCTTTACAGTTTCCAAATATGCTTGATAATCTTGCATTGGTTTCTTTGTCAAAACCTGAACATCAGTAACAACTGTTTCTGGTAAACCAGCTTGTAATAGTTCTTCAGCTGAAACAGGACTATCCTCAAGAACATCATGCAACAAAGCAACTGCTTTTTCTTCTTCCGTTTGTACAAGACTGGCTACATAGATTGGATGTTCTATGTAAGCCACCCCTGCCTTATCCAGTTGCCCTTCATGAGCTTGCCTAGCAATAGACAAGGCTAAATCAACCATGGATTGTTCTACAGTATTCATCCAAAACTCCTCCTATCATTAGTGAGCTATTACTTTATTTTAACAACTTCAACTTAAAAAGAGCTTGATCAATATCCAAGCTCTTGATTCATGTGCATTATTGCAAGACAAGTGACGCAGCACCAATCACTCCAGCGTCATTTCCTAGAGTTGCAAGAGCTAGTTTAGTTGTTGTGCGAACTTGTGGGAAGGTATTTTCATCATAAACCTTTTGCACACCTTGAAGGAGGAATTCTCCCGCAGCTGATACACCACCACCTATAACGATTGTTGATGGGTTTAGGATTGAACCGATGTTGGCACATGCAATACCCAAGTAACGTGAGAAGTTACGGTAAACGATCAAGGCAAGGTCATCTCCTTCTTTTGCCAAATCAAAGACAGTTTTAGCTGTTACTTCTTCTCCGTCATCAATCAAGCGTTTCAACTCTGCATCGCCTTCGTATTCATCTGCGTAACGACGAGTCAAGTTGACGATACCTGTCGCTGAAGCTACTGTCTCAAGACAGCCTTTCTTACCGCAAGTACATGCGATTGGTTGGTCAAAGTCAACTGTGATGTGTCCAAGTTCACCAGCAGCACCTGCAACACCGTGAAGCAATTTACCTTCTGCTACGATACCGCCACCAACACCTGTACCAAGTGTCATAAAGACAACATCTGGTTGGTTGTCACCAGCACCCATCCAACGCTCACCAAGAGCTGCCACGTTGGCGTCATTGTCGATAAAGAATGGAATCCCCAAGGCTTTTTCCATTTTTTCTTTGACTGGTTGAAGAGTTTTCCAGTTGAGGTTGTAGGCACCGATAACAGTCCCTTTTTCACGGTCAACCACACCAGGTGACCCCATACCAATTCCACGGAAATCTTCAGCAGACAATCCAAGCAAGCCCAAACGGTGTTGAATAGTTTCAATCATATCGTCTACGATATGGCTTCCTTCATCCAAAATGTTTGTCTTAATAGACCATTTTTCTTGGATTTCTCCTTCTTGCGTTAAAATAGCGAACTTGATAGAAGTTCCACCAAGGTCAATCCCAATAATCTTTTGACTCATCGTCTTCTCCTTATCCTTAATTGAAAATGCTTACAGTACTAGTATAACAAAATCTGCCAATCAGTGCAAAGGTTTGCATTAACTTTCCAGATTTTTTTCTATTCTATGGTTTCCACAAACCAGAAGCATCTACATAATAGCGTCCGCCATCCACTCGCTCATTCTTAGCCATTTTGCCATCTGATTTGAGATAGTAATTTCCTTGCCATGCATTGCGAGCATAAGATCCATCTGATTTCAAGTAATACCAGGCTTGGTAAGAAGAATCATAGACCCACTCACTCTGAGCCATTTTCCCATTTGACTTGAGGTAATATGCACCTTGCCAAGTATTATGCGCATAAGATCCATCTGATTTGAGGTAATACCAAGCTTTGTAGTAAGAATCATAAAGCCATTCACCCTGAGCCATCTTACCATCTGATTTGAGATAGTAACTTCCTTGCCAAGTATTGCGTGCATAAGAACCATCTGATTTGAGGTAATACCAGGCTTGGTAATAGTTATCGTATACCCACTCATTCTCAGCCATTCTTCCATCTGACTTGAGATAGTAAGCACCCTGCCAAGTATTTGTTACTGGAGTTCCATTTTCAGAAAAATAGTACCAAGATCCATTCTGACGAACCCAGCCACTTACAGCTGCTGCACTTGGAGCAGGTACTGCACTATTTGGTGCTACACTGTTGTTAGCTTGAGATGTACTCGTCTTTTTCTCTTTTAAAACTCCCTTTGGCGCATTCTTCGATTCACAGGCAATCCCATCATGATCTTTATCTAGAGTAGCAGAATACCCTGGTTCTCCCTTATGAATATCTGCATAACCATTCTCCCAAGCTTCCTTACAGCTTGAAAAATGGATACTTTCATCTGCAACAACAGGATGTAAAAACAGAGCAAGGACAGGTAAAGAAAATAGGCCTAGTTTTAATAGATGACGTTTGTTCATGATTTTTCTCCTAAAATTATAATATCAATCTCAATATTATTTTATCAAACTTGTTTCAGCAATTCAAGAAAACTTCTGGTTAATTCTGCAAACTCTTTTGGTTTTGCCTTATTCAAGACATGAGGGCCGTCAGGGATGATCTCAAACTGAGAATCTGGCATCAGTTCTTGAATAGCTTTCATTGAACTGAGATTAGGCTTATCCTGACTACCACAAATTAACAAGCTTGGATAGGGACAATTCCGTGCAATCTCTCTTAAATCAAGTGTTTTTAATTCTTCGGAAACTCCAACCATAAGAGCCTTATCTGCCCCCTGCTTCTCATATATCCTCTTAGGAAGCAATTTAAATATCAGCAACTGTATGTAAAAAGGAATGTTACCTGCTAATTTCAGTGGACATCCTGACAAAACCAAGGCCTGAAGATATGGTAGATCATAACTTGAAAGCTCCAATGCAAGTGCAGCCCCTAAAGACAAACCGATTAAGACAAAAGGTTCTGTCTCCTCTGATAAGTGCTGATAAATGCGCTCTTTGGCTTCTTGATAAGTCCCAACTCCAGTAGGAAATAACTCTATGGCTTCAGAAGGATAATCTGCCAGTAAATCCTGAACTTCTTTCCAACTATCTGCTGACTGACCTAGGCCATGTAAAAATATAAGTTTCATTTAGTTCTCCTGTAATGATAACTCATACAAGCCCCTGACTGCATTGCATCCGTATACAGTTTCTGCTCGCTTCAAATCTTCTATGGTTAAGACCTTCTCTTTTACTTGTTCGCTTTCAAGCAAGTGTTGACGATAAATCCCTGGTAAAATACCTAGTTGACTTGGCGGTGTATAGAGTTTGCCATCCATTTTCAAAACCAGATTGCCAATAGAGGTTTCAAGCAATTTTCCATCAGCAGTATGATAAATAATTTCATTCTCTCCCACTGTCAAATGCGGTCGGTGTGTCGTCTTAAAGTAGGTAAAGGCCTGCTGCAAATCAGCTTCTTGCCGACAAAGTTTAGCCTGACAGAAGCTAGAACTAATCGGTGTCAATACTTGGCGATCAATGTCTATTTCTCCAGACTTATTGAGACTGATTCGCAAACGGTAGTCTTGATGGAGGTCACAAACTTGACACTCTTCCTCTATCTTTTGTCTCAAACTATCTTCATCAAATGTAAAGGCAAAATAACGACTAGCCTTTTGCAGTCTTTCCAGATGTTGATTTTCAAAGAGTAATTTCTTCTGACTGATTTTCCCTGTCGTTATTAATTGAAAACGAGGCTGTTTTCGGTAAAGAACAGCTGCCTTTTGCTGGACTTCACGGTATTCTGACTCCCAAGTACTATCCCAAGTGATGCCACCGCCGACTCCATAGATGGCTCGATCTCGATGCAGTTGAATGGTTCGAATAGCTACGTTGAAAATCCGTCTACCATTGGGAAGTAAGAGTCCAACAGTTCCACAGTAAACTCCTCTAGCTTGTGGTTCCAAATTCTTGATAATTTCCATAGTCGCTATCTTGGGAGCTCCTGTGATAGAACCACATGGAAAGAGTGAACGGAAGATTTCTACTAGGTCAATATCTGGTCGTAACTGACTCTTGATGGTCGAAGTCATCTGCCAAACCGTTGAATACTGTTCCACCTGACATAAACGTTCCACATGCTCACTTCCCACCTCAGACAGACGATTCATGTCATTACGCAAGAGGTCAACTATCATCATATTTTCTGAACGATTTTTGGGATCCTGCTCCAACCAAGCTGCTTCTTTCAAATCTTCAGCATCAGTCAGACCACGTTTAGTCGTCCCCTTCATAGGACGAGTTGTCAATTCACGATCATTTTGTTCAAAAAAGAGTTCTGGACTCATGGAAATCACTGCCATGTCATCATGCTCTACGTAGGCATTGTAGCCTGCCTCCTGCTCCACCACCATACGATTGTAGATAGCAAAAGGATTAGCAGACAACTCCTGCTTGAGTTGAACCGTATAATTGACCTGATAAGTATCGCCCTGTCGTAAATGATGGTGAATCTGAGCAATCGCCTTTTCATAGTCCTCTGCAGATGTTACTTCCTGCCAGTTTGATGGCAAAGCCACCTCCTCATAAGTCAGAGGAATGCTAGATTTTTCAACGCTGTCATGAATAGTGAAATAGAGGAGATACTCTCCTAACAAGGGACCTGAGTGAACCGCCAACTTCTCCTCAAAAGCTGGCGCTGCTTCATAACTAACATAACCCACCACATAATAGTCCTGTTCTTGGTAGCTTTCCACTTGAGCTAACAAGTCTGTTACTTCTGCTAAATCTCTGGTTTTTAATTCTTTGATAGGCTGGGTAAAGGTGTATCGCTCGCCCAAAGCCCTGAAATCAATCACTGTTTTTCTATGCATATCCTAAGTATACCATAAAAGCCAGACCCCAAACAGGAGATCTGGCAATTTTATTCTTTGAGAATGATAAAGTAGATTTCACTTCCTTAGCAAATCTAAAAACACACTCTCTTTTATCTATCCTTTGGGAAAGAGTTCAGATGAAAAGGCATCTGTAACCTGCAATAGTTTCTGGAAGACTTTTTTCTTCAGGGCTACTGTATAGTTGGCAACTGAACCACCATACTTAAAGTTTCGGTAATCCGTTTCTACTGCTTGGTCAAACAAGTCTTGCAATTTCTCATAAGAATCAATTTGCTGACCATCAATTTCAAAACTATGGATTCCTCGTTTTGCCTTAGCAATAATAGCGTCAAACCAAGCCTTCTTCCATTCTTCCAAGTTCTGGAACTTGCCTTTCGAAACCTTCTGGATAATGAAATCATCCCCAAGGGTGTCACGTCCCTCGCTTAAGGCTTCATCTTTGTATTTATTAGAAGCATAGCCTAGGAAACCATTTTCGTAGCCATAATAACCCCACATACGGAAGGCATTATGCTTGAAGGAGATGGCTCCTGGAGCTCCCTGACTTGTATTTCCACCATAGATAGCATCCACCATCTTGACATTGACATAAGCTGTCTTGAGTTCTTCTGGTCGGTAAGTTCCCTGATAATGCCTATTGGTGATGATGTTATGTTTGATTAAATCATCCACAGAATTTAGCTGAGTCTTGGCTTCCTCATCTGTCAATGGACGGACATAGTCCCACTGGTTTGGAGCAAGGAGTTTATTATCCTGGTCCTGATAGCGCATTTGCTTGGTCATCTTGCTGAACCAAGCCTTCTTCAAAGCCAGATCATTCTTAGCGAGAACTCGTTCCCCTTCCAGATAATCTAGAAGCATCAAGGCCTCATTATAACCTTTCATGTAGTGGTCAATCTACTGGCGTGTTTGCAACTTGGTTGGATCAGGATTGTACCATTGATCCCCATCATTTGGTCGCATGTATGCCATATTGAGCCCGAGAGCGCCATATTCACCCTGATGGCCTTCACCTTACTTGTTTTCAAAATCAAAAATTTTCAGGAGTGATCCCAACACGTTCGATTAAATTGCCAGACCTCATTTTTCTTTTATTAAAAAGAAAACTATTTTAAAAGACATTCTACTTCTAAAATCCAAACTCTACACTTCTTATGAATTAAAATATATTTCTAGTAAACTCTTTTTAATAATTTCAAGATCACTCAACATAATCCAACAAATAGCCATAGCCCTTTTCTTCCATTTGATCCTTAGGAATAAAGCGAATGGAGAGACTATTGATACAATATCGTAGCCCACCCTTTTCTGTAGGTCCATCTGTAAAGACATGTCCTAGGTGAGAATTCCCTGTTCGACTTCTGACTTCTGTTCTGACCATATTGTATGACTTGTCTTCCTTATAGGTCGCAACATCTGGACTGATCGGCTGGGTAAAACTTGGCCAACCACAACCCGACTCAAATTTATCTTTCGAAGAAAAGAGAGGTTCGCCAGTCGCAACATCCACATAAATACCTGCTTCAAATTTATCCCAGTAACGATTTGAAAAGGCACGTTCTGTTTGACCATTTTGAGTCACGGCATACTCCTCTGAAGACAAAAGTTTTTTCAATTCATCGTCGCTCGGTTTTGGATATTGACTTGCATCAATGACCGGATAGGCTGCCTGATTGACATTGATATGGCAATATCCATTAGGGTTTTTCTGGAGATAGTCTTGGTGGTAGTCCTCAGCCACGATAAAATTTCTTAAGGCTTCCTTTTCAACCGCTAGAGGCTGGTCGTATTTCTGAGCAACTTGGTCAAAAACTTGATTGATGACTTCTAAATCTTTCTCATCTGTATAGTAGACTCCTGTTCTGTACTGAGTCCCCACATCATTTCCCTGCTTATTCTTACTGACTGGATTGATAATGCGGAAATAATGAAGCAAGATCTCTTTTAGAGAGATTTGATTAGCATCATAGGTCACATGAACAGTCTCAGCATGCCCAGTTTGGCCGATCAATTCATACTGGGTTGTTTCTCCTCTACCATTTGCATAGCCCGAAACAGCATCTGTCACACCCGCTACTCGCGAAAAATACTCTTCTACTCCCCAGAAACAACCTCCCGCTAGATAGATATCATGTAAGTCAGCATCTTTACTTGGCTCAGTTTTTTTCTTGGCCTTTTGTCCTTGACTAACTGCTGCCTTCTCGATTTGAGTGGTATCTGTGTAGCTTGCGCTCCTTTTTTCCAAAAGAAATAGAATTCCAATAATAATGCAAATGATGATTCCTATGAATACAATTATTTTTAATTTATCATTCATGATGAGCCTCTAATCTATGCTTTTTAGCGTCTGTAAAATAGTTTCCTTGTCCATAAAGCCTGGCTGGGTCTTAACGAGTCTACCTTCCTTATCAATAAAGGCTTGAGTCGGATAAGAACGAACTCCGTAACTCGCCAAAAGTTGTCCCGAAGGGTCTAGCAATACTGGTAAATCTTTATAGTCCAAACCTTGATACCATTTTTTAAAGGCTTCTTCTGCTTGCTCTCCTTTTTGACCAGGAGAAACAACTGTCAAAATTACAAAATCATCGCCAGCTTCTTTTGCCAGTTCATCGGTATCAGGTAAACTAGCTAGACAAATAGAGCACCAAGATGCCCAAAATTTGAGATAGACCTTTTTGCCCTTATAATCTGATAGGCGATAGGTTTTCCCATCAACTCCCATAAGCTCAAAGTCTGGAACTGCTTCTCCTTGTTTTGCATTTTGAGAACTAACTTGTGCATTTTTGTCTCCATTTTGCTTATCAGCTTCGCTCGTCGTCTGATTTTTACAAGCTGATAGACAAAACAGACTAGTGCAGACCAATACAGTTGCTTGCCATTTTTTCATCTTCATCACCTTCTTTTTTGTTATATGAATATAGATATTTACTTTGTAGTTCTATTATATACCTACCTTGCTAAAAATACTTAGAATCTGTTTGGAAAATCAATAATCTTCTTGATTACAAAAACTCCCACCTGCTAAGCAGATGAGAGCTTTGGATTATTTAAAGATTGAAGTTTTAAAGCTATCTGTTTGTTGAAGAAGTTTCTTGAAGACTTTCTCTTTCAAAGCAACAGTATTGTCAAATTTAACAGATCCCTTACTTAGAGTAGCCTTATCTTTATCAACTGCTTCAGCAAATGCGCGTTTCAAGTCTTCATAGCTATTGTATGTCTTACCATCAATTTCAATAGATTGAATTCCATTTTTGGCACTTGTCACAACTTCTTTGAAGTAAGCTTTCTTCCAATCTTCAAGATTGTTGAATTTTCCTTCAGAAATCTTGCTAATGATGAAGTCATCACCTAGAGTATCTTTTCCAGCTTTTTTAGATTCAGCTTTTAGCATGTTAGAAGCATAGTTTAAGAAGCCTTTTTCGTAGCCATAGTAACCCCAGATTCTGAAGGTATTGTGTTTAAATGACATCGCTCCAGGAGCACCTTCACTTGTGTTCCCACCGTAGATACCTGCAGTAATAGGTACAGTGACATAAGCAGAATCAAAGTCAGTTGGGTTGTAAACTCTGTTGCCTGGACCACGGTTGGTCATGAAGTTATTCGTAACTAAGTCATCAACTGTACGCAAAGGAATAGTCTTTTCATCATCACTTAAAGGTCGAACCTTATCGAATTGGTTCTTGGTGTTATTTCCTCGATATTGCTTATCAACCTTCTTGAACCAAGCGTTGTTTAAATCTTGATTTGCTTTATTGAGGACAGCCTCTCCTTCAAGGTAATCAAGAAGCATGAGAGTATCATTGAAGCCTTTCATGTAACGATCAATTTCTTCACGAGATTTAAGGTCATTTGGATTTGTGTTGTACCATTGGTTTCCATTATTTGGACGTTCGTAGGCCATGTTTAATCCTAGAGCTTTAAAGTCACCATTTGGACTAGATTCAGCAGGAGATTGTAACATCCCTTGAGCAAACGCTTCTAAGTCCGTACCTTCACGATGTCCCGAACCTCCTAAATAAACCATACGGTCATTTACGTGAGTTGTTTCGTGAGTAAAGGCTGAAATACCAAAGTCACTAATCATATCTGTCACCATGAAGAAAACAGAATCATCTTTATATGGTTTAGGATAAACACGAGCTACTGCTCCCATACGACCGTCTGTTGCGTGATAACGACCTGTTGGTCCATATAATTCACGTACCGGAGCAACGTCTTTACCACTAGCAGTGTGGCCGTAACGGTCTGTGCTAATACCTTTATAGTTTTGGTTATCTAATACCGGTGTAGGTACCATGTTGTTGCTCTTAAGTAGTTGATTACGAACTTTATCCAATGATAAGCGTGACCAGAAGTCTAGGTAGTTTTGTTGACCTTTGGCTACTTTATCGATTTCTTTCTTGAATGCTTCACGTTCTGCTTCAGTATACTTGCCATATTTCTCAAATGAGCTGTATGCCATAGTGTTATATGTTGAGATTAAGAACATATGTGCATCTTTTAAGTTCAGAAGGGGAAGAATCATCTTACCGTGCATATCGTTGTTTAATCCTTCATAGGCTCTGTGTTTCTTATCAGCAAACTCAGGAGTTGTTGTTTTTGGTTCCACGATATAGACATTATCTTTAGTTGCTTTAATGAACCAATCATTTAGATCTTTGTCTTCTGTGAATAGACGCATATTATAGTCTAAGAAACTGTTTAACTCGCCTATACCGATAACTCCACCGATAGTTTCGCGATAAGCTTCTAAAGTTCTATCACCTTTAATGTTATTTTCTTTGGAACCAATCTTGATCAAGAAGTCTAACACATTGACATTTTTACCATAGAAGTCTGGTTTGAACAACATGAGTTGCTTGATATTGAAGTTATCAAACTTAACTCCGTAGTAACGATTGAGGTAAGACAAACCAAGAAGAACAGCAGCCTTGTTGTCATCAATCTTCTTGATCAAAGCACGTTTAGCAGCTTCATCTGTGTTTAATTGATGGTCTTCATTTTCAAGCAACTGTTTCACAAATCTAGCCAGATTATCCTTGACTTCTTTGAAGCTTTCTTCTAGGTAAAGATCTTTTATAGCGTTAACTTTATTTTGTCCTGTTCTACCTAGGTGTGTGTAGATAGGATCTGATTGCAATTCTACTAGGCTTAATTTTTCAACAATAGCATTGATAAGATCGCTGCGATCTTTGTCAACCATGTTCGGAGTGTAAACAACTTCTCCAAGTTCAGCAATGCTGTACTCTTTGACTTGTTTGACCTTAGAGTCTTTCGGTGAAACAGTAAAGATGTCTTTAGTCTTATCACCATAATGAACCATAATATGGTCAGCATCAGCCAATTCTGTCACAAAGGCATTTCCCTTCATGGCAGTAACAGACAAGATTTCTTTAGTCAAGAGAGGACTACCTGCAGCAAGTTTGTTTCCTTGGTCTACGATCCATTCTTTATTATAGAAAGGTTGTAATTTTTCGATATTACGGTAGGCAAGTTCACGAGAGGCATCGTAATCTTGAGTATCTTTATAAGTATCAGCTTTTACTTTCTTATTATTGAGAGTATCCTCAACAAGAGGTTTAATTTCAAACGTATCAGCAGTGATACCGAATTCAGCGATCTTTTTATTTGCTTCTTCAAGACTGATTTCTTGAATTCTGTTAGTACGAGAACGTTTGAATGAACGTTTACCAGAGCTGACATCTTTAACAACATAGTTTCGCTCAATCCAATCGTTTGTATAGTAACCGTCTTCTTCGTCTAAGTCTTTTGAACCGTAGAACTCTTCACCATTTTCAACTTTCATCATTGAAACAGTATCAGCAACTCTACCCCATGTCCAGTTTTTACTAATGAATCCACCAACCTCAACAGGTGTCTTAACATTAATGGTTCCTTTAGTAACAGCATTACGAACAGAAGCATACTTGTCGATTCCATTAGGATCCGAACCATTATCAGATCTAGCAAGAAGACCACCAACACGAGCTTTATTTGCTGTAATATCAGCATCTACATAAGCGTGTTTGATATTCCCTCTCCAAATTTCACCGGCAATACCACCAATATCCCAGCCTTTGTCACCAACACCAGTAAGTTTACCAATGAATGCGACATTTTTAAGTAGGCCACCAACATCTGCTTTATTGACAATACCAGCAATACCATCTTTACCAAGAACACTACCAGTCACCTTGACATTCTCAACTGTAGCATTTTTAATCGTTCTTGCAAGTGGTGAAATATTTTCAGCCCAAGGCATATTGATATCAACGTTACCTAGGTTAATATTTGTAACCGAGCCACCCTCGATATTATCGAACAATTGACGAGCCATATTGTGGATTGTGTACTGCTTTCCTTCAACACTTGTTAAAGTTCCACTAAACTTACCAGGTACATATTGTTTATTTGGTGTTGGAACATTAGCTGCATTAAGATCAGCACCTAGTTTAAATGTTCCATTTTTATTGTCCTGCATGGCCTTTACAAGATCATTGAAATCGTAATAAACATCACCTTCATGAGCTTTTGGCTTAGCAAAGTAATGGACATATTCTTCTGCAAACTGATTATTTGCATTGCGTTGGACTAGGTCTGGTGCTTTAGCAGTGACTTTGAACAAGTCTTTACCATCAACTGTGACTTCTTCAATCTTATCAACTGCAAGTTTTGTCACCTTGTTATCATGAGTTGTCACTTTCAAGTAATAAGGTTTCACATCTGATGGTTTAGCTGACAATAGACTATTATCAATTTCTACACCTTGGTCATCAACACTGATAAGGCTGGTTTCCTTGATGTTTTTGACTTCGACTTTTTTGAGATCAAGTCGCAGTGGTTCTTCCGCAAGAACTACTTCTTCGTTCCCATTTCCACGATCGTAAACCATCTTGGTCGCAATCTTGTAGTCCTTGTAGTATTTCAAGTTTGTAAGATTTGCAGTCAGGTCTCCCTCAGACATGTTGACTGTTTGAAGGTTAGTGTCTCCCTCTTTCAAGACAACTTCAAGAGATTTAATGGTTACACCTGTTGGTTTAACCAATTGGTAACGAACCTTGGCACTACGCTCTAATTCTTCTTTATCTATATGAGTGAGGGTCAACGTTGGCTCAGTCAGGATTTGATCACCTTTTTTGATGATACGATCTTGAACTGCTTCAACAACTTCCTCTGAAATCGTTGGAGCATCTGCAGTTTTCACGCCCTTAAGAGTCTTATAGACTTTGGTAATCTTTTTCTTACCGTTTTGACCAGCTTGAGCAACAACTTCTGTTCCCTTCGGAAGAGTGCTGTCTACTTCTGTTCTTGTCTCGAAAGGAATTTCTTCAAATGAAACTTCTTCAACTTGACCTTCAATAGCCTTTGTACCGCGACTAATTTTTTCGTTTACTGGCGCCTTAACAGTTTCTGTACTCGTACTGATTGGGTCCCCAACTTTTTGACCATTGACAGTCTTATAGACACGGTGAATCAGCTGACTTCCGGCTTGACCATTTTGAATTACTGTTTCTTCATCAGTGTAGCGAGTATCATCTGTTACATACTCTCTTGTATATGGGACTTCCACAGTTTCAGTTTCTGTGACAGTTGCTTCAGCTACTGTATACTCTGGCAATTCTGGTTGAACCAAAGATTCACCTTGATGGCCCTCTTCTTGCGTGCCTTTAGCTGTAAGCTCGCCGGTGTAGGCTGGCAATTCTGGCTGAACTAGGGATTCACCTTCGTGACCCTCTTCTTGGGTTCCTTTAGTGCTAAGCTCACCTGTGTAGGCTGGCAATTCTGGCTGAACTAAGGACTCACCTTGGTGACCCTCTTCTTGGGTTCCTTTAGTGCTAAGCTCGCCGGTGTAGGCTGGAGCTTCTGGCTGAACTAGAGATTCACCTTGGTGGCCCTCTTCTTGAGTTCCTTTAGCGCTAATCTCACCTGTGTAGGCTGGCAACTCTGGCTGAACTAAGGACTCACCTTCGTGACCTGCTTCTTGCGTACCTTTTGCTGTAATTTCGCCTGTGTAGGCTGGTTCTTCTGGTTGAACTAAAGCTTCGCCTTGGTGACCCTCTTCTTGCGTGCCTTTAGCACTGATCTCACCGGTGTAGGCTGGCAATTCTGGCTGAACCAAAGATTCGCCTTCGTGACCTGCTTCTTGAGTGCCTTTAGCGCTAAGTTCGCCTGTATAGGCTGGCAATTCTGGTTGAACCAAAGATTCGCCTTCGTGGCCTGCTTCTTGAGTTCCTTTAGCGCTAAGTTCGCCTGTATAGGCTGACAATTCTGGCTGAACCAAAGATTCGCCTTCATGGCCTGCTTCTTGAGTTCCTTTAGCGCTAAGTTCACCTGTATAGGCTGGCAATTCTGGCTGAACCAAAGATTCGCCTTCGTGGCCTGCTTCTTGAGTGCCTTTAGCGCTAAGTTCGCCTGTATAGGCTGGCAACTCTGGCTGAACCAAAGATTCGCCTTCGTGGCCTGCTTCTTGAGTGCCTTTAGCGCTAAGTTCGCCTGTATAGGCTGGCAATTCTGGCTGAACTAGGGATTCGCCTTCGTGGCCTTCTTCTTGAGTTCCCTTAGCAGTCGTCATTTGCTCTGGTTGGTCTTGGAAGTCTGATGCTTTAAAGTAACCGACGTACTCGTATCCTTCGATTTGAATGACACCTTTTGCCAAGTCCTCTTGACTACTTGCTGCAATCGTTTGATTGAAGGACACCAAGATTTTATTCTCAAAGGCTTGAGCAGACTGAGGGATAAAGTAACTACCACCTAGAGCCCCAATAAAGAGAATACCCAACATTTTATTGCGGTGTTTTTTAGACATCACCACAACAACCATAGACGCTGTTGCAAAACCAAGAGTTGCTAGAGCCAACTCCTTGCTTCCAGTGTTCGGCAATTGTTGAGAATTCACTTCCTTTTTTCTGTAAACAAGATAGACAACATCATCTTGCTTTAAATCTGAAGGAAGTTCGCGATGGATCAAAGCTTTTTCTGATTCCGTCAATTCCTGTTCAGCCAAATAGCGGTAATGAACTTGGTTAGGTGTTGCTACTTCGTTAGCTGCAACAGTTTCAACTAAAAAGTTGTTTGCTCCCAAAAGAAATGTCCCGATAACTGCAGAACCTACACCAACTGAGAACTTCCGAATAGAGTATTTAATAACTTTATCAAACTGCATTTTTCTGTTTTTCATTTTAAATCTTTCTAATGTGATCTATTGGATATTGAGCACGCGCCCCTCCAATGAGTTTTGGTCGACTAGCAAGTGCCGTTACATGAGCCTTACCAATCTCTCTTAAGACTGGCCGAATGGGTACCTGAACATGTTTGATATGCATCCCAATAGCAGTATCTCCGATGTCCAAACCAGCATCAGCTCTAATAAATTCGACCTCCACAGGATCCTTCATATAGCGGAAGGCGGCCAATTGACCAGAACCTCCTGCATGTAAGGTCGGGAGTACACTCACAATCTCCAACTGATGTTTTATAGCTACTTCTCGTTCAACAACTAAAGCCCGATTGACATGTTCACAACCTTGAACAGCCAGGTGAATTCCCTTAGCCGTCAACAGTTCCAACATAGTCTTGACAATTAGTTCACCGATTTCCTGACTCGAATCTTTTCCGATGTGTCCTCCCAGCACTTCACTCGAAGACAAACCCAAGACAAATAGTGCTCCCTCCTGTAAAGAAGCCTTGTCTAGTACATCTTCAAGAATCTGCTGTGTTTCTATTTGAATCCGTCTTTGGTCCATATTTCACCTCGCTTTTTTCATTCTATCATATCGTTTTTCATCAATTTTAGCAAGATTGGAAGACATAGGAATACCATTTGCTCGGATTCAAAAACTATATGAGGGCTCTTTTCAAAAACTGATTCAAATTTTATCTATTTTCAAATATAAACTAAAATTATACTTTGAAAACAAAAAAATATAATAGTTTAGTAAAATCGTTGATGTAACAACATTTACACCTAAAAGATTTGTCAGTCAATTCGATTCTAAACTACCGAAAGTAACTTCCTCCATTCTACCCCATTTCTTACTTTTAAGCTACTACTTTACCTTATTTTTTGGACTTTTTTTCTACTTTGTACCAACCTTTGACCATTCAGAAAATTTTCTTGAAATTATGCTAAAATTTTAATTCTACTATCAAATTATAATATAGCAATTTTTTGAATACAAACTGTATCCAATTTTTTAAAAATAGATTTTACAGAGAAGATAACAAAAGGCGGTGGGACAGAAATCAATAGACAAAGTCTAGATTTCGTAGTCCCAGCCCCGCGAGGATGATTAGGAGCTTTTTGGAGTCTAATACTCAATGAAAATCAAAGAGCAAACTAGGAAGCTAGCCGCAGGCTGTACCTGAGTACGGCAAGGTGACGCTGACGTGGTTTGAATTTGATTTTCGAAGAGTATAAAAGACGAACAAAAAGTTCAATCATCTACCGCGTCAAAGTTTGATTGCTAATAAAAAGTGAGGTCGGGATCTTTTGTCCCAACCTCTTTTTCTAGATTAAACTTTTTGGAGTCCTTGAACAGCATCATGATTGATGAGTAATTGCCCATATTCTTGTAGGACAGAACGGCTGATATCACTATCATCCGCAAATTCTCGCATACGTGCCAACAACCAAGCTGGATAAAGGCTAGGTTGGTCTTCTACATCAACTAAGACTGTTAGATAGTACTGGTCATTCATCTTGTAGAGTTCTGAAGTCTCCATTTGGTAGTCAACCGTTTTGGCCAAAGAAACCAAATTAGATAAATCGTCAAAACATAAGATGTAGTAGATATAAGGCTCTCTTTTTCCTTCTTCTACTTCGAGGGCTTCATCAAGCGCTGCTTCTTCTTCCTTTTCAACCTGCTCTAAAGATTGAATAGCTTCAATATCATCTTTAGTTTTTTCTGCCATGGTTTTCTCCAAGGTTTTCAAAAACTCATCTGGAGACATTTTGGCCAATTCATCCATATCTGGAAGGTCTGCCAAATCGTCAAAGTCCAAATTCTGATCAATCTTAGACTTGGTCACAAAAACATCAACCTTGTCTGGCTTAGGTGTTACTCGAAAACTAAGCATACCTGTATCCAAGAAGCTATCTGGCATCTCTAACTCATCCAAGATTGCATAGAAAAATTCTTCTGTTTTTTCCTGTGGAACGAGAAAGTCTGCGATTTCCATTCCACGATCCATCAAATCTTCTAGAGACATGGTGATTTTTAAAGTCGTATCACTGATTTGTTTCATTTTCATAGTTCGTAACCTCATACTTTCAGTTCTATCTATTATACAAGATTTCAAAAATTTTATCAAAAGAATGGCGTTGGAATGTGATATAATACTAGTATCTATTTTAGAATGTAAGAAAGAAAGTTTCATGAAAAATATAAAAGTTAATGCTTTGGCTAGCTTGCTGGTCAATATCTTGAATATCGTTTTTCCTTTGATTACTAATCCCTATCTAACGCGGATTCTTAGCAAATCGAATTACGGTTACTTCAACACTGCCAACACCTGGGCAAGCTTTGTCATTCCACTCGCTGCCTTTGGGATTTACAATTATGGGATTCGAGCCATTAGTAAAGTTAAGGATGACAAAAACAAGATCAATTATGTCTTTTCTAAGTTATTCTATATTTCGCTAATTACTTCAGTTGTAACAACAGTTATCTACTTCCTCTTTATTCACTTTGATACCAGTATTGTCAACCTCAAAATCCTTTATTATATCCTTGGAATCCAAGCACTCTTTCAATTTCTAAATATCGAGTGGATGAATGAAGCCTACGAGAATTATTCTTTTATCCTTTATAAAACACTGGTTATTCGGATTGGAATGTTGGTCGCTATCTTCGCTTTCGTTAAGACACCTGATGATATCGTCCCTTATGCTACCATCATGAGTGCGACAACTATCATCAACTATCTGCTAAGCTTCCTCTGGATTAAACGAGAGGTCTCCTTTGTTAAGATTGAGTTCATCGAACTTCTCAAGTCATCTAAACCTCTCCTAACTATGCTCCTTCTAGCAAATGCTAATATGCTCTATACCTTGCTAGACCGTATGTTTATTACCAAAGGACCTGATGAGAATTACATCTCATACTACACCATCGCCTCCAGTATCGTTATGCTGATCGCTAGTGTCCTTAGCGGAGCTATCAACGTCAGCATCCCACGACTTGGTTATTATCTAGGAAAAAAAGATTTTACTTCTTATAAAAATTTGGTCAATCAGGGCGCATCCCTCTTTTACTTCCTCATGATTCCTACCAGTATTGGTATTATGGTTTTGGGAACCTATGCTACAGTTATTTACTCTTCTGAGAAATATCTAGAAGCCGGAATTGTAACAAGTGTCTTTGCCTTTCGTACCATTATCTGGGCCATCGAATTAATCCTTGCTAAACAAATTATCTTTATCAATGACCATGAAAATCACTTGACTGCTTTCTACTTTATCGGAGGTGGTGCAAATATTCTATTTAACTCCTTGCTGTTTTTCAATAATATCTTCACTCCTGAATACTACATTGGAACAACCGTTCTAGCTGAAGCAATTGTGGTTCTGCTAGAGATTCGCTTTATTAAGAAGTACAAACTATTGGATTTGAAAGAGATTTTTACAACCTTAACTCGCTACACAATCGTGTCACTCGGTTTCATCCCAATTTATTTTGTTTTTAAAACCCTCTTCCAAGTTCATAGCTACGAAGTTACGATGAATATGATCAGCATGGTTCTTTCTACAATCGCAGCTTGTGGCATCTATTACGCTATCACACTCTTTATTATCAAAGATAAAACACTTCATTATGCACTTGATCTAGTTCGTGCTAAGATTAAAAGAGGATAGAGGTCATTAGCCTTCTCAAAAATGTTCAAATTAAATATTATGTAACAAAAAGAAGACCTTACAGAGTCTTCTTTTTTCTATACGGCCTACACAATAAATACTCACTCAATGAACTTGTTAGAGCAAACGAGTTCAAGACGACACCGACCTAGCTTTAAAAAATTAGAAAGAGTATCACTTACAAATCTACTGTTAGTACCTTCCCAGCTCTCACGACTTGCTCACCTGCAATATAGACGTCATTGACATCACTGGATTTCACGGCATAAACTAAGTGAGAAAGCATGTTTTCTTGTGGTTGGAGATGAATTTTACCTTGGGGCTGAATAACGAGAAAGTCAGCCTGCTTGCCAACTTCTATACTACCAATCACATCTTCCATTCCTAACACCTTAGCACCCTCGATCGTCAAGGCTTTAAGGGCAGTCTCGATTGGAAATTGACTGGCATCACCACTCTTCATCTTCTGCAAGAGTGCTGCAGTCCGCCCTTCCTCAAACATATCCAGGTTATTGTTAGAGGCAACTGAGTCAGTCGCAATCCCGACTGGCACCCCTGCCTTTTGAAGTTGGACGACTGGTGCAATGCCTGAGGCTAGCTTGAGATTGCTGATAGGATTGTGGGCGATAGCGACTTGTGAATCTGCCAAGCGGGTAATTTCTGCTTCATTTAACTCCACACCGTGGGCAAATACAGCCTGATGATCTAAATAGCCAAGTTCATCTAGAAAGGCTATTGGACGTTTACCATAACGTTTCAGGATAATCCCTGACTCTTCTTTTGTTTCTGCCACATGAATATGAAGTGGAATATCTTCTTCTTTTGCTAGGTTCAAACTAGCCTCTAACAATTCTCGACTACAACTGTAGGGCGAATGAGGAGCCACCATAACCTTGAACTTGGAATCCTGATAGCCTTTGATTGTCTCGATAACAGATCGAGTTCTGGCTATGGTTTCATCCGTCGTCTCGGTTTCTGAAGAAAAGAGGGTCGGAGAGAAATAGCAACGCATCTTGGATGCCTTGACTGCATCATAAATCTTCTCTATCTCCACTCCATTGGGATTGTACATATCATTGAAAGTTGTCGTTCCTGACTGGAGCATCTCTGTTAGCGCCTCTTTGACGGCCTTTGTAGTCATCTCTGGTGTAAATTCTGCTTCTGCTGGCCAGATATAGTCTTCTAGCCATTCGTGGAGATTGCTATCATCACGAATCCCCCTCAAGCCTGTCATTGCAGAGTGAGTATGGCAGTTAACCAAACCAGGCATGATCCAAGCACCCTGATAGTCTATGATTTGATTTGCTTGCTTGAGAATTTCTTGATTTTCCTGACCGACATAGACGATTTGAGAATTTTCAAGAGCTAAGATACCATCCATGTAGACATGGAAATCTTGGTCACAAGTCACGATATTTACATGCTGAAAGACTTTCATCAATAGGCTCCTTTTCTAAATTATACTCTTCGAAAATCAAATTCAAACCACGTCAGCGTCGCCTAGCCGTATATATGTTACTGACTTCGTCAGTTCTATCTACAACCTCAAAGCAGTGCTTTGAGCAACCTGCGGCTAGCTTCCTAGTTTGCTCTTTGATTTTCATTGAGTATTAGCTTTCATACTAGATAATTTTTCTAGCTATTGTAACAAAAAAGTCACCCGAAGGCAACTTTTATTCTGTATTTGCTTTATAAACGATTAAAAGTCTATTCTGGACTAAAAGCAGCTGCTTCTTGCATTTGATAGTATTTGCCTTTTCTCGCCATGAGTTCCTGATGATTGCCATACTCGACAATATCTCCATCCACCAAGACAAGAATCAAATCAGCATCCTGAATGGTCGATAAACGGTGAGCGATGATAAAGCTTGTCCGCCCCTTCATGAGTTTGGCAAAGGCATCCTGAACCAAGATCTCTGTCCGGGTATCGATGGATGAAGTCGCCTCATCTAAGATCAGAATCTTAGGAATGGCTAGAAAGACACGGGCAATGGTCAAGAGCTGAGCCTGACCAACAGACAAGGATTCACCCGCATTTTCTAACTTAGTATTATAACCCTGGGGCAACTGTTGGATAAAGAAATCTGCGTTGGCTGCCTTAGCTGCTGCAATAACCTGCTCTCGACTAGCATCAGGATTGCCAAAGGCAATATTGTCATGAATGCTTCCTTGCTTGAGCCAGGTTTCTTGAAGCACCATTCCAAACTGCTGTCGAAGAGAAGCTCGAGTATAGTCATAAATGGAACGGCCATCCAGTAAAATATCTCCAGAGTTAATCGGGTAAAAACGCATGAGGAGATTGATAAGGGTAGATTTCCCAGCACCCGTTGGTCCAACGATAGCAACCTTACTACCAGCTGGAATATCAATAGACAAGTCCTTGATTAAGATCTTTTCAGGGTTGTAGCCAAAAGAAACATGCTTAAAGGAAATAGCTCCCTTGACCTGGTCGCTGTTCAAGACTTCAAGACCTGTTTCTCTAATCTCAGGGCTTTCTAAAACAGTATAAACACGTTCTGCACAAGCCAAGGCACTTTGCAACTCAGCTAAGACCGATGAAATATCATTAAAAGGCTTAGTGTACTGCTGCACATAGTTCAAAAAGGTCACTAAACGTCCAACTGTCAAAGTAGAGCCCATCATGATACGGAAAGCACCAACTCCAGCAAGAAGAGCATAAATAAGGGCATTTACAAAACGGGTTGAAGGATTGACTGTCGAAGAATAAAAGATAGCCGACTGAGAATAACCTGCGTAGTTATCATTTGCCTCATGAAGTCTCTCGATAAATTCTTCCTGGGCATTAAAAGACTGGATAATGTTCTGTTGGGTGAGCGATTCCTCGATTAGCTGGGTTTGAATACCCCTAGACTCTGTCTGTTTTTGAAAGAGATAGTAGGATCTCTTGGCGATAAAGCGTGAAATGACCATAGACAGAGGTGTTAAGAGCAGAACTAATAGAGTCATCAAAAGATGAATTTGAAGCATAGCAAGGATACTGACCAAAATCATCAGAACTCCGATGAAAAATTGGTTGAAAATCATATTCAGTCCCGCTGCTAACTGCTCGATGTCTGTCGTCACACGGCTGACCATTTCTCCACTCCCCTGTCTATCTACAAGGGCAATCGGGAGACGATGGAGTTTTTGAATGATTTTTTCACGTAAATCTCTGGTATAGGAGAAAATAAGACGGTTATAGAGGAGAGGATTGACCCATTGTACCAGTGTATTTCCTATGACCACCAATATCATCTGGAGAAAAATCTGCCAAAATACCTGAGATGAGCCCGTCACTAGGACTTGGTCAATTACTTGTCCAATCAAGATTGGAAGATAGATTGATAGGGCCACTTGAGCAATGGTTCCTAAGAAAGCCAGGAAAAGAAGGACGGGATGACTTGCTAAATCTTTTGCCAATTGTTTGAGGGTTTGACTTGCATGTTTACCTTTCATTCTAGTCCTCCTTTCCATGTTGGGATGCATTGATTTCACGATAGACTTGGCTAGATTTCATCAATTCCTCATGATTTCCAAGCGCTAATTGCTGACCTTTTTCTAAAAGGAGAATTTGATCAGCAATCTTCAAGGTTGAAGTTCGTTGGGAAATCAAAACCAAGCTGGTGTTTGGCAAGTTCTCCTGAATGGCCTTTAGAAGATTGGACTCGGTGATGGTATCAAGGGCTGAAGTCGCATCATCGAGGATGAGAAAAGGAGCTTGACGTAAAACTGCTCTGGCAATAGATAAACGTTGTTTTTGCCCACCTGAGAAATTACGGCCGCCTGCTTGAACTTCTGCGTCCAACTGACCTTCCTTTTCACTGACAAAGTCCTTGGCCTGGGCAATTTCCAAGGCCTGCCAGAGTTCATGGTCAGAGACTGCCTCATCCATACCCAGAGTCAAGTTAGAACGAATGGTTCCTTTAAAAAGTTCAACCTTTTGAGGGACATAGGCCATCCACGATCGCCATTCAGAAAGATCGCGAGGACTACGTCCATCTCGATAAAGGGAAATGCTTCCCTTATCTGCCGGATAGAGCCCAAGTAGGACTTGTACCAAGGTTGACTTACCAGAACCAGTTCCCCCAATGATTCCAAGAATTTGTCCTTGTTGCATAGCAAAAGAAATATCTCTCAGAGAAGGTTGGGCAGCATCTGGATAGGTAAAGGATAAATGTTCAACTCGTAAGGACTGGTTCGAGGAAGTTTCTTTTTGAGCAATTTCTGCCAGTATATCTTCAGGTTCTTCAGCGAAGACTTCCTCAATTCGCTTAGCTGATATATAGGACTGGTTGAGTGAATTAATCAGCATGGCTAGTTTAATCAACTCTACCAAGATTTGCAGGAGATAGTTGATTAAAGCAATCAAGGCTCCCTGACTGAGCCAGCCTCCCTGGATAGAAAAATAGCCATTCCAGATAATCACCAGCAGAGTTCCGTTGACGATCAAATAGGTCAAGGGGGTCAAGAGACTGGACCAGTATCCTGTTTTCATTTGGATAGCCATATAGACTTGGTTTAGTACTTGGAAATGTTCAATTTCTCGTTTTTCTTGACCAAAGGCACGAATCACACGCATACCTTGTATCTGTTGGCGCGTCTCCTGAACCAGCTGGTCAGTTTTCTTTCTCAAACTACTGTAGAGGGGATTGACCAACCGTGACAGAACGACAATGACAAGGGTCAAAATGGCAACCATGACCAAGAACCAGAAGGTCAATTCAGGCGAGAGGCGATAGGCCATGAAAATGGCACCGAAAACAATAATAGGCGCCCTTAAAAATAAGCGTAAAAATTGATTGATCCCTGTCTGAATCTGATAGGTATCTGAAGTCAAACGCGTCACCAAACTCGAAGTCGTCAAACGGTCTCTACTATCCTTGGGCAAGGAGAGAATATGACGATAGAGATCATTGGTCAACTCTTTAGCAAATCCGACCGACGCCTTGGCTGAGTAAAACTGAGCTACTAAGGCTACCAAAACGCCGATAACTGCAAACACAAAGAGGAGACCCATTTGCATCCAGAGATGAGCTTGATCTTTTTGAGGGATGGATTGGTCGACAATCCCAGCTATCACCATGGGTACCAAGAGTTCAAAAACAGCTTCTAGCAGCTTAAACAAGGGTGCTAGGAAAGACTCCTTGAGATAGGGTTTAAAGTAAGAAAGTAATTGTTTCATATGTCCCTTCTAATTCAAAATGAAGAAGGTGGAAAAACCACCATCTTCTTTTATTTGTTCAAATATGGAAGTAGGTAGCCATAACCAGCCTCTTCCATTTCATCCTTAGCGATGAATCGTAGAGAGGCAGAATTGATACAATAGCGTAAGCCACCTAGTTCCTGAGGCCCGTCTGTAAAGACATGTCCCAAGTGAGCATTTCCTGAACGTGACCGGACTTCGATACGTTCCATACCATGACTCAAGTTCTGGTAGTAATGAATGAGTTCCTTGGAAATAGGACGGCTAAAACTTGGCCAACCACAGCCTGAGGCAAACTTATCCTTGGCAAAGAAGAGGGGCTCCCCAGTCGTGATATCGACATAAATCCCTTCCTCAAAAGTTTGGTCATAAGCATTGCTAAAGGGAGCTTCCGTCGCTGCCTCTTGCGTGACTCTATAGGACTCTTCTGACAAATTTTCTCTTAAAACTGCCTGACTAGGTTTTTCATAGTTGGCGGCATCTATCAGTGGTTTCTCCGCATCCCTCACATCAATGTGGCAATAACCACCAGGATTTTTCTTGAGGTAGTCTTGGTGATAGTCCTCAGCCAGGATATAGTGACGAAGCTTCTCCACTTCTACTGCTATCTTGCGTCCAAGCATGCGCTCCTGCTCTTGGACAAGAGCATAGATAGTCGGTAAATCCTCTTCGTCTTGATAATAAATCCCTGTGCGGTACTGACGACCACGGTCGTTTCCTTGTTGGTTGACAGATAATGGATCAATGACTCGGAAATAATAAAGCAAAATCTCACGGAGCGAGACTGCTTTTTCATCATAGATAACTTGCACAGTCTCTGCATGATCTGTTTCTTTGATTAATTGATAATTGGTAGTTTCAACTTGACCATTAGCGTAACCAACACTGGTTTGCAACACTCCAGAAATACGTGAAAAGTACTCTTCCAAGCCCCAAAAACAACCGCCTGCTAGATATATTTCTGCCATTTCAAATCCTCCTTGACCAACTATCGGTCGCTAAACACGGGAAACCTTTCATACTCTTCGAAAATCAAATTCAAACCATGTCAGCGTCGCCTTGCCGTAGATATATGTAACTGACATCGTCAGTCTTATCTACAACCTCAAAGCATTGCTTTGAGCAACCTGCGGCTCGCTTCCTAGTTTGCTCTTTGATTTTCATTGAGTATCAGTTCTCACGTTTCATTTTCAAAAAAAGGACAGGAAGCCCTCTAATAGAGAGTTTCCCCATCCTATCGCTATATTTATTTTTCTTCGACGCGAACGCCTTCTGTGTCTACTTGCAAGTCATGAAGCTTGCCTTTGAAAGGTTGCTTTTCAAGCTCTGCCTTAATCTTTGGCATCTTGTCAGGGTCAGCCAAGACCATGACAGTCGGACCAGCTCCAGAGAGGTAGGTTGCATAAGCACCATTTTTCTTGGCAACTTTTTTGATGGTCGCAAATTCTCGCACCAGTTCTTGACGGTAACGCTCGTGGAAGAGGTCACTCTCGATAGCTTGGCCTGCTTTAACCATGTCACCAGTCAGTAGAGCTGCAATAGCTACATTGGCGATAGAACTTGCTGCAACAGCTTCCTTGTAAGAAAGTTTCTTAGGCAAGACACCACGACTATCGCGAGTACGCAATTCATAGTTTGGAATATAAGCTAAGAAAGCACACTCTGGGAAAGGAGCCACAACTGCTGAAACCTGATCTTCGACTGAGCTTGCAATGACGAGATTTCCATAGATAGCAGGTGCAACATTATCAGGGTGTCCCTCAATCTTAGTCGCCAACTGTAATTTTTCATGTTTGCTTAGCTTCAAGTTTCCGAGTTGATTTGCCAGCTCAATCCCTGCAACGATGACTGAACTAGAAGAACCAAGCCCACGTGCAAGAGGAATATCACTAATCATTTTCAAACGTCGTGGTTGTAGGTCTGGAACAATTTGTAAAGCAATCTTCAGCAAAAGATTACGCTCATCCCGTGGAATCCATTTGCCTAATTGGTGCTCGATCATCCATTCTTCACGTTCCTCACAAACCTGAATTTCTAGATACTTGGTTACAGCTACACCAACTGAGTCAAAACCAGGACCCACATTGGCACTCGTAGCGGGTACAATAATCTTCATCTTAGTCTCCTAAAACCTTGAAGGTGTTGAGAAGTTCAAATTCAGTTACACCCTTCAAAGCTGCTGTAATATTTTCAAGTTGCGCCTTGTTGATTTTATGAGTGATGATGACAACACGAGCCTTGCCTTCTTGCTTACCATCTTGAAGGATTTGCTTGAAGGAGATATCTTCCGCATTAAAGAGCTCAGCCAATTTCAAGACTTGACCTTTTGAGTCAGGAGCCAAGATTGAGAAATAATAGTTAGCTTTGACATCTTCTGGCTTAGCTAAGACCACTGGGCGGCTGTATTCATTAAAGGCTTTTCCAATTGTACCGTCATTCAAACGACGAACGATACGAACGATATCAGCTACGACACTCGTCGCAGTTGGTTTTTGTCCGGCACCTGGTCCGTAGTACATAGATTCACCGATACCAATAGACTCCACAAAGACTGCATTCATGACCCCATTGACACTTGCAAGTGGGTGAGCCTTAGGAAGGAAAGTTGGTGTAACCTCGGCAGCGATTCCAGATGGTGTTTCTTCGATAGAACCTACTAATTTAACCACATAACCAAGATCTTGGGCAACTGCCACATCCTCTGGAGTGATGTTGCGGATTCCTTGATGGGCCACATCTTCAAATTTGACATTCATCCCAAATGCAAACTGGCTAAGGATGACCATCTTGTAGGCTGCATCAATCCCGTCAACGTCATTGGTTGGGTCGCTCTCAGCAAAGCCAAGTCGTTGGGCTTCAGCAAGGGCATCTGCATAAGACCAACCTTCTTCTACCATTTTAGTCATCATGAAGTTTGATGTGCCATTGACGACACCAAGAACACGTGTGATTTTGTCTGATGCTAGTGAGTTGACCAAGGTACGAAGAATTGGGATTCCTCCCGCAACAGCTGCTTCATAATAAAGAGCAACATTATGAGCTTTGGCAATCTCAAGCAATTCTGCACCATGAACAGCCAAAAGGTCCTTGTTTGCTGTCACGACATGTTTCCCTGATTCTAAAGCACGAGTGATAAATGTTTTTGCCGGTTCGATACGTCCCATCAACTCAACAACGATTGTGATATCTTTGTCTGACAAGATTTCATCAATATTTGTTACAAAATTAAAATCATTTCCTGCTTCAAGCAAGCGTGCTTTCTCTTCATCGTCTTTGACCAAAACTTTAGCTACTTCAATTTCTGAATGTGCTGCTTGAACAATTTTTTCTCCATTTTCCTTTAGCAAGAATGGTACACCACTGGCTACTGTACCAAATCCAAGTAAAGCAATCTTAACTGACATGTTTGTCTCCTCGAAATTTTCTAATAGTCCTATTATACCAAAATTGTGCGAAAATTCCTACCATTCTGAACTAAAAATAGGAGCGTCAAATCATAAAAAAGCCTGCCCTGATACAACCTAGGGCAGACTCTATTTTCAATCTATTTCACAAAAGCCAATTCCTTGCCAGTAGACAGGTCTTCTCGATAGTGGAAACCTGCAAAGCTGAGCTTTTTGATTTCTTCTACCGAAGTCATCTGATTTTCCATCAAGGCTATTAAGAAAGCACCTCTAGCTTTCTTTGAAATGGTTGAGTGGACTTTAAGTTTTCCATCTCTGTCTTCCATAAACTTAAAGGTCACCATTTGCTCGCGAACCTCTTTAGGGAAGACAGTTTCAAATTCCGAAGACAAGAGAGAAAAAATTAATGATTCTTCTTGCATAGATTCTTCGTATGCCGCTTGCCAATGTTTTGTAAGACTTTTGCCTCTAACCTTGAGCTTCATCATAAAATCTAGTCTATGAGGAGCGATGGGTGCAAAGGCTGGAATCACACCGTAAAGAGCTGACGTTATCATGAGGTGTTTCTCCAGATAGGCTTGTTCAACCTTGCTTAGATTGTCCCTTTTGATGTTGCGGTACATGAGTCCATCAAAGAGTTGCAAAGCAGGATAAGAGTTTGCAGTTCCATTTTTTAAAGCTTGGATGCGTTCATACTCCTCTTGCGCCTTTTCGGCAGAGATTTTATAAAAATTTTCCAGTTCTTGAGCAGAATATATAGTTAGTTCGTCTAGTACTGCCTGACTTTCAGGACACAAGGGTTTTGCTTTTACAGTCGGAAGACTAGTGTTCATTTCTTTTGCGGTTGGGATTAGAATTTTCATAGTTTTAGTGTAGCATATTTTTCTAGGAGCACCAAGGATTTGAGCCTAAATAATACGACCTTCTAAATGATCGAGTTCATGCTGACAGATCTGAGCTGGAAAACCCGTCAGGGTAATGGTCTGTTCTTTCCAATGAATATCTCTATAGGATACGGTAATTTTTTCATACCTGGTTGTCGGTCTCACACCCGTCAGAGACAAACATCCTTCCTCGGTCTCGTAAGGCCCTTCAAAAGATTTGAGGATGGGATTAAACATGACCATGGGAATCATGCCGATATTAAAAATAATCACTCGCTTTTGCTCCCCAATCATATTAGCCGCTAGTCCAACACAGGTCTCACGATTGGCCTCTAGGGTATCTTGCAAATCCCTTGCTAGAGGTAAATCCTCCTGACTAGCAGGCTGGGATACCTGCGATAAAAATATCATATCTCTTACGATTTTCTTTTCCAAGTCTTCTTTCCTCCATCTTTTTCTCTACTTGATTATAGCATAAAATCTATTGACTTTTATCTTTACATAAAAACAAGAAAGCCATCCGAAGATGACTTTCATAGTGCATTAAATAGCGTTTTTATCTTTTCCAAGCGCTCGTTGAACTGCTTTGACAATCTCAACAAGGACTACAATCATAAGCGCTCCTACAGCGACCACCATCCATTGAGTCAAACTCAAATGTGACACGTGGAAGAGATTATTAAATCCAGGAACCAAAATTGTCACCACAAAGAGGACGAAGGCAACTGGGATAGACCAGTTAAAGGTCTTGTTTGTAAAGAGTCCCACTTTAAAGATCGATTGGTAAACCGACTTAACGTTAAAGGCATGAAGCAATTGGATCAAACCGAGAGTTGCAAAAGCCATGGTAAGGGCATCCGCATGGATTTCAGTATGACTTTGGTGCTCTGGGAAGAGAAGAGCCCAACCATAAACACCTAAAACCAGCATCGTTTGGAAGATCCCTTGATAAATGATTGCTCCGAAGACACCACCATCAAAGAAGTTAGACTTACGGCCACGTGGTTTGTGGGTCATGACACCTGGCTCAGCTGGTTCCACACCAAGGGCGATGGCTGGTAGCGTATCTGTTACCAGGTTAATCCATAGCAAATGCACTGGTTGAAGCACATCCCAACCTAACAAGGTTGCAAAGAAAATCGTGAAGACTTCAGCCATATTGGCAGACAAGAGGTATTGAATGGATTTTTGGATATTAGAGAAGACCTTACGTCCTTCTTCTACCGCTACGATAATAGTTGCAAAGTTATCATCAGCAAGGACCATATCCGAAGCTCCCTTAGAAACTTCTGTACCTGTAATCCCCATACCGATACCAATATCCGCTGTCTTAAGTGATGGTGCATCGTTGACCCCATCACCCGTCATAGCAACAACCTTACCTTCATTTTGCCATGCTTTCACGATACGAACCTTGTGCTCAGGTGATACACGAGCATAAACAGAGTATTGCTTGAAGACTTTTTGGAATTCTTCATCCGTGAGTTCATTCAACTCAGCACCCGTGAAGACATGGTCTTCTGTATCATTTGGATCAATGATTCCAAGACGTTTGGCAATGGCTTCAGCTGTATCTTGGTGGTCACCCGTGATCATGATTGGGCGGATACCTGCTTCTTTAGCGACACGTACAGCTTCTGCAGCTTCTGGACGCTCAGGGTCAATCATGCCGACCAAACCAGAGAAGATGAGGTCAGACTCAACGATTTCAGATTCCAAAGTTGGGATTTCCTTGCTTGTCTTATAAGCCATCATCAAGACACGAAGGGCTTGTTTGGCCAAGTCTTTGTTGGTGGCAAGGATAGCTTGTTTGTCTTCTTCTGTGATGGGACGAACTTCCCCATTGACTTCGATACGAGTCACACGTTTGAGCAATTGGTCAGGAGCACCCTTAACAGCGATAAAGTAAGTACCGTCTGCTTCCTTATGGATCGTAGACATAAGTTTACGGTCTGAGTCAAATGGCAATTCTGCCACACGTGGCTCATCCTTCAAGATTTCACGAACATCAAAGTTGTGGTCCAAACCAAACTGTACCAAGGCAGTCTCCGTTGGGTCACCAATCAATTTGCCAGATGGGTCCACTTTAGTGTCATTGGCAAAGTTCATGATACGAAGGGTATTGTTGCTCGCAGCAATCTCAGCTGCAGAGCTTTGCAATTGACCGTTAGTATAAACTTTTTCAACAGTCATTTGGTTCATGGTCAAGGTACCTGTTTTATCAGATGCAATGATTTCTGTTGAACCAAGTGTTTCAACGGCTGGCAATTTACGAACGATTGAATTACGTTTAGCCAGAGTTGTAGTTCCCAAAGAAAGAACGATGGTTACAATGGCAGGGAGACCTTCTGGAATCGCTGCAACCGCAAGAGCAACTGCAACCATCAAGCCTTCCAACGGATGCTCACCACGAACGAAGACACCAACCAAGAAAGTGATAATCGCAATCACAACGATTAAGTAAGTCAAGGCTTTAGATAATTGTTCCAAGCTTTGCTTCAATGGTGTTTCTGTCTCATCGGCATTAGCCAACATATCTGCAATCTTACCAACTTCTGTATACATACCAGTATTGGTTACGACACCAATACCACGACCGTAAGTTACGTTTGAGTTTTGGTAACTCATATTAACGCGGTCCCCAATACCAGCATCTGCTTCTACCACTTGAGTAATATCTTTTTCAACTGGTACAGATTCACCAGTAAGAGCAGCTTCTTCGATTTTAAGAGACGCCGCTTCAAGCAAACGCATATCGGCAGGCACCACATCTCCAGCTTCTAGCAAGACGATGTCCCCAGGCACCAATTCTTTTGAGTCAATCTCAATGACATGACCATCACGACGAACACGAGCCATCGGGCTAGACATATTTTTTAACGCTTCAATAGCTGCTTCAGCTTGACCTTCTTGGTAAACACCAAAGGCTGCATTCAAGACAACAACGGCCAAGATAATAATGGCATCTGTTAAACCATCCATTCCTTCTGTAATGACAGAAAGTGCGGCTGCCGCTAGCAAGATGATAATCATCAGATCCTTAAATTGATCAAGGAATTTAGCTAGTAGGCTACGTTTTTCGCCCTCTTCTAACTCATTTCGACCATAAGTCGCTAAGCGTTCTTGAGCTTGAGCAGTTGACAAACCTTCGACAGATGAGTCCAGATTCTTTAGGACTTCCTCAGAAGATTGTGTGTAAAACAAATCTTTATTTTGTTCTTTTGACAAAACAGTCTCCTCCTTTTTGGCCTCTTTTTACAAAAAAAGAGACCTGTTTTTTAAAAAAACAAGTCTCGCTGTTTAATATAGTGCCGGAAATAATTCGTAATGACGACACTATCGCGGTTAACCGCCAGCTACTCCCTTGAGTAGTTCTATTATATCAGAATTTCAAAAGTTTTCAAGGGTTGGAGTGGAGTTAGTCATTATTCTCATCATAGGTGCGGTCGCTGATAATATATCTTGGACGTTGTTTCGTTTCTAGATAGATTTTTCCGATATATTCCCCAATTACACCAAGACTAATGAGTTGAACCCCGCCAAGTAAGCTTACAATGGCGTAGGTACTGGCCCATCCAGCTACTACTGTACCAACAAATTTGCTCCACAAAACCCAGATGATCAACAAAAAACTAAACAGTGAAGTCATAACTCCCAAGCTAGTAATCAAACGGATTGGTTTAATCGATAAGCTAGTAATTCCATCCATAGCTAGACCAAGCATTTTAGAGAGTGGATAGTGACTCTCACCAGCAATCCGCTCATGGCGTTTATAAGTCACGTAGGAATACTTAAACCCTACAAGAGGCATAATGCCTCGAAGAAATAAGTTTACTTCTTTAAATTTAGCAAGTTCATGAATAAAACGTTTGGAGACTAAACGATAGTCAGCATGATTAAAAACGACATCCGCTCCAAATAGTTGCATCACCTTATAGAACCCCTCTGCTGTAATACGTTTAAAAGCCGAATCTGTCTCTCGGTTATCACGAACGCCGTAGACAATCTCTGAACCTGACTTATATTCAGCAATCATCTGATTCATACAATCAATATCATCTTGACCATCTGCGTCAATGGTAATCACGATATCCGCAAATTCTGCAGCTTCGTACATCCCAGCAAGAACACTACTTTGATGACCACGGTTTCGACTTTGAGAAATACCTACAACAAATGGATTCGATGAAGCATATTCTTGGATAAGTTCCCAAGTTTTATCCTTACTGCCATCATTCACATACATGACCTTACTATTTGGATGAACCTCTTGATTTTTCACAAGCTCCTCTATTTTTCCCACAAACATTGGGTTAGTATGAGGCAATACCTGCTCTTCGTTATAACATGGAATCACGATATATAAAATCGGATTATTTCTAGTCATCTTTTTCTCCTAACCTCTTAAATCCAAAAGGGAAATTAGTCCCTCTAAATACTCTGACAATCAATTCACACCCTACCAAAGTCAATATTGTCACAACACTTGTTGTAATATAGGCATTCACAAAAATACCGGTATATCTTGTAGATAATTGTAAAACTAATTTTTCTACCAATACTAAAACAATCGGGGCATGGACACCATAGTAAATCAAGGTTCTTTGACCGATTGATTTCAAGAGAGTCATTTCAGGAATTGACTTAAAGAATATGAGGGTGGACCATATACCTGAAATTGCAGCAATGTAAAACAAGAGATGGTTTCCAATCTGTTGATAGTAAAGATCAACAATCTGTTTCCCACTCCAATGATAGTTCAACCTACCAACAAATATAGTTAGCAATAAGGCAAGCGGTAAATAGTATATTGCAAAAAACTTTTCCAGTTGCGCTAAATATTTTCTCACACCGACACCTAAGAGTGTAAAAATGATGGCTACAGGAACTAGATCAATATTCCAGATAAGATAAAAATTCCAAGAATAAACTTTTTGTCCTAGAACGACCAAGAATAAGAGGGAAATAGCAATTAGTATCCATTGACCAATCGACCATTTTCTTCTCAGAATGAAGTAACTAACAACATGAGCCAAGAACATGACATTCAGAAACCATAACTGAAAATAAACATGCAGTCTATCTGACAGTAATAATTGTTTAGCAAAATGAATAAGGTTAAAACTAAACACTTGTTCAGGATACATCACAAAGAGTTGAAAGAGGAAAACAAAAATATTCAGGTAAAAAAAGGGTACAACCAAACTTTTCACCTTACTAAAAAAATACTCCTTAAACGTTTTGTATTTAGTAACATTTAAAGTAAATCCCGATAAGAAAAAAAATAAGGGGATATGAAAAACATACAGGAGCATTTTTGCAGGTCCAGGTACAAAGCTACTATGCCCTATAATAACAAGTATGATTGCTAGTCCCTTAGCCATATCTAGGTAACCTATGCGCTTTTTCATCCTATCTATCTTCTCCTGTTCTTAGTCGATAAAGATTCATATCAGAAGTGACCAACTCAACTTCTTCAAAATAAATATCTTTCTGGTAATGTTCTTTCATAATTTTTTTGACCCGATCCATATTTCCTGAGGAAGGTGACCAAAAGAATAGGATGTTCTCCTTATCTAAAGCCGATGAAAGAAGATTACTAGGGTCCTCCACATTGTAGTTTTCCATTAATTGATAGTAATGTGGCGAAAAAGTTTGCCAATTACCTAAGGTTGTTGTATTTTCAATTAACTGATCAGGCTTCATTCTAATCGTAGCCAAGCTTGGTTGAGAATTGACAAGTGTTCCATAACCGCCAAAAACAAGCAATTTATCAGAATGTTTTTCCACTACATCATGATACTCTGATATCATGGATGATTGAATGATTGGGAACCAGTAAAGTTCTTGTCCCACACTATTTACCCAGGCCATACTCGCCAGCATTCCTACAAGTTGTAGACTATAAAAAATTCCTCTTTCTTTCAACAGTTTACGCTTATTGTAAAATAAGGGCGCATAGTAGACGAAAAAGATTAAAAAGCTAACGATAATCGGGATATAAACACGTTCTACTACTCTCTGCCTAACAAATAGTGCACCGATGAGTGCAAATGGAACAAGCGGGAGTAACCAGCCATAGACTTTCTTAGGCTTGAAGAACAAAAACCAGCCAACCATAACAAGAAGAAAGGTTGTCAAAATAATGTTTTGGAAATAATCTTTCACCATCTGAAATACATTAAAGGAGTACTTCTCAGAGAAAGAACGTACGGATTGAATTTTTGTTAACAACTCATTGTTCAAAGCATCTTTTTCAGCAAATAACCAGTAGGTTGAAGCAGATAAGTCGTTTTCACTGACCCCCAATTCCTGAAATTCCTTGGCATGCTTCTCATAATCAATTGCAGGGAAATCTCTCAAATTGGTACTCAGAGTATTCCAAGTTAGGTATTCTTGAACATCTGGTTTCGTTAAGGTGTAAACTTTATTAGAAGCAAAGATAAGTAAAATAAGAGCAGATAATACGAAAAGCTCTTTTTTCTTTTTCTCTTTGATTACTTCAAAAACTAGAAACGGCAGTAAAAGTAGCAATAAACTGGCAATGATTTGCGGTCTAATCGACAATCCAATCAGAGACAACAGAGCTCCTACGATGTGTTTTCTATCGAATAATAAAAGTATCCCTGCTGTAGACAACAAATAAGCAATTACTGAAAACGAGAAATACTTCATCAAAATCATTTGAAGTATAACAAGTAGGGGAAGAACAAAATAAAGTTTCTTCCTGAAAAAAGAATCCAAGTATACACTAAAGCTCAAGCAAAAACTAAGGGCTAGGAAAATAAAATAAACATTCCAAGTTGTAAACAATTGCTGAAGGAATACTAAAGCAGATGACAACATAATCCCAATGTAAGGGAGCAACATATTATCACCAGATAGTATGGTTTGATTGACCATGATATCATCTACGACTGGATATTCAAAGCCTTTCATCAATCTATATCCATAAAAAATAAAAAATGGTAGCACAATCAAACCAATGCGAATCATTCTATCTGTGATTTGTTTTTGGGTCATGGAAAACTCTCTCTAAAATTATGATTACTTTATATTCTATCATATTTCAATCAAAAAATCTGTTGAATCAATGCAAATCTCCCCAACCACTCCATTTGAATTTTCCTTACAAAACCAGTATAATGATAGAATACAAAAATTCTAGGAAGAGAGTCAGATGAATCAATCAGTTTCAAACTTGAAATTAGCTGAGCGAGGTGCTATTATTAGCATCTTGACCTACCTTTTCTTGTCAGCAGCTAAGTTAGCAGCGGGCCACCTCCTTCACTCGTCCAGTTTGGTGGCGGATGGTTTCAACAACGTTTCTGATATCATCGGAAATGTTGCCCTCCTCATCGGGATTCGTTTGGCTCGCCAACCAGCAGATAGAGAACATCGCTTCGGTCACTGGAAAATCGAGGACTTGGCAAGTCTCATCACTTCCATCATCATGTTCTATGTTGGTTTTGATGTTCTTCGCGATACGATTCAAAAGATTATCAGTCGCGAAGAAACTGTGATTGATCCACTGGGAGCGATTTTGGGAGTGATTTCTGCAGTGATTATGTTTGGAGTCTATCTCTACAACACTCACCTCAGCAAGCAATCCAAGTCTAAGGCACTGAAAGCAGCTGCCAAGGACAATCTATCAGATGCCGTCACCTCACTTGGAACCACCATCGCCATCCTAGCCAGCAGTTTTAACTTCCCTCTCGTGGATAAGTTGGTTGCCATCGTTATCACCTTCTTTATCCTCAAGACTGCCTATGATATCTTTATTGAGTCATCCTTCAGTCTTTCAGATGGTTTTGATGAACATTTGTTGGAAGATTACCAAAAGGCTATCATGGAAATCCCTAAGATTAGCAAGGTCAAATCACAACGGGGTCGTACTTATGGAAGTAATATTTATCTAGACATTACTCTCGAGATGAATCCAGACCTCTCCGTTTTCGAAAGTCACGAAATTGCAGATCAGGTTGAATCCATGTTATCAGAACGCTTTGGCGTCTTTGATACCGATATTCATATCGAACCAGCACCAATTCCTGAGGATGAAATTCTTGATAATGTCTATAAAAAATTGCTCATGAGAGAGCAACTAATTGACCAAGGAAATCAATTGGAAGAATTACTGGCTGAAGATTTCATTTATATTCGCCAAGACGGACAAGAACTAGACAAGGAATCCTATAAGGAGGAAAAAGAACTAACCTCTGCTATCAAGGAACTTCACTTGACCTCCATTAGTCAGAAGACAAAACTCATCCGCTATCAGATTGGTGACACCATCCATACAAGTATCTGGCGCAGACATGAAACTTGGCAAAATATATTCCATCAGGAAACGAAAATTGAAAAAGACTAAAGAAAGAGGCCGAGATAAATCTCGACCTCATTTTTTTTACTTATTTTGCTACGCTCTTAGCAAGAACGAAGTTTCCAAGTGTAGCCGAACCATTACCTGCAACAGCTGGTGTCACGATATAGTCGCGTACATCCGGAACTGGTAGGTAACCATTGAGTAAGGATGTGAATTTCTCACGCACACGGTCAAGCATGTGTTGTTGGGCCATAACCCCACCACCAAATACGATAACGTCTGGACGGAAAGTTACAGTTGCGTTTACTGCTGCTTGAGCGATATAGTAGGCTTGAACATCCCATACAGAGTTGTTAAGTTCGATGTTTTCACCACGAATTCCTGTACGAGCTTCTAAGCTTGGACCAGCCGCAAAGCCTTCCAAACATCCTTTGTGGAAAGGACAAACACCGTTGAATTCTTTTTCAATATCCATTGGGTGTTTAGCCACATAGTAGTGTCCCATCTCAGGGTGACCCACGCCACCGATAAACTCACCACGTTGGATAACACCAGCTCCGATACCTGTACCGATTGTGTAGTAAACCAAGTTTTCGATTCGTCCACCTGCGTTATTACGTGCTACTACTTCACCGTAGGCAGAACTGTTTACGTCTGTTGTGAAGTACATTGGAACGTTTAGAGCGCGACGGAGGGCACCAAGCAAGTCCACATTTGCCCAGTGAGGTTTTGGAGTTGTTGTGATAAAGCCATAAGTCTTTGAGTTTTTGTCAATATCAATGGGACCAAATGAACCAATTGCAAGACCTGCAAGATTATCAAATTTTGAAAAGAACTCGATGGTTTTATCGATTGTCTCGATAGGAGTTGTTGTTGGAAATTGTGTTTTTTCTACAATGTTAAAGTTTTCATCACCGACAGCACAGACAAATTTTGTACCGCCCGCTTCCAAGCTTCCGTATAATTTTGTCATGATAAACCTCTAGTTTTTATTTTCTCTATTATAGCATATTTCAAGGAGGAAAGTTGCCCTATATTTTAGTTTTTCCTCTGTAAATTTTAAGATTCAATCAAAAACGAACAAACATGACATTTGTTCGTTTTTTTGTTTTATTAAATCGACAGTAGTATACTCAATGAAAATCAAAGAACAAACTAGGAATCGAGCTGCAGGCAGTACTTGAGTACGGCAAAGCGAGTATGACGCAGTTTGAATTTGATTTTCGAAGAGTATTAAGCTTTAACTTCGATGATTGCATCTCCCTTAGCAACTGATCCAGAAGCAACTGGATTTACTGAAGCAAAGTCTGCAGTGTTTGTCACGATAACCATTGTTGTATTATCAAGGCCTGCAGCAGCAATCTTAGCTGAGTCAAATGTTCCAAGAACATCTCCAGCTTTAACCTTGTCACCTTGAGCAACTTTTTGGTCAAATCCTTCACCGTTCATTGAAACAGTGTCGATACCCACGTGGATCAAGATTTCAGCTCCGTTTGCAGTTTTCAAACCATAAGCATGTCCTGTTGGGAAGACGATTGTCACTTCAGCATCAGCTGGTGCATAAACAACATCTTGACTAGGTTTTACAGCGATACCTTGTCCCATAGCTCCACTTGAGAAGACTGGGTCATTAACGTCTGAAAGAGCAACGACGTCACCAACGATTGGTGTTTGGATGACACCTTCGCTAGGTGCAACAACAGTACCAGTTACTGCTTCGTCAGCCAAACGTTCAGTTGTAGCTTCTGAAGCCACTTCTGCTTCATCTTCATAACCAAACATGTAAGTAAGAGCAAAACCAAGAGCGAATGATACAGCTACCATAAGAAGGTATTGTGGAAGTTGTCCGTTACCAATGTAAAGCATTGTACCAGGGATGATTGTGATACCATTACCAGTACCAGCAAGTCCAAGGATAGATGCCAATCCACCACCGATTGCACCAGCAATCAATGAAAGGAAGAATGGTTTACGGAAACGCAAGTTAACCCCGAAGATAGCAGGCTCAGTAATACCTAGGAAGGCAGAAAGAGCAGCTGGGAAAGCAAGTGTTTTAAGTTTAGGATTTTTAGTTTTCACACCAACGGCTACTGTCGCAGCACCTTGAGCAGTCATGGCAGCTGTGATGATAGCGTTGAATGGGTTAGCATGGTCAGCAGCAAGCAATTGAACTTCAAGCAAGTTGAAGATGTGGTGAACACCTGATACGACGATTAATTGGTGAACTCCACCAATCAAGAAACCACCAAGTCCGAATGGCAAGTTAAGAATTGCTTTAGTTCCAATGAGGATGTAGTTTTCAACAACGTGGAAGACTGGTCCGATAACAAACAATCCAAGAATTGACATTACAAGGAGTGTTACGAACGGTGTTACCAAGAGATCAAGTACATCTGGAACAACCTTGCGAACTGCTTTTTCAAACTTAGCTCCGACAACCCCGATAATGAAGGCTGGAAGAACTGAACCTTGCAAACCTACAACTGGGATAAATCCGAAGAACTGCATTGCAGTTACTTCACCACCAGACGCAACAGCCCAGGCATTTGGAAGTGAACCAGAAACGAGCATCATACCAAGAACGATACCAACGGCTGGGTTACCACCGAATACACGGAAGGTTGACCAAACAACCAAACCTGGCAAGATGATGAAGGCTGTGTCAGTCAAGATTTGAGTGTAAGTTGTCACATCTTCTGGAAGTGTCATTCCAAGAGCATTCAAGAGACCACGAACACCCATGAAGAGACCAGTTGCTACGATAACTGGAATGATTGGAACAAAGACGTCACCAAAAGTACGGATGGCACGTTGGAACCAATTTCCTTGTTTAGCAGCTTCTGCCTTCATCTCATCCTTAGATGTCGTTGGCAAACCAAGAGCTACGACTTCGTCGTACATCTTGTTTACTGTACCTGTACCAAAAATGATTTGGTATTGACCTGAGTTAAAGAAAGCACCTTGAACTTTTTCCAAGTTCTCGATAGCATCTTTGTTGATCTTCGCTTCATCTTTCACCATAACACGAAGGCGAGTCGCACAGTGGGCTACACTGTTAACGTTCTCACGTCCACCCAAGGCTTCGATGACTTTTTTTGCAATTTCTGTATTGGTCATTTGCAAAAATCTCCTTATAAAAAAATTTGTTCTTGTTTGAAAGCGATTTTACTCGCCTCACGAATACTATTCTATCACGTTTAAAAAATATGTCAAGCGTTTTGCAGAAAAAATTTTGCTATTTTTTATTTTTTGATTGTTTTTGCTATTTTTTTCATCAACACAGCCATAACACCCTCTAAAATCAAGGTTTTTACTTTAAAGTTTTCAAAAACTTCCATATTTTCATCATTTTTCATAAAATTACGTTCCTAGATTCTGTCAATCGTTTGACATTTTTTTCTTTAATTTAGTGTAAAAGACTTGCTTTTTTATAAGGAAACGTTTACTATTAAGATAGTAGAATTTATGGAGGAAATAGAAATGGAATGGACTACTGAACGTCGTTACAGACGTTATGAAGATTGGACACAAGAAGAAAGAAAAGAAATCCAAGAAAAGATGGCGCAATCCCCATGGCATGTCAGCTATCACATTGAACCAAAGGAAGGACTTCTCAACGATCCAAACGGTTTTTCTTATTTTGATGGTAAGTGGATTGTCTTTTACCAAAACTTCCCCTTTGGAGCAGCCCACGGCTTGAAATCTTGGGTTCAACTTGAGAGTGATGATTTGGTGCACTTTACTGAAACAGGTGTTAAAATCTTACCTGATACTCCACTGGATAGCCACGGCGCTTACTCAGGATCTGCTATGCAGTTTGATGATCAATTGTTCCTATTCTATACAGGAAATGTCCGTGATGAAAATTGGGTACGCCACCCTTATCAGATTGGTGCCTTGATGGATAAGGATGGAAATATTAAAAAGATTGATAAGGTCTTGATTGATCAACCTGCTGATGCTACTGACCACTTCCGCGATCCACAGATTTTCAACTTTAAAGGACAATACTACGCTATCGTTGGTGGTCAAGACTTGGAGAAAAAAGGTTTTGTTCGTCTCTACAAAGCGGTCGATAACGATTATACAAACTGGCAAGAAGTTGGTGATCTTGACTTCAACAATGACCGTACTGCCTATATGATGGAGTGCCCAAATCTTGTCTTTGTTGGAGAACACCCCGTCCTTCTCTACTGTCCACAAGGTTTGGATAAAAAGGTTCTTGACTATGACAACATCTATCCAAATATGTATAAAATCGGTGCTTCCTTTGATCCTGAAAATGCTCGTATGGTAGATGTGTCTGAACTACATAACCTCGATTATGGGTTTGAAGCATACGCTACTCAAGCATTCAATGCTCCTGATGGACGTGCCCTGGCAGTTAGCTGGCTTGGTTTGCCAGATGTGTCTTATCCATCTGATCGTTTTGATCACCAAGGGACTTTCTCATTGGTCAAGGAACTTACCATTAAAGATGGCAGACTCTATCAGTATCCTGTAGCTGCTATCAAAGAACTCCGTGCTTCAGAAGAGGAATTTTCAAATCGTTCTGAAACCAAAAACACCTACGAGCTCGAGCTTAACTTAGAAGCTAATAGTCAAAGTGAAATCGTTCTTCTTGCTGATAAAGATGGCAAAGGACTCTCTATCAATTTTGACCTTGTCAATGGTCAAGTTACCGTTGACCGCAGTCAAGCAGGTGAGCAGTATGCTCAAGAATTTGGAACTACTCGCTCATGTTCAATCGACAATCAAGCTACTACTGTAAATATCTTCATCGATAATTCAGTTTTTGAAATTTTCATCAATAAAGGAGAAAAAGTATTTTCTGGTCGTGTCTTCCCTCATGAAGATCAAAATGGAATCCTCATTAAATCTGGAAACCCAACTGGAACATACTACGAATTAGAATATGGTCGCAAAACTAACTGATGTCGCAAAATTAGCTGGCGTCAGCCCTACTACTGTTTCACGTGTTATCAATAAAAAAGGTTATCTGTCTGAAAAAACTATTCAAAAGGTCAATGAAGCTATGCGTGAATTGGGCTATAAACCCAACAACCTAGCTCGTAGCCTCCAAGGGAAATCAGCCAAGTTAATTGGGTTGATTTTCCCAAAAATCAGCCATGTTTTCTATGCTGAATTGATTGACAAACTGGAGCACGAACTCTTCAAAAACGGCTATAAGACCATCATCTGTAATAGTGAGCACGATTCGGAAAAAGAACGTGAGTATCTTGAAATGCTAGAAGCCAACCAAGTAGATGGTATTATCTCTGGCAGTCATAACTTGGGGATTGAAGACTACAATCGCGTTACGGCTCCAATCATTTCTTTTGACCGAAACCTATCACCAGACATTCCTGTCGTTTCCTCTGATAACTATGCTGGTGGAGTCCTTGCAGCTCAAACTTTAGAGAAAACTGGAGCCAAGTCTGTCATTATGATTACAGGTAATGACAACTCCAATTCACCAACTGGACTTCGTCATGCTGGTTTTGCTTCAATCTTACCCAAGGCTCCCATTATCAATGTTTCCAGTGACTTTTCACCCCTTCGAAAAGAAATGGAAATCAAAACTATCTTAAGCAAGCAAAAACCAGATGCTATTTTCGCATCAGACGATTTAACAGCCATCTTGGTTATGAAGATTGCTCAGGAACTTGGTATCTCTGTTCCAGAACAACTTAAGGTTATCGGTTATGATGGAACTTATTTCATTGAGAATTTCTACCCTCACCTCACTACCATTAAACAACCCTTGGAAGAAATTGCTCGCCTGACAGTTGATTTACTACTTCAAAAAATCGAAGGAAAAGAAGTTGCCACAACCGGTTATTTCTTACCAGTCAGCCTCTTACCAGGTAAAAGTATTTAAACAAAAAGAGTCTGAGACAAAATAGTTCTCAGACTCTTAATTTAGTATACTATCAATAAATAATATTATAGAAGCAATAATAACTATAATTTTACCTATTTGGATAAGCTTATTTTGAGATTTAAATATATTTTCTAATAAAAATATTTGGATCACACACATTATAGGAATTAAATTTTTTGAAATTGAGAAGTACCCAAACAAATAGACTATAAATAATAAAAATAAAACTATATTGTATTTCTTATTCAAAACAGTTATCACCAATTGCCTTAATTCCCAAAATAGTAGACCCCATGTCAACTACAGTATTTCCAAATTTTGTAGCTGAAGCCACCTCATTAGCATGAACAACTGAAACACCTTCTGTAAGTGCTATATTCAATATTACTGTACTAAGTAATGCAACACTTACCATTTTTATTTTTTTATTCATAATCAAAAATCCTCCTCTCTATATTTTTTTGATTACCAATCTTAATAATTTACAGTTATATTATAATAAAAATCAAAGCGTTATCAATGCATACATCTTGTTTTTTTGAACAAAAATAGAAAAACTGTCAAACACTGTCGTTGAATTAAGAAACTCAAATACGATTCTGTATTTGAGTTTCTTTTATTTAAAAAAACAGTAAAAAGCGCAAAAAATCAAACCAGTCTGAGTTTTTCTTATGATCTTAAGTTTTTCAAAAGAGTTTGGGCTTTTTCTAAATTAAAAGTTTTTTCAGCAATCAAGCTTTCTACTAGCTTAGGTACTTCTTTCTCTGTAGCTCCTGCTAAAAGTGCTAGAGATTTTGCTTGAAGTTTCATGTGTCCATGCTGGATCCCTGTGCTGACCAAAGCTTTAAGTGCTGCAAAGTTTTGAGCGAGACCAATCGAAACGATAATTTGAGCCAATTCTTTGGCAGATGGATGACCAAGCAACTCATGACTGAGTACGACTCGAGGATTAAGACCAATTGATCCACCCTTGGTAGCAACCGGCATCGGCATGGTCATCTCTCCAATTAGCTCTTCTGTTTCCAAATCCATAGTCCAACGACTAAGACCTTGATAGACACCATCGTGGCTCGCATAGGCATGCGCTCCCGCTTCAATAGCACGCCAATCATTTCCAGTAGCAATCAAGAGAGCATCAATTCCGTTAAAGATTCCCTTGTTGTGAGTCGCTGCACGATAAGGATCGGCTTGGGCAAACTGGCTGGCTAAAACCATTTTTTCTGCCAACTCACGCGCCTCATCCTTCTGTCGGCTCAAATAACGAAAAGCAATCCGACAAGTTGCTGTTACTAACGAATCAGTTGCGTAGTTGGATAGGATCCCCATTAAACTTTGCCCTTGACTGAGAGCCTCTAGACTTGGTTTTAAAGCTTCAAGCATGGTATTGAGCATATTAGCTCCCATGGCTTCCTGAGTATCGACATGGAGATAAACCACTAAAAAGTCAGCCTCACCAGAAATTTTTTCAACTGTTAGCTCTCTAGCTCCACCACCACGTTTGACAATAGAAGGATAGGCTTGGTTTGCTTGTTCCAGCAATTCCGCCTTTTGACTCAAAATAGCCTGACGAGCTTGGTCACTATCTGGGACTTGATAGAGAGCCACTTGACCGATCATTTGTCGCTGATGAACTTGAGCTGTAAAACCTCCAGCACGTTTGATAATCTTACTGGCAAAACTAGCTGCAGCAACTACAGATGGTTCTTCGGTCACATAGGGAACTGTGTATTCTTGACCATTTACCAGAACTTCTGGAACGATTGAGTATGGAAGTGAGAAGGTTCCTACCACATTTTCACTCAATTGGTCCGCTACTGCTAGACTGAGATTTTCATTCTGCTCAAGACTTTCTTGGGCTTCAATAGTAGTAAGCGCCTGAGACTTAACGAACTCTATGCGCTCTTGAATTGATTTTTTAGCAAATCCATTCCAATTTTTTTTCATTATTTTTCAACCTTGCTGTAGCGTCGTTGGTGGTCTACAATCTCAACCAGAGCATAGTCTTGTCCTTCATAGCCTGACAAAGTTGCAGAACCAGACTCATCTAAGTTTGCTTCTTCAAAGAAGATTCGTTCATAGTCAGCAACACTCAAAGCTTGACGTTGATCTAGCAAGTCTAAGCGATTATTCTGCAATTGTTTTTCATAGCCTTCAACCAATTCTACACTAAAGAACTCAGATACAGCACCACTACCATAGCTGTAGAGGGCAATCTTATCCCCAGCTTTCAGACTATCAGAATTTTCAAGAAGAGACAAGAGTCCTAAAAAGAGTGAACCCGTATAGATATTTCCAACTTTTTGACTATAAATAATGGATTCATCAAAGTGCTTTTGAAGTAAATCCTTTTTCTCTTGAGGCAGAGATTTATCCAGAATTTTTTTCAATCCTTTGAGAGCTAGCTTTGGATATGGCAAGTGGAAACAGACAGCTTTAAAATCATCCAAAGTACAGTCATAACGCTTTTGGTACTCTTCCCAAGTTGTTTTTAAACTATCAAGATATTGCTGTGTTGAGTAAACCCCATTGACAAATGGTGTTGTCGAATAGTTTGGACGCCAAAAGTCCATAATGTCACGAGTCTGCGCAACGTTATCATTGTTGAAGACCATAACGCGTGGATTTTGGCTAATCAACATGGCAACACAGCCTGCACCTTGAGTTGGTTCTCCAGGAGTTTCGACACCATATCTTGCAATATCACTAGCAAGCACCAAAACCTTTGATTTAGGAGAATTTTCTACATGTAACTTAGCATAGTGAAGGGCCGCTGTTGCACCATAGCAAGCTTCCTTGATTTCAAAACTACGAGCAAATGGTTGAATCCCAAGTAGACCGTGTACAAAAACCGCAGCCGCCTTACTTTGATCGACTCCAGATTCTGTCGCAACGATAACCATATCAATCTCTTGCTTATCTTCTTCAGTCAGGATAGAATTTCCTGCACTGGCAGCCAAGGTCACAATATCCTCTGTTAACGGAGCAATACTCAATTCTTTTAAAAGGAGTCCTTTACTCAATTTTTCAGGATCTGTCCCTCGAGCTTCTGCTAAATCTTGTAATTTCAAAACGTATTGACTGGTCGCAAAACCAATCTTATCAATACCGATTGTCATATTTACCTCTATTTTTATCATTCATTGTAAAAAATCGTTCACCTCTATTTTATCACAATTGAGGTCAAATGAGCTAAAAAAGACTTGATTCACCAAATCAAGTTCATTATCTCATTTTTCAAATAGAACTTTAGGGCTACAAAAAATCGAGTCTTAGCTAGCTCGATTCTTTTTGAGATAATGATACAATTTCAACAAAACTGTCCCACTGGCCATTCCAATGGAGATAACAAGGGCCAACATCATAACTAGCATGGCACTAGAAATGGCATGGCCGTAGTCACCTGTAACGAAGAAGGAAGTGGTTCGATAGGACAGATAACCTGGCACTAATGGTGCCAGAATGGCTAGGGCAAAAACCACTGCTGGTGTTTTGTAGAGAATACTCATAATCTGGCTAACACAAGAACCAATCACCGCAGCAATAAAGGTTGCCAAAATAACATTGGTTGGTTCCTTGAGTATCAGATAGAGTAGCCAGATAGACATTCCTAAAACTCCACCAGGGATAAGCATGGAACGCTGGACATTTAAAACGATTAAAAAGGTAATAATGGCAAGCAAACTTGCCAGAGCTTGCAATAAAAATGTTGTTAGTGTCATATTAGTTCATGAGTAAGAGGGCGACTGATGTTCCAGCCCCTAAGGCAAGGGTAATCAGCAAGGATTCAAACATCTTGCTCATACCAGAGTTAATGTGATTGGTCATAATATCTCGAACAGCATTGGTCAGAGCAATTCCAGGTACAAAAGGCATAACCGCACCCGCAATCACCAGATCAGCTGTTGACGGTAAACCAGAATAGCGCGCCCAAAATTGTGCAATCAAACCAAAGACAAGAGCACCTGCAAAAGCTGTCATAAAAGGAATACGAATAAACTTCTCTACATAGAGAGAGCAAGTAAAGGCAAATAAGGTCGCCACTCCCGCTCCGATTGCATCGTAGACATTCCCACCAAACATGATTGAAAAGAAAGGAGCACTGAGAGTCGCTGCAGCAGTTAGTTGAACATTGGTATAGGGAGACGGTTTGGCATTTAATTCCTTTAGTTGGATAAAAGCTGTATCCAGATCAAGCTGACCAGCCACGATCTGCCTTGAAATTTGGTTAACATCACAAACCTTCTCAATATTATAAGAGGAGGATGTCACTCGCTTCATACGAGATATATTTGTATTTTCAATGGAGAAAAAAATGGCGGCAGGCATAGCTAAAACATTACAATCCATAATGCCCTGTGAATGAGCAATCCGAATCATGGTATCTTCAACACGATAAATCTCAGAACCATTGCGAAGCAGAATCGTTCCTGCTAGCATGATGACATCAATGACTGCATTCAGTTTTTTTGATTCGTCCATGTTTCCCTCCTTTTTCAAACTCCATTTTATTTTATCATAATTTCGAAGGAAAAAAAATCGGCTCTATAATATTTGTAGTGGGTAAATCCCCTATGGATATTATGGAGCCTATTTTTGTGTAGAAAAAAAGTCCCATATGACCTATAATGAAAAGCGATCAAACAACTCATTAGAAAGAATCATATG